>CALUYP010000058.1 GCA_944325055.1 uncultured Elusimicrobiales bacterium | reverse complement strand
CCAGAAACAATTAGGGCCTTTGACCCTTGTTGCCGTTCTCTCAATCCAATAAAATACAAATAGAAGTAATTTTAAGTATAGGAGAATAAAAATTACTTATGCCTTCCACACAAAAAACACATAAGTTGCTCATCCTAGGACTATGCATTACATTGATGAGCACCCCGTCTTTTGCCGGCGGAAAAATAGATGCTATCAAAACGGCATTGAGTTTGAGAACAGAAAGTGCTTATGCAAACGCTGTACGTGCATTGTTTGGTTATAAGACGGCTCTGCCTTCTTCCGTTATAAAAGAACTACAAACTCTTTCTCCGGAAGTTCAAAGAGCCTTGCTCAAGAAAGATGTGGTTTCTAGTAGAGAAATTAAAGAAATTTCATCTATCTTATCGGCTTCCACGATAGAACAACTATATGCTAAAGGCATGTTATCTGATTATAATATGCAGCAACTGAAAGATCTTCAGCCTATGAAATTGGCAGAATCTTCCATGCAAAGTCTCAAAGAATTACAAGTGCCAAATGCTACTGCCTCTCCGAAAATGAGAAAACCAAGAGAAACACTTCCTGCAATTTCACCTGAAGAAATTAGACTTCAAACTGAAACAAAAGCTGTAATAGAAGCAGGTGTTGTAAATAGATATTTATATGAAAAATATTTTTCCGAAGGCAGGATCATTCCTTCCTCTTCCGCTGCATTTACTTTTCAAAATGGTTCTGAAGCTTTCAATAGCTTATTATTAAATTCAGAATCTTTACCGGAAGGCTACTTGAATGGTAAACTGGCAGCTATTAAACAAGCTTTTGCTAAAACGGATAGACAGTTTTTCAGAAAGATCAAAGGAAAATCCTATGTGATTCCTTCCCAAGATAGGCTTTATATGGAGGCTTTTTATCAGAATTTTAATAGTTTGTTTGCTCCTCGATATAGAGAAAGTGCTTGGTTTGCAATAGCTGACTTTCAAGAAAAGTATTTAAATGATATTTTGGTAGTAATCGATACCAAAATTTGGATGCAAAAACATGCTGGGAAGCTTCCCCAGTTGAAAGAAGAGATCACAGATGAAGAATCTCTGTTAGCCTTGAAACTGAATGATTTGGCAGAGCGGGCCGTAAAAGACTTGTTACCGGAAAATTTACAGCCTATTAAGGAAATCATACAGGGATTGAAAATTCTACCTAAAAAGCAAATTACAGCTAAATCATGGGCTAAATTTGCAGAAAATTGGATGAATTCCTTTTCTTCAGACGACGTGATTCTACTGATGAAAGGGGCTCCAGCAAAAGGAATAAATCCTGTCTATTTCGAACAGATGCTTAAAGAAATTGAAGCAAATGTATCCAAAGATTTAACAGACTTATATGCTGGGAAAGCTCTATATTTATTAGGAAGCACTTCGCTTTCTCCGGAACAAACATTGAGTGTGTTGAATTGGTGGTTTTCAACGAAACAGTCCAAACGTTTTCCACAAAGAAATCTTGGAAAAGAAAGAACCTTGCAAGAATATAGAGAAGCTGCGTTATTAGAAAATATCCATAGATCGCTTGAACAAGAAAAAGATTTGGCAACAAAACATAAAATAGAAGCGCTTCTATCCAAATATAGTGCTCCTCTCATTGAAGATTTAAGGGGAAAACTAGCAATAATACAAAAAAGGTTTCAAACTCAAAAAGACATCTTTCCGACTGAATTGGATTTTTTTAAGCTGAGTGATGACCTTATTTTGGCCAGTTCTATACCAATACCAGAAGCTCAACAAATCGCTAAAGAAATTAATGAGTTATGGGATCTTGCGTTGGCAAACAAAAATTTGAGAAATTTGCTTACGTTTATGAAGAGATATTCCTGGGAAATAGAAGGTAATAAAATCGTAGGAAAAAGGAAAGTTTTCTTCGAAAGAATCAAGTGGGAATATACTGATATCTCCCTGATAAAAGAATTTCTGGAAAATGCAGTTAAGAAAGGCATGTATGGCAGCCAGGAATTACGTTACGAATTTTATTCATTGTTGAAAAATCATTAATGGCTATAACATACTAACCTGCATACAGCCCTTGTGTAAACCTACGCAAGGGCTGTATTATGCAGGATAATAAACCACCCATTTAAAGATTTTCAAGCAGGTCTTTGGGGTTACACGTAAAGATCTATTCTATCTGCTTAGGATTTGCTAGATGTTAGAAGAAACGATATCTTTCTGTATCTGAATTTAAGGGAGAAATGCTCTAATTTTGATATACTATTATGCAAGGAAAGAGGATAAGGAACGGATGTATGTTCTTTATCCTTTTTATTTGGTATAATAAATCTGTACTTTAAGTAAGTATAAAAATTGAAAATAGGAGAAGATTGGCCTCCGGCTCGGTATCCCTTGGGATAAGGAATGCTTGGTCGGCAGAAAACAATCTAAGTGTACAAAAAAATGGTACTTTCGATGCAAGACAGAAAAGACATCATCAGCAAATTCCAATCCAGCGCCAACGACACCGGCTCTGCCGCCGTGCAAATTGCGCTTATTACGGAACGCATTCAATATATTTCTAATCACCTCAAAGCCAACCCGAAAGATTTCGCGGGTGAAAGAGGCCTTAATAAATTGGTCGGCCAGAGAAGACGCTTGCTCGCTTATCTCAAAAGAACCGACTTTGAAAAATACCAAAAAGTAACCCAAGAACTCAAATTAAGGAAATAGTTTCTCATGCAAAATTTCAACCACAAATTTGACATTCAAAATGTGGAAGTAACCGTCGGCAATCAAACGATTAAGCTGGAAACCGGTCTAATCGCCAAGCAGTCAGACGGTGCCGTAGTCGCCACGATGGGAGAAACCATGGTGTTGGCTACAGCCGTTTCCACCAAGGAGCAAAAGCCGGGTATTTCCGATTTTACTCCGCTTACCGTCAATTATAAAGAAAGAACTTACGCCGCGGGTAAAATCCCCGGCGGTTTTTTCAAACGTGAAGGCCGCGCCAGCAAGAAAGAAACGCTTTCTTCCCGTATTATTGACCGTACCATCCGTCCGATTTTTCCCGAAGGTTTCGCCTGCGAAACCAACGTGACGGCGATGGTCATCTCCAGCGATGATAAGCATGATGCGGATATCCTTTCCGTATTAGCTTCCTCCGCTGCGTTAGTCATTTCTTCCATTCCGCTTAACGAACCCGTAGCCGCCGTACGCATCGGCCGCAAAGACGGACAATACATCGTCAACCCCACCAAAGAAGAACAAGAAGTTTGTGATATGGACTTGGTCATTGCCGGTTCGGCGCAAGGGTTGTTAATGGTGGAAGGCGGTGCCAAAGAAGTGGAAGAAGACGCCATCATCAAAGCGATGGAAGTCGCCAAGCCGGAAATCGACAAAATGTGCGCCGTTCAATTAAAACTGCGCGAACTGGCCGGCAAACCGAAATTTGAATACGTCGTTGAAAAACTGCCGCAGGAAGTAGTGGAATTGGCCAACGGCAAATTCCGCGAAGAAGCCAAAAAGATTCTGCACGCGTTTTCCGACAAACAAACCCGCGATACGCAGGTGGCCCAGCTGAAAGCTTCGTTTACCGAAGAGCTGACCGCCAACTACGCGGACAATGCCGCCACCTATGCCGGCATCGCGTTGGAAAACATTATGTATGAAGAATCCCGCAATTTGGTATTGCACGAAGGCGTGCGCGTAGACGGACGCAAACCCGACGAAATTAGACCCTTAAGCTCTATGGTCGGTCTCTTGCCCCGTGCGCACGGCTCTGCTTTATTTACCCGTGGTCAAACCCAATCTTTAGCAGTTGCCACCTTGGGTACGCCCGATGACCAGCAAATGGTAGAAGGGCTGGACGATACCACCTACGAACGCTTTATGCTGCATTACAACTTTCCGGGCTTCGCCACCGGCGAATGCAAACCGGACCGCTCTCCGGGCCGCCGTGAAATCGGACACGGGGAATTGGCGCGCCGCGCTTTAATGCCGCTCGTACCGAGCGAAGAAGAATTTCCGTACACGATCCGCGTCGTTTCCGACATTATGGAATCCAACGGTTCTTCCTCTATGGCCAGCGTCTGCGGCGGTTCTTTGGCCCTGTTTGATGCGGGCGTACCGATGAAATCGGCCTGCTCTGGTATCGCGATGGGCGCCATTTCCGGCGAAGGCAAATTTGTAGTGCTGTCCGACATTATGGGGTTGGAAGACCACTTGGGCGATATGGACTTTAAACTGACCGGTTCGCGCAAGGGTATTACGGCTTTCCAGATGGACGTTAAACTCAAAACCGGCATTCCGCTGGACGTATTGAGACAAGCCATCTCCCAAGCCACCCAAGGCCGTATGTTCATTATGGATCATATGGAAAAGACGATCGCCGAACCGAAGCAAAACATCTCTCGCTTCGCGCCGATCATCTTCAAAATGAGAATCCCGGTGGACAAAATCGGCGCTTTGATCGGCCCCGGCGGCAAAAACATTAAACGCATTACCGAATCCACGGAAGCCAAAATTGATATTGCTGAAGACGGCACGGTTACCATCGCCGCCGCCAACAGCGACCGATTGGATCAAGCCAAAGCCGAAATTGATATGATGACTGCTGAACCCGAAGTAAACAAAATTTACAAAGGCAAAGTGGTTTCTATCCAGCCGTTCGGCGCGTTTGTGGAAATTCTGCCCGGCAAGGACGGATTGCTGCACATTTCCGAAATTGAAAAACACCGCATTAACAAGGTTGAAGACGTGTTAAAACTCGGCGACATTGTAGAAGTAAAATGCGTGGAAATTGACAATAACGGAAAAGTACGGCTTTCTAGAAAGGCCTTGCTCAAATAGTTTCACACGCCATCAAACCCCGGAGAATATACAGATCTCCGGGGTTTTTCTATTTTTAAAAGTCTGCGGAGAAAATCTATGTCCTTTAATATCCACTTTTGGCTAAACGAATTAGTCGTCCGTTTGAAAGCAACCTTTGGTCCGCGCCTCAAAGCGGTAGGGTTGCAAGGCAGTTTCCGGCGGGGGGAAGAAACGCCCCAAAGCGATATAGACGCCGTGGTCATTCTGGACCTTATTTCCCCGCAAGATATTACCGCTTATAAAACGCTGCTGGCCCAAATGCCGCCCACCGATTCGCACCCCGTATGCGGATTCTTCGGCGGAGAAGAAGAACTTAAAAATTGGCCGAGAAGTGAGCTTTTTCAATTCAGCTATGATACAGAAATTTTGTATGGTTCTTTAGAAGGCATCATTAAACCGCCCACCCGGCAAGACGCACTTGCCTGCGCCCAAATTTTAGCGGGAAATATCTATCACTCCCTGGTACATACATGGGTGCATGGCGAATTAACTCCTGTTTTTCTGCAAGAATTGTGTAAAATATCATTTTTTATGCTGCAAGCCGTGCATTTTGTCCGAACCGGCTCTTATGTGCCAAGTAAAAAAGAATTGATAAACACGCTCATAAATATCCAAGAACGTCAATTGATTGAGAGTTCTGTATCACAAATAACCCCAGCGAAAATACCTTCTATTGCCGGCAACCTGTTGAAGTGTTGTCAAAAAATATTAATTTTTGGGTCTGGACCCAATGTCAATTAGGTCTTTTGTCCCTTGTTTTATTTTTAAAAAAACTGATATTATAAGCATATATGTTTGATGGAGGAACAAATATGAAACTGTTTCATGCATTATCAATGGTTATTTTGCTAATGCCTATTAGCGCTCTTGCTATTGATATAGATTCAAAAAAGCCGGCTCAAGTGAATGAAGGGAAAATTTTTTCCGGCTTTAGAAGCGAATTAGAAGAGGCACGTGAACAAATTCAAGCGAAAAGGAATCCTTCTTCGGAAGTCAAAGAAAATTCTGATGAGGAAATTTTCACAGAAGAAGCTTTTGATGATGAATTGTTCACAGAAGAATTTTTTGATGAGGAATCTGGCAAGAAAGAGTCCGCGACGGAAGAAGTAGTTAATGAAGAAAGCGTTTCTGAAGAAAAATCTCCAGCCGCTTCTTCCAAAGCACCCATTTCAATGAACATGGTTGTAACCATTGAAACTCCCAAAGCAGCACCTAAGGAAAAAATCCAGAAAAAGCCCGTAGCGCCAGCTCCTGCTGTAAAAGAGGAGTATGTAGAATGTATCGTCTGCCATGAAAAAATCTTAAAAGAAGACGGTTTCCAAATCGCTCCGAAAACGAACTGGTATGTAAAGAAACATTCTCCGTGTGCTTGCGAATATTACCAAAATTGGGCCAAGAAGCAAAACACCTCCTTTCTACAAACTGCTTATAAACGCCAGGTATGTGAAGTTTCCATGGATAAGAAATATGCAATTGATACCTGTGAGATCTGTGGAAAACCGATTAACGGAGCTTGCGGTGCTGTAGCTACATGGCAAGATGAAAAAGGGCAACATAAAGGCCATGAAGATTGTTTAGCCAAACAACGCTACGAACAATCAGCCTCACAATTGTTGAATAACTTAGCTATCAGCAAAGATTATTGTTCCGGAATCTTTTTTCAACTTCAAGAAAGAAATAAAGCTAAAAAAGAACTTGAAAATACGCTAAAACAATACGCCGCACAACCCCAAGCGCAACCCGCTGTTTTGCCAGTTGCTTCAGTAGTCACGCACACTCAAGATTATAATAAAATCAATAAAGAGTTGCGTGTCTTTAAAAAACGCCATCAAAAAGAATTGGCTGATGCACAGGCTGCGCAACAAGAAGGCAAAACGTTAACCAAAAGACAACAACGGTTAATGAACCGCTTGGAAAAGATGCAAAAAGAATATAATGAAGCGGTTAAAGAAATGAAGGGAAAGAAATAAAAACAAAAAAATTTAATGAAAACCTCCGCTGCGGAAGCGGGGGTTTTTTGTGTATAGAATTTTCCCGTATAGGCTGGGAAACATTTATTGAAATCGTCAATAGATATTTTGATTATTCTCGCAGATGTGTCTTCTATCCTTCGACCGGACTAGCTTCTGTCCAGCGTTCCAGTTTAGTATAATAGATTTATGGTTTGCTTTAATTTGACAGTACGCCGGATTTTTTCCGGCGTATTGCTATTATCCTTATTTTTTACCTCCGGCTGCAATTATCACGGACGGATTAAACGCGGTATTTATAAAACAGCTCCGTTTGATGAGAAAATAGAAGCCAATGTCATGGTGGTATCCGATAAGTTTCTTCAACATACTTTTTCTTTTAAAGACGATAATCTTACTCCTATTAATTCCTATACGATCCGCATTGATGACGGCGCCGCCGTAGCGGCGGCGGACGCATTGGGGACATTATTCAGCAATGTGGAAGTAAACGAATATAGATTTCGCAAACGATATGATTATATCGCTGAATTGGATTATAAAGTAACGGAAGAAAATGAGTTTTATTCGTCTTTAGAAGAGGAAAAAGGTTTCCTATGGGTTCGGAAATACCGTATTCCCAAATTTCATACATTCGTTTCCATAACGCTGCGTAACCCGGAAAACCGGATTCCCATCATTAAATTAGATGAGGACCGTATCAGTTATTTGCAATTTAATAATACGGCTATTAGTATCTATTGGTTTAATCAAGTAACCCTTTCCTTGCTTTTTCCTTTAATTGCACCGGTATATACATCCTCTGCCGGAGACAGCATACGCCAGACTTTGGAAGAAGATTTGCGGTCTTGTCTGCGTAACATGATGGAAGAATTAGAAGAGAACCGTATTCTCTTTCAAAAGGGCATAAATGCCTCTTTATCCCGCAACGACTACCGCTACCGGGAACTCATGGAGAAAACTGTTTATATCCAAACTCCCGCCGGACACGGAAGCGGATTCTTTATCAGTGAAGACGGTTATCTCATTACGAATGCACATGTGGTCGGAGAAAACCGTGATGTCCGTTACTACTTATACGAAGATCTTCCTTTTACGCCCGGCCGTGCGGATCCGCCCTTCCGGTATGCCCGGGTAATCAAAGTGAACCATTCCCGCGATTTAGCGCTTTTGAAAGCAGAAGGGAAGTTTCCTTATTTTGAGTTGGATACCGATCGTTCTCATTATCAAACGGGCGAAACGGTATTGGTGGTGGGCAATCCAAAAAACGAATATTGGAGTGTAGCGGAAGGCATCATCAGCGCCCTTAAAAATACCAATGGCTTAGATACAATACAAACGGATGCCTCGATCAATAAAGGCAACAGCGGCGGACCGCTCGTATTAGCATCCACCGGGAAAGTAATCGGCGTCAATTACCTGAGTTATAAACCCGAATTAGCCAGCGGACTGCACTTTGCCATTACCGCTTTTGAAATAAAACGGACCTTGGGAATTGAACAGCCTATTGATGAACAAAAGCTGCTTCGGGAGGAAATAGAAAACCATCCACAAGCAATGCGTTCCGCGCACAGTATAGCCCAAGAGAACCAAAATTATGTAAAATAAATAAAAGCAGTTTTGGTATCAATCAGAAACAGAGGTTATTTCTTTTATGAAAAAAACAGCAATCAAAAAAGCGGCCCTGGCCAAAAAAGCCCAAGCGGTAAAAAAGCCCGCCGCAAAAGAATCCCCGATTTTGAAAGAAGTCAAACAGCTTTACGCTTTTATGCAGGATAACAATATCGACACCTTGGAATACGACCAGAAAGGTTTATATTTACGCTTGGTAAAGGCCAAACCAGCCATAGTGCCGGTACCCGTTAATATAGGCGCAACGGCGGCTTCTGCCGGAGCTCCTGCCGCGGCGCCTGTCCAAGAACAGTATAAAGAAGTGATCAAATCCTCGCTGATGGGTATTTTCTTCCGTGGGTCAACTCCATCGGCCCCGCCCTTTGTGAAGGAAGGGGCGCGGGTAGAAAAAGGAGACGTCATTTGCCTGATTGAAGCAATGAAAGTATTTAATGAAATACGCGCCGATTTTCCATGTGTTATTAAAAAAGTATTGGTTGAAAACGGCAAGCCCGTTAAACAGGGTGACGCTTTATTTGCTATCGAACGGGTGTAACTATGATGCCTTTACAGGAAAACATACAAACCGCAGTAACAAGAATTACGGATTACCTGTCACAACATCAAACCGCTTCTTCGTGGCAGCTTAAAGTAATGTTCCGTTTGTCGGCTTCGGTGCTTTATTTAGCGCTGGGCGTTTTATACAGCCAGGGGAAAATCTCTTTGGAAGCAGACGGAATTAATTACCACGTAACATGGGGCCAAAATCCGGCATCCGTCCAGCCAGCCACTCCAATAGAAGAAAATATGTAGCTTTAAAAGCCCCGCATCCTGCGGGGCTTTTCTATAGTCTTTCAAAAAACCATCGGATAGGCCGGGGAATATTTATAAACATCTCTTCCCATAAACTCCATTTCTAAGCACAGGATTTAGGTATTTCAAATCTCAAAAAACATACTATATGGATATTTCTTCTTGGGCGAGAAACATTTGTGGACTTAGACGTCTTGTATAGAAGTAAAAATATGCTCATAACCCTCAAAAAAATGTAAAATAAATAATATGCCAAAGTATTATTATGCAGCCAAAAAATCCAAAAAGAAAAACAAGAAACCTTCTTCCAGTTCCTGGATCCGCACTGCCCTGTATATCGTAGCAGGTTCCCTATGTTTATGGCTGTTTTGCATTCTGTGGTTTAACTTTTCTAAAGGCCCGGCGGGAGAGGCGGTATCTTCAGATCTATTCCAGCTGTTGGGACAAGGCGCCGGACTGATTCCTTTATTTTTGGCATATTGGCTGATCCAAACGGTACGCAAGAAAAGCGCTTCTTTCTTATTCTTTTTATTGGGCGCCTCTATTACATTGGCCGCTTTCTCCAGTTTGCTGACCCTTTTAAAACTGATTTTTACAGATTCGTTGATCAGTGGTGGCCGTATAGGCCAGACCCTGTTTTATGCATTAAAGAGCGTCAGCGGGACTGTTGGAGCGACTGTATTCTCCGCGGCGTTGGCTTTAGTGGGAATACATATGCTTTTTGCGATTCCTTGGTCGGTCATTTTACAAAAAACCATGGAATTTATACGCAATGATTTTAACGGCTGGTTAGAAGCGCGAGCCGAATTAAAAGAGAAAATCAGCGAAGGACGCGCCGAAATCAAACAAAAATCCGAAAAAGAAATTATCCGCCCCGTGGCAGAAGAAATCCACCACGCCCCCGAAATACACCGTTCCAAACCTGAAATACGCCGGCCGGTAGCGGAGCAAATCACCCTTCCCCGGCGTGAAGAAGCGTCTGCCCCGCACACGGCACAACCGGCGGATTCTGCTGCCGAGACGGAAAATGGAGAGATTAAAAAATTTGATCCTAAAACCTTTCAGCTTCCTTCTTTGGATTTGCTAAATGATCCCGCCGGGGATGGGCTTGTCGG
>CALUYP010000057.1 GCA_944325055.1 uncultured Elusimicrobiales bacterium | reverse complement strand
GTCCGGTTGCGTTGGACAAATGTCGACAGTCTTGTCCGCCGCTGTTTGAAGAGGACGGACGGAAAATACGCTGTTGGCTGCGGGAGGGTAAAAAATGAACTTCCCCGTAAAAATAGAACATTTATCTAAAACTTATACGCGGCGACGGTGGCTGGGAAAAAATTGGGAAAAACCCGTTTTAAAGGACGTCAGCCTGCACTTGGAGGAAAATCAAGTATTGGGGCTGGTGGGGGAATCCGGCTGCGGAAAGAGTACGCTTTGTAAAGTGTTGTTAGGAATTGAAAAACCCACTTCGGGGCAAGTGCTGGCGGACGGTAAAAACGTAGCGGTTATTTCCAAAAGTGAGTTTAAAAAATTACGGCGCGTGATGCAGGTGGTGTATCAGGATCCGTACTCCAGCTTGGACCCGCGGATGACGGTGCGCCAGATTTTAAGCGAGCCGCTGGATATTCATGGACTTAAAAAAGAGCCGCAGCAACGCAGTACCTTTTTAAAAGAGTTGTTGTTATCCGTAGGTTTATCCGAAAACCAGCTTGACCGTTACCCGCATGAATTTTCCGGAGGACAACGCCAGCGCATTTGTATCGCACGGGCGTTAGCGTTGGACCCTAAAATTTTAATTGCCGATGAACCCGTTTCAGCGTTGGACGTATCCGTTCAGGCGCAAATTTTGAATTTACTCAAAGAGATCAAAAGAACACGCCGTTTGACGATGCTTTTTGTAACGCATGATTTTGCCGTAGCCCGGTTTTTGTGTGATGAAATTGCGGTAATGTATAAAGGGAGAATCGTGGAGCGCGCTCCGGCCGAGGAATTATTTACTAATCCCCAACATCCGTATACGGAGGCGTTGCTTTCGGCGGTGCCGAAAGCGGGGGGAGATTTTCCTCACAAGGATAAGCTGGTCGAGTGGCAAGAAAAAAGCTCCTTTTCAGAAGCGCAATGTCCTTTTGCGGACCGGTGCCGTTATGCCAAGGAAGAATGCGTAAGGGAACCGTTTGAAATCAAAGAAGTTTTTCCGCGGCATGAATGTGCGTGCGGTGAACTTCCATTTAAAAAACAAAAGAGTAGATTTGCCGTATAGACCGTATCAAAATTTAAAAAGAAAAGCCGGTTCTCTGTGATTGGGGCGGTGCAAAACGAATATGTTAAATTATATTTTCAGACGGATTTTACTGTTGCCTCTTGTCGTGTTGGGGGTAACTTTTCTGCTCTTTTTTCTAACCCAGCGTTTAAGCCCGGAGATGCGCGCTTCCTTATATGTAAAAGATCCGCGCCAAATGGGTGCGCTGGAAGAAGTCATCCGTCAATATGGTTTGCGTGACAACGTGTTTAAACAATACGGCAACTGGCTTTCTAATGTGCTAAAAGGCGATTTGGGATACAGCCCCAGCGCCAATATGCCGGTTTCCCAAGCCATTAAAGAATATCTGCCTGCTACCATTCAGTTGGCGTTTATTACTATTGTACTCGTTGTTTTGTTCGGGGTATGGTTTGGGTCTGCTTCGGCGGTACATAAAGATAAGTGGCAGGACGTGTTGGCGCGGCTCATGTCGGTGGGAGGTTTTTCTCTGCCGATTTTTGTGTTGGGGCTGCTCCTTTTAATGATTTTTTACGGACAGCTGGGTTGGTTTGCACCCGGCGGCTATTCCGTGCAAACGGATATGATTATTCACGGCGGCTCTTTTAGAACCTATACCGGTTTCTTGCTGATAGATTCTTTATTAAACGGCAATTTGCGTGTGTTTGCCGATGTGCTTTCCCATTTGGTGTTGCCGGCTGTTACGCTGTGTATCGGTTCGTTTGCCTTAATGGTGCGGGTCATGCGCTCGAGCATGTTGGAGGAACTGAACAAAGATTATGTCCGTACGGCACGAGCCAAAGGTCTTTCCCCGCGGCAAATTGTTTATAAACACGCCGGAAAGAACGCTATTATTCCCGTAATTACGTTAGCCAGCATCCAGTTTATCCGCTTGTTGGGGGGAACAGTTATTGTGGAAACGATTTTTGATTATCCCGGCATCGGACGGTTTGGCGTGATTGCCGCCCAGCAATTGGATATCGCCGGCATTTTGGGGTTTTCGTTGATGGTGGCGGTATTGTTTGTGTTAGGCAATTTAATTTCGGATATTCTCTATACGGCGGTAGACCCGCGCATACGATTGGAATAAGGATGAAGAACAACCGCATTTTAAAGCGTATTTATACGAATAAGACTTCTCTTTTGGGGCTGATATTGGTGGCGTTTTTCTTATTGTTGGCCTTGTTCGCGCCGCTGCTTGCGCCGGTGGAGAACCCGAATAATCCGTATCAGCTGCCGCAAAAGAGTTATCAAATCGCGCCGCAGCCGCCTTCCGCCCAGAATTGGTTTGGAACCACCGAACAGCAATATGATCTGTATTACGGCGTTATATGGGGAACCAGATTGGCGTTTAAAGTGGGGTTGACGGTAACGTTTTTTGCATTTTTAATTGGTCTTTTTGTCGGCGGCGTAGCGGCGTATTTTGGCGGAAAGATAGATGAAGTGTTAATGCGTCTGACCGATGTTGTTTTTGCCGTTCCTTCGCTGGTGCTGGCGATGGTGATTGCCGCGATGTTAGGGCCGGATATTAAGAACATGGTTATTGCTTTGACGGCGGTGGCGTGGCCTTCTTATGCCCGGTTGGTGAGGGGGGATATTTTGTCCGTCAAGCAGCGCGACTATGTTACGGCAGCCCGTACGTTAGGGGCGCGCGGACCGCGGATTTTACTTCGACATATTTTGCCAAACGCCATTTATCCGTCCGTGGTGGTAGCCAGTTTGGATATCGGCTACGTGGTGTTGACGGCGGCGTCACTTTCTTTTTTAGGTTTGGGCGCCCAGCCCGGCACCGCCGACTGGGGACAGCTGATTGCGATGGCGCGCAACTGGGTATTGGGTACGCCGGGTCATCCGTTCGCTTACTGGTATACGGTAGCGGTGCCGGGAGGTGCGATTTTCTTATTTGTGTTGGGGTGGAATTTACTGGGGGACGCTTTTAGAGATATTTTAGACCCCAGACAGGGCTGATTTTTACTACAATAAAAGAAATAACCGTAAAGAGGGGTGCTTATGATTCGCCGTAAAGACTTATATACCGCTTTAGCCGACAGTGCTTTCCGTTTCCCCGATAAAATCGCTTTGGTGGAAGCCGGCACCGAAAAACAAGTTTCCTATCACGAATTATTAATGCAAGTCGACCGTGCGGCAGATATGTTTTTTGAACACGGTATCCGCAAAGGGGACCGGGTGGCCGTAGCGCACCGAAATGCCATTGATACGGTGGTGGCGAATTTTGGGCTCTATAAGTTGGGAGCCGTGTGTATCCCGATGAACTTTATGGTTACTAAACCGGAGGAAATTGAGTATATTTTGAATAATGCCGGAGCCAAAGCGGTGGTGACGCAGGCGGAATTTATCCGTCATTACGTAAAATGCCTGCCAAATTTGCCTGAAGTAAAATATATTTTTTCTACCGATGAAATTCCACAATCCGTTTTTGCCAATCCCAAAATTCAGCTTTTTTGGCAGGAAATTGAAAAATCCACCGTGCATGACGAAACGGCTTCCGCCTGTGCCGATTTGGAAGACTTGGCCTTTATTTTATACACGTCCGGCACCACCGGTCAGCCAAAAGGGGCGATGCTCACGCACGGCAATTTGGCTTCGAACGTGATTTCCTGCGCGCAGATTTTTAAGATTACCGATGATGATTGCTTTCTATGTTTGCTGCCGATGTTTCACTCTTTTGCATGGACGACCTGTGTGGTTATTCCGATGTATTTGAACTTAAAAGTAGTGATTGTAGCCAATGTGATGCCGGCGAGCAAATGGCTGGGTGCTATGGGTTCTGAAGGGGTAACCGTGATTTTGGCGGTACCGCAGATTTATGCCGTGCTTTCTAAAGAAGCCAAAGGTCTCAAGCGTATTTATTTACGGTTTTGGCCGTTTAAAAATGTGCGTTTTGCTGTTTCCGGTGCGGCGCCGCTGACGCAGGAAATTAAAGACCGGTTTGAAGAGAAAATCGGCGTGCCGATATTGGAAGGCTATGGATTGACCGAAACCAGCCCGGTGGTCAGCGTCAATACTGAAGAACTGCAAAAAATCAAATCCGTTGGCCCGGCTATTCCGGCGGTCAGCACGATTGTATTGGACGAAGACGGCAAAGAAGTGCCGCGCAATAAAGAAGGAGAATTGTGCGTCAAAGGGCCTAACGTATTTCGCGGCTACTGGGGGAACGAAACGGCTACGCGCGATGCGTTTACCGAGGACGGTTGGTTTAAAACGGGCGATATTGTAGAAGTGGATGACGACGGATTTATTTTTATCAAGGACCGCAAGAAGGATATGATTATTATCAAGGGACTGAAAGTTTTCTCGGCCCAAGTGGAAGCGGTCATTTGCGAACACCCCGGCATTGAGGAATGCGCCATTATCGGAGTGCCGGATGGGCGGGGCGGCGAATTTGTGAAACTGTACGCGGTAAAAAAAGAAGGCGCTGAGATTAATGATGCGGAATTTAGAAAATTTTTAAAGACGCATTTGGATAATTATAAACGTCCGCGTGATTTTGAATTTGTAGATGAATTGCCTAAAAATGCGCTTCGCAAAGTATTAAAACGCGAACTGCGCAAAGATGCCGTAGCGAAACTGGCTGCTCGAGGCGGAGCTGATCTGGAGGAAACCGTTGTTTGATTTGGCGCGTGTTTTAAAAGCGGTTATTCCGAATGCCTATTATGTGGGGGGGATTGTGCGCAGCAGTTTATTGCGGCGTCAATCTTCGGATATAGATATTGCGTTGCCTCTTGCTGAAGTGCGTTCCGCCGCCCAAGAATTAGGCCGTGTACTCAAAGCGGCTGTGTTTGAAATGGATCCGGATTTGGGCGTTTGGCGATTGGTAACCCATAAAGAAAAAATTCAAATTGATTTAACCGCCTATCAAGGAACAGACTTAAAGGCCGATCTCTTGCGCCGCGATTTTACGTTTAATGCTTTAGCTTATCCTGTTTCTGCCTTACCTCAAATTGTGGTTACGCCGCGTAAAAACGGGACGGCGCATATTCTGCTTAAAAAATTGCAACGAAAAGAAATCGTGGATTATTGCGGCGGCTTGAAAGCGGTGGCTGAAAAAGTCATCGACCGTAACAATCCACGCGTATTTAAAGAAGATCCCTTGCGCATGCTGCGGGCGTTCCGTTCGGCGGCGGAACTGGGGTTTACCATTTCCAATCGTACATTGCTTCAAATTAAAAAAGACCATGCGTTAATCGTGCAATCCGCCGGCGAGCGGATACACGAAGAATTAGAGCGTTTGTTTGCCACGTCAAAAGCGTATGAAAATCTACTGTTAATGGATCAATGCGGTCTATTGACGGCTCTTTTCCCGGAATTAGAATCCCAACGCACTTGCGCGGAAGTATATTATGGAAAGGGCGGCGTGTTGAAACATACCTTGGAAGTGTTCCGGCGGATGGAATATTTGTTGGATCATTTGCCGAAGGCTTTTCCAAAATATGCTAAAAAAATTGGTCCATACGCGCAGAATAAACCGTTGTATAAAATGGCGGCGTTGCTGCACGATATCGCCAAACCGGCTACGGCTAAGGTAATGGGAGACCGGCTGCGGTTTTTTTATCACGAAGAAAAAGGCGCTAAGATGGCAAAAGCGGTATTGGAACGTTTACATTACAGCCGGGCGGATATGCGGCTGATTGGTGCGATGATAGGGGAACACCTGCGGCCGTCTAATTTGGCGAGCAACGACGTCATCGCCGACCGTGGTGCGTATCACTTTTTCCGCGACTTGGGCGATGCCGGCATCCCGATGCTGTTGTTGTGCTGGGCCGATTACGCCAGCTATGTGACGGATGCCCAATTGCGGCGCATTATGCCTAAAAGCAATCTGCCTATGATGACAATTGCCCAAGCTCAAAAAACGGCCAACATCGGCAAGACCTTGCGGCATATGCAGGTGTTGTCGTTGTTATTTAAAAAATTTTTTGATACGCCGAAAAAAATCCAGCCTTCCCGTTTGATTACGGGACGGGATGTAATGGACGCACTGTCGTTGCCGCCCAGTCCCCAAATCGGTTCTATTTTAGAAGCGGTGGCGGTAGCGCAGGTAGAAGGAAAAATTTCTTCCAGGGAAGAAGCCCTAGCGTTTATTAAAACGCTTGCCCTATAAGACGATAATTATGGGGAAGGGGTATGTACAGCCGGCAAAAACTTTGCTAAAATAAATGTGCGGTAAGCCGCTATGCGGGCGTGGTTCAATGGTAGAATGGAAGCTTCCCAAGCTTTAGACGAGGGTTCGATTCCCTTCGCCCGCTTTTTTTATCAGGAAAAACTATGGAAAATGAAAATCTGGATTTAAATGTTAAACCAGCCGGAAATAAGGATTTGTGGCTGTTTCTGATTATTGTTGATATCATTTTTTTATGCGTGTTTGGGTTTTTCCTATACAAACATTTTTCGGCTCGTTTGTTTGACGCTCCTGCTGTGGAAGCGGTTGCGTTATCCGAAGAAGTGGAAACGGTAGAAATTCCTGAAATTGCCCAGACGGATGTGATCGTAGGGCAAGAAGCAATTGCGGTAGAATCGGTTGCTGCGGTGCCTGCTTCTAATACCGTACTTGAAGCGAAACCTGATCCAGTTGTACTGCAGGAAGAAAAACCGGCCGAAGAAACTCAGCCGGCCGCACAAGAAAAGAAAGAAAGCGTTATTATTAAAGTAAACCCCAAGAGCAAATACCGCCGGGTAACCTTCCGCTGGTTTGGAGAAGGGAAGAAAGTATCCGTTGTCAGCGGATTTACGATGGCTAAACCTCAGCCTCTTAAGAAAAAAGGCGACTATTGGGAAACTACTCTTTCCATTGCCCCGGGTACTTATAAATTCCTCTATATTATCGATGGCAAAAACACTTTGGATCCATATTCGGAGGAAAAGGACGGACGCTCCTTATTGGTAATTGAATAAATTTTAACTGCCCGCATGAAACCCCCGCGTTTTACGCGGGGGTTTTTGTATGTTGTGAAAACCCCCAGCTAGGCTGGGGGTTCGGTAAAGGTTTCAC
>CALUYP010000056.1 GCA_944325055.1 uncultured Elusimicrobiales bacterium | reverse complement strand
GAAATTAAAACCATGCCTAATTATTTTGCCGATTATGATACAACTGTTCATTTTATTTCTGAAGAAGAACTCCAGAAAAATCATGCCGGCATTCCACATGGCGGAATGGTACTAAGAAGCGGCGTGACCGGAAAAGGAAATAAACATCTCATTGAATATAGTTTAAAACTGGATTCCAATCCCGAATTTACCTCCAGCGTTTTGGTGGCTTATGCCCGTGCGGCATATCGTATGGCTCAAGAAGGCGTATGCGGCTGTAAAACGGTGTTTGACGTTCCCCCCGCCTATTTAAGTCCTAAATCTGGCGAAGAACTCCGGGCCGCATTATTATAATAATTCGATTGAAAGACCGCCCCAAAATAAAAATTTTTGGGGCGGTTATTTTGTATAAAACTCTCAGCTCTATGGGAGAATACGGAGCATAAAAACGATTTTAAATTTCGTTTTCTTCCAATATTTTCTTTAAAGTGTCCGCTGATTTTTGTAACGCTTTTACTTCTTCCTCGTTTAACTGCAGGGGCACATGGGTTTCTACCCCGTTGCGATTTACAATAGCCGGCATACTCAGCGCTATACCGCTAATTCCATATTCCCCGTTCATTACAGCGGAAATGGGCAAGATAGACTTTTCATTGCGTACAATGGCTTCGCAAATACGTTTGACGGACATGGCAATCCCGTAATAAGTGGCTTTTTTACGGGAAATAATCTCATAGGCGCTGTTTTTAACTTCTTCCGCAATCCGTTTTGTAGCTTCTTGATGATTATAATGTCCGCGCATTTCACAGAATTTATCCAGCTGGATACCCGATACGTTGGCACAGCTCCAAGCGGCAATTTCACTGTCTCCGTGTTCGCCAATGATAAATGCGTGTACGCTGCGGCTGTCCACATTTAAATGTTGTCCCAAATTATATTTTAAACGGGCGGTGTCTAAAACCGTACCCGATCCAAATACGCGGTTGGGGGTGTATCCGCTTAGTTTCAAGGCAACGGAGGTCAGAATATCCACCGGATTGGCGACAATCAGCAAAATCCCTTTAAAACTGCGTTTGGTAATTTCCGGAATAATCGATTTAAAAATAGAGATATTCTTTTTCACTAAGTCCAAACGGGTTTCCCCGGGTTTTTGGTTAGCGCCTGCCGTGATGATAAGAAGTCCGGCGTCTTGGATATCATCATATCCGCCAGCATAAATTTCCATGGGTTTGGCAAAAGGTACTCCATGGCTGATATCCAAGGCTTCTCCTTCGGCACGGGCTTTGTCGCTGTCGATCAGCACCATTTCGGTAAATAAACCGCTTTGCATCAAGCTAAAAGCCGAGGCCGCCCCTACAAATCCACAGCCGATAATACCCACTTTATTAAAATTAACAAAATTTTTTTCCATAACAATCTCCTCGTGTCTATATCGTTTCACTGCCATTATTCTACCAAATCAATATACAGATACGGCGAAGTTATTTTGGACTAGAAATAGGCTTACTCTTTCGTTTAAGAAATTCAAGCTGTATAATTGGTATAATCTAAATAAATTCTATTCAAAAAGAGGTATGGATGTTCAGCACCAATTTTAATCCGTGGCATCATGTTTCACCCGGCGATAAAAAGACGCTTCCTTATGTGGTAAACGGCGTAATCGAAATTCCGAAAGGCACCCGCGCTAAATACGAGTTGGACAAGGAAAGCGGTTTGCTCCGCTTAGACCGCGTATTGTATTCTTCGGTTTATTATCCGGCCAATTATGGTTTTATTCCCCGTACTTACGGCGCCGATAAAGATCCGCTCGATATTTTAATTCTTTCCCAAGCGGAGGTGGTTCCTCTTTGTATTGTACCGGCCCGTATTATTGGGGTAATGCGTATGTTGGACAACGGCGAAGCGGATGATAAAATCATTGGTGTAGCCCAGGGAGATCCCAATGTGAGCCATTATACGGATATTTCCCAGCTGCCCGAACATTTAGTGTCGGAAACGATGAGTTTTTTTGAAGATTATAAAAAACTGGAAGATAAGAGTGTGGTGGTGGAGAAAATCTTTGATAAAAAGACCGCCATTCAAATTCTTCAAGAAGCATTTGTGGCGTATGAGGAAAAATTTGTCACCTATAGTAATTTCTCCGCTTTGTGTGAAAAATAAAGTGGTTTCTTCATTAAAAAAGCTCCCTAGTTTAGGGAGCTTTTTTAATGAAAATTAATACGACATTCCTGGCATAAAATCCACATATTGTATAGTAAAGTCCGGTACAAAATCTACAAATTGGATGGTAAAATCCGGAACGGTATCTACAAATTGCCACTCTCCGCAGGAAGAAGGGATCAATGCCTTTTTTACACGTAAATCCGGCATAAAATCTACTTGTTGCACCCGGAAATCCGGCATAAAATCCACTATCTTTACGCGTCCGTATAACGGTATTCCTTTATATGTACAATCCGAGGAAATGTTTCCACCCGCCGAAACGTAAGGGCTGCAGCAACATAATATCAAAGCCGCCAGTATTTTTTTCTGACGAGATATTTTCCCCAGCTGTTTCCATAAACTTTCCAAGATGCTAGAATAAAATATTTTTTTACAAGTCATATTGAGTTCCTTTCCAGCGATGAAGATTTTTTATTCTTCTCATATGTCAGCGACTTTTTTATTATAACAAGTTCTTTGTAATAAAATTAAAAAATTCAAGGAATCTGTGCTTATATAATCCCGTGCTGTATTATGATGCAAGTTCACGGCGGCCTATTTCAAAATACAAAACCCCGCTTGCGCAGGGTTTAAATTCCTACGGAGTGTGTAGTTTGCTCAGCAATATGCTGTTAGTTTTTTGTGCCAAATTCCCTGATATGCAGGGAAAATACAGGGAAAATGTTAATTTTTAGGGTTTTTTGAGCCATTTTTTGC
>CALUYP010000055.1 GCA_944325055.1 uncultured Elusimicrobiales bacterium | reverse complement strand
CCACTTCCACAAAGCATTCACGGGTGTGTTTCTGGCGGACGGAAAGATCCGGATTTTCTCCGGCTCGTACGCGCTCCAACGATTCGGGTACCGGAATCGTATATTGGCGGGCGTCTTTTACTCCGGCAATCCGGCGGATGGCGTCCGAATGGCCTTGGCTTACACCCTTGCCCCAAAACGTATAATCTTTTCCTTGCGGCAATACTGCACCGGCATACAAGCGGTTAAGCGAAAAAAGGCCGGGGTCCCAACCCACTGAAATAATCCCGATGGTACCCGCTTTTTTACAAATTTGGTTTACCTCCGCAAAATGCTGCGGAATATGGGCATGGGTATCGAAACTGTCTACTACATTAAAATATTGCGCCAAATCAGGCGTCTGTTTAGGCAAATCGGTAGCACTTCCGCCGCAAAGAATCGTCACATCAATTTTTCCTTGCCACTCAGGTGCTTGCGTAAGCGAAACTACAGGTATATTCTTATCTTCCAAAACTAAAGATCCCGGATTACGCCGCGTAAAAACAACGGCGGCCTGCATATCTGGGTTTTGTTTAATGGCCGCCAAGACACCACGGCCCAAATTGCCATACCCGGCAATTCCTATTCTGATCGTCATTCTTTTGCCTCCATCTTTGCTTTGATTATATGGAAATCTCTCTCGTTTATTTTAAAAAAAAGCCAACCGTCAAAGCAATCAAATTTTTTGACATATCCTTCTGCTCTTATCGTATACTATAAAAAGAAGGCTTTTCAGCTATTTGGAGGAACTATGAAAAAATTGTTAGCAATTGGAATGGGAATATTATTATTAGGCGCATGTACCGGAGAACAAAAATTCTTATCACAAGAAGAATTATTAAAATTTGCTAAAGGACACGACTTAGTGGCCGTTTTCCCAGACGGACGGGTAGAAACGTACAATGGAAGGGGATTAGGCCCGTTATTAACCCACTTGGAAACAAAAGACTTAAAAGGAGCTCAGATGTATGATAAAGTAACCGGACGGGCCTCCGCTTTATTGCTGGCTTATGGTGGGGCCGTCAGCCTGCATACGGGTATGCTTTCTAAAGAGGCGATTGAAATATTGGGAAAATACCACATCCAATATACGGCTGACAAAGAAGTGGAATATATTTTAAACCGCTCCAAAACAGGCAGCTGTCCGATGGAAACCATCGCACGGAATCTAAATGACGCACAGGAAGCTTTCCCCATTTTAAAGGCCGGATATGAAGCTTTAGTTTCCCAAAATTATACTGGTCAATAAATCCCTCATATTTTGCTGCTATCCAAAAGACCTAATTACGTTTAGGTCCTTTGACCCTTTTTTATAGAAGGAAAGATTGTTATGATATGAATATGAAAAAAACCATATATTGCATATTCATTTTTTTGTTATTCGTGGCTTCTAGCTCTCTTAGCCACGCCCAAGGAAAGGGCGCTTTAAAACAGCTTATCAAAAATGGGGAGAAGAGCCTCCCATCTTCTTTAGGAAAAGACCGCTTTTCCAAACTGGCAGAATTAAGCGAACTAAGCCAAGTAAGCCGTCAAACCGGCCTACTCCATGCATTGGAAGAAGCTGCCTCTGTTCAAAGAATTAGAGCACCTTATTACAAGAGCGAATTGGAAAGGCAATGGCATCTTAGCCTATTGGATCCAAATATTTTCCAAGCTACGGAGGAAGGGTATTTTTTCTCTAATATTTTTTCCGGAACTATATTTTCTATTGTATATAATGGGGAAAAAGAAGTGTATGGAGCGATTGCTACCCATAGCATCGCGGCTACCCCTTTGGGAACAGATATGCTTCACAAAACTTTTACCGCCACCATTTATGTGGATGGAGAAGAAATCTCCGTTCCCGTAGAAATTGTAGCCTCCATGCCTCGAATCATGGGCGATGTATCCTTAGTAAAATTTCCAGAAGATGTGGAAAACATACTTGCTCCTTTCCCTCTTGGAAGTTTAAACCAGGATCAAGAAGTCCTATCTAAAGGGTTTTCAAGAGAGGATCCTATTTCTATAAAACACCGGAAAGTTGTGTCTTCTACTCCGGCTTCTATTCGCACCACAATGCCGTTTCCCCGGGTATTTCGTCCTGGATTATGCGGAAGTGCAGTCTTAAATAATAAGGGGGAAGTACTAGGCATTCATACAGGTAGTATATTTAACAAAAATGGCGAAAATTATGATATCGCTTATGTTACGCCTTCTCATTATTTAAAATATTTAGTAGAAGCATACCATAACCAAGGACAAGCAAAGATTCCCTTTATTATCAATAATCAAAAATTGTTTGATTTAAATGTTGAAGAATATATTACGCATGTCGTAATAACAGATTCCGAAAAAAATTTACTTTGGCAAATGCAAGTGGAATCAAAGTTTTCTTATTCTAAGCTTCAGGAAGCCCTCACTTTAAATCCCCAAGCGGAATTCTTACAAATCACAACCCGGCGAGCGGCTTGGACGGAAGATGGAAACGCTTTTGTCGAAAATAGAACAAAAACCGATCGAAATCTCCGAACAACTTATATCTATAATTTACAGGATAAACAACTGGAAAGAATTTCACAGTCTGTATATGATGTAAATTCTAATAAAAGAAATATGATTTTGCTCTATTCCAGAGGGGAATAAAACTTATAATTTCTTTCTCTCTCTTACTCTTTGTTTGATATATAGAATGATTCTTTTTTATCAGTCGATACAGAAAAAGAGCATAAATATGAAAAAATTATTTCTATTATACTTCTTAGGTGCGTTTTTACTTGCCGCATCACAGACTGTTGAAGCAAAAAAATATCTTAAAGTTTCTCAGCCGCTTTCCAGCGTATCCAAAGAAGCATTGATTCAGAAAACCCTTGCAGAAAAGATGGCTCTCCCTTCCAAATCCATGATTTCTACTTTGGACGCAGCGGAAATATCTAAGTTAAATCCAGAAATAGATCCTGGCATATCTTCTTTTGAAAAAATACAAGAACTAAATGCTAAACTGAATGAAGAAATCAATCAGGCCCTTCAGCCGTTATTCCCCGGTATTTTCAAAGCGGCTTCGGTAGATATGCAGTATATGGCAGGGAATGAATTTTCGGGTTTCATTTTTTCTACTGTATATAAGGGGAAAAAAGAAATTTATGGCGCCATCGCTACACATAGCTTGGCAGAAACAGAGAAGGAACTATTGCCTTTTTCTTTACACCAAAAATTTTTCGCTACATTTCTTGACCGAAACGGCGCTGAAAGAAGGGTCCCTGTAGAAGTAGTGGCAGTCTCCCCTAAAAGCATGTTAGACATTGCTCTAGTGAAATTTCCAAAAGAAATAGAACCTTTATTAGTGCCCTACCAATTGGGAAGCCTTGAGCATGAGAATAATTTATCCTCAGCGGGCTATTCCGTCGACGGTTTTTTCCCCGTAGCAAGTCGGACCGTAATCTCTAAAACTCCTTTTTCAATCCGGACTGATTTTCCCGCTCCTCCTAAACAACGAAGTGGGTTGTGCGGAAGCCCTATATTCAATAAAAAAGGGGAAGTAGTAGCTCTACATACCGGAAGCACTAAAAACAGACAAGATCCTGATTCGGACAGGGCGTATGGAACCCCCTCCAATTATTTAAATAATTTAGTAAAAGCATACCATCAGGAAGAGGCCACTCTGCCGTTTTATGTCAACGGTCAAAAAATTGCGGAATTTGGCTTGAATGAATATATTTTTTATGTTGCGCTGGCGGATGAGGGGAAAAATCAAATTTGGCAATATTGGGTGCCTTTTAAGTTCTCGTATTCCAAATTATTAAGTGCATTAGGGCAAAATCCTCAGGCTAAATTTTTAATTATTACTACCCGCAACGCCGCTTGGTCAGACAATGGTTTCGCTTTTATAGAAGATAAATCCATATTTTATAACGGAACGGAGACCGCATATATTTATGATTTAGAAAATCAGAAACTGCTATTGCGCAAAGAATACCCTTTTGACAAATCAAACAGAAGCAAGAATACATCTTTATTATTCCACAACGTTAAGCAAATTTATTAAATTCAAACAGAATCGCGGTTGAGAACTGTTATGAAGAAAGTTTTAATCTTTTTATTGCTGTTTACTTTAATTCATTTACCTTTACATGCCAAAAAACCGCTTAAACTTATCTCGAAACTTCTTGAGACTAAGAATATTTCTGTCAAGTCTATCCCATCCTTGAAACTTCTTCCTCCGGGAATACAAAATATTTCCGAACATGGAAATCTTCCTGTTATTGATAACCCCTCTCTAATTCAGGAAAAAATCATTTCTAAATGAGAAACGGCCCGCTTTTACCCCGACTATCATGTCTTTCAACCCTTCGTAAATATAGACCCGGATCTACGCTTTTCCGGCACCGTCTTTAAATTAGAATATAACGGGAAGAAAGAGATTTATGGAGTTGTTGCAACCCATATTGTTTCTTCCGATCCAAAAGATCCTTTTGGAGTGGCCCGCCGGTTTAATGCAGTTTTATATAAAAAAGGAGTTGCGCCTCAAAAATTTACTGCTGAAATTGTAGCAGCTTCTCCGGCCAATATGCTGGACATTGCTTTGGTTAAATTTCCCAAAGACATTGAGCCTTTACTACAACCCTATTCTATTGCCAGCGATATAGACAAAACAAGCACGCTACATTCTATTTCATTAGCACGGTGGGGTTTTATCTATACGCCCAATCGGTATATTTTAAGAGAATTTCCTTTCGTTCTTCATACTACTATACCGGTTGAACGAAGCCCCCGAAACGGTATGTGCGGCAGTCCCGTCTTAAATGAACGAGAAGAATTGATAGGGATTCATATCGGGAGTTTCTCTAAGACTCAAGAAAATGAATATTCTTTTGTGACTCCTGCTTCTTATCTAAAAATTTTAGTAGAAGCTTACCATCATGGCGGCCAGGCAGCTGTTCCTTTCTATATCGATACAAAAAGATGGTTCCATTTAAACATTGATGAATACATTACCTATTCCGCTTTATATAATTCTTTTGGAAAAGTAGAGTGGGAAAAAAATGTTTCATACCGTTTCTCCCATAGAGAATTACAAAAAGCTTTACTAGAACATCCAGATGCAACGCTTTTAAAAATCGAAACGCAACGAATAAAATGGTCTGCTGAGGAAACAGCCTTGTTGTTGTTTCCGAAAGAAGCCGTTTCTCCGTCATCCGTTTATCTATATGACTTACAACAGAATAAACTAATCCGATCTTCGTCCTTGTTTTAAAAAAGCTACAATATAGCGTATGAATTCAGTTGAAAGAGTAACCCGATATTTAGCCTGTTTTGGATTGGAAAACCGGCTGATTACATTAGCTTCCTCCAGCGCCACAGTAGCGCTGGCGGCGCAAGCTTTAGGCTGCGAACCAGCCTTAATTGCCAAAACGCTTTCCTTTGAGTTGGACGGCAAGGCCGTTTTGCTGGTAGCGGCCGGAGATGCAAAGGTGGATAACAAAAAATTTAAGGCGTTTTTTGGAATTAAACCCAAAATGCCCTCCTTTGAGGAGGTGGAGCAATTGACGGGGTTTCAACCCGGGGGAGTTTGTCCTTTTGCCGCCAAAGAGGGGGTAAAAATATATTTAGACATTTCACTCAAACGGTTTGAAACGGTCTACCCCGCAGGAGGAAGCGGCAATACAGCCGTGCGGCTGAATCTGGCCGAACTGGAAAAAGCCTCCCAAGCAGAACAATGGGTGGACGTATGCAAAGGCTGGCAGGAAGAAGCCGCCGCTGCGGAAAAGTAATTTCAAAAGGGGCGGATATACGAATTCCCCAAAAAAATGTAGAATATAGTAGAAGTAAAAAATCTATGGAGGATGTAACAACTATGATTAAAGTAGGTATTAACGGTTTTGGCCGCATCGGTCGTTTCGTATTCCGCGCGGCGCAAGAACGCAATGACATTGAAATCGTCGGTATCAATGATTTGTGCCCCGTTGACTATTTAGCGTATATGCTCAAATACGATACCATGCACGGCCAATTCAAGGGGACTGTAGAAGCTGACGTAGAAAACAGCCAATTGATCGTAAACGGCAAAAAAATCCGCGTAACCGCTGAAAAAGATCCGGCCAACTTGGCTTGGGATAAAGTGGGCGCTGAATATGTCGTCGAATCCACCGGTTTATTCTTGACCCAAGAAAAAGCGCAAGCTCACATCAAAGCCGGCGCGAAATATGTGGTTATGTCCGCTCCGTCCAAAGACGCCACCCCGATGTTCGTAGTCGGAGTGAACGAAAAATCTTACGTAAAAGGCACCCAGTTTGTATCTAACGCTTCCTGCACCACGAACTGCTTGGCGCCTATCGCCAAAGTACTCAACGATAAATGGGGAATCAAAGACGGCTTGATGACCACCGTCCATTCCACCACCGCTACCCAGAAAACCGTAGACGGTCCGTCTATGAAAGACTGGAGAGGCGGCCGCGCCGCTTCCGGCAACATTATTCCGTCCTCTACGGGTGCCGCTAAAGCAGTGGGTAAAGTGATTCCCGAACTCAACGGCAAACTGACCGGTATGTCTATGCGCGTGCCGACCTTGGACGTTTCCGTAGTAGACTTGACCGTCAACCTCGCTAAACCGGCCAAATACGAAGAAATCTGCGCCGCGATGAAAGAAGCCGCCAACGGCGAACTCAAAGGCATTTTGGGTTATACCGATGAAGCGGTTGTTTCTTCCGACTTCTTGGGCTGCCCGCTTACGTCTATCTTTGACGCCAAAGCCGGTATCGCCCTCACGGATACCTTCGTAAAAGTCGTGTCTTGGTACGATAACGAAATCGGCTACTCCAACAAAGTGCTTGATTTGATCGCCCACATGGCTTCCGTCAACAAATAACGCTAACCCTGTTAGAAAAGCGAGCTCTTTACAGAGCTCGCTTTTTTGTACTTAAAAAATCTATTGTCTTAAATTGCTTTGTAAACCTTCTCTTAGGATTCTACTTCCTCGGCCGCTTTAAACAGGTGGCTAAATGAAAGAGAAACGCCTATATACAGATTTTCACCCCGTTTTCCAAAATACTTAGCCTGTGCCGTATAAAAGCTGACAAAAGGCGCCAAATATAGATTTTTATAAAGCTGTACTTCTAAACGCGCCTCCGCGGAAAATTCGTAATCCAAATCGGTTGTATTCTGTTCGGATTCCGCCAAATAATCCCGAAAAAACATCCCATATTTCGCGACAACCCCTTCCCGTACAGGATGTTCTATTTTTAGTCCGGTTTCCCAAGCCAATTTATTGGAAGCCGGAGAATAAGTATAATCCCGTTCAGCCACTACCGCCGCGAACAGACTCTTTAAATAAGTGCCTTCAAACAGTTTAATGCCCGATGTAAGCCGAACAATTTGTTTTCGGTTCGTTCCAGCCGGTTTTGTAAACTCGGTTTCATAGCCTAAGTTGACAAAGGGCCCCAATTCAAAACCGCCCAGTAAATCCGGAATATTCCAAATGCGCTGTGTATAACCGGTAGTAAATAAGATTTGGTCCGCACTGTCATTAGTCAGGGAAGGCCCTTGTACAGGGCGTATTTTGGTACGTCCGTAGTCAAGCAGCAATTCATTACTCCATAAATAATGTTTTGCATAATAATCAGCGGAGGCATTTAAAAGACCCCGGATAACCGTTTGAGAATCCGCGCTTAAACGGGCTTCCGGAAAATTTTGGTACTCTTGGGCATTTTTGACTTCGGTAGAATTAAAATCAAACGACAGTTGGGAAAGATCTATTTCCCAACCGCGTTTCAAGTTGTCTGCGGAAGCGGGAATTACAGAAAAAAAGAACAAAGAAAAAATAAAGAATGGCCGAATGATATATTCTTTCATAGCCGTTTATTGCTCCAGTTTAAACCGAATACGCAGGCGTCCGTCTTGATAGTTCCAGCTAAACAATTTAAACTTTCCAATTTCGCTTGTATTCTGGACGTGTTTTCCAATACAGGGGCATAAATCATAACCGCCTACACGCACCAAACGAACGGTTGGACCCGCTTCTTCAGGCAAGGAGGACAAATCTACGCTTTTTTCTGCAATTTCGCGCGGCATTTCTTCGGCGGTTACCGGCAAATTACTGGAAATCACGTCGTTTACCAGCGATTCGACTTCACGAATCTGCTCTTCGGTGGGGGAAACGGGAAGAAAATAATCACACTTGGATTTATTTTTTTCAATGTGATTGGTCTTGCTTCTTGCACACCCAAACATACGCACCATCGTCTGATTTAAAATATGTTCGGCAGTATGCATAGGGGCATAATAATCTTTTTTAGGTTCCAGAGAAGTATTCATATCCATAAGCATATTTTAGCGGATTTCCAATTTCATTTCAATTTGATGAGCATCCGGAACGTGACTGTATAAGACAGTGAGAATAAAGCAATGACAAGCTGCTCTAAAAATAATAAAATATATTGACAGAAGGGGAAATTTTCTTTCATCCCCTTACTCTAGATGTAATAACCGAGGAAAAAATACAGACATTATGCCTAAAAATACAGACTTTTGTAAAATCGTCGCGACCATCGGTCCCGATACCAGCAACGAAAAAGCCATTGAACAATTAGTTTTAGCCGGTGTATCCGTGTTCCGCTGTAACTGCAGCCACGGTTCTTTGCCTGAATACCAAGAGAGAGTCACCAACATCCGCAAGATGGAAAAAAAATATAACTGCACTTTGGGTATTTTATTTGATTTACAGGGTCCGAAGCTTCGCATCGGTACCTTTAAAGATTACCGCATTACCTTGAAACAAGGCGACAAATTCCGCTTGGATATGAACCCGGAACCGGGCGACCAGACCCGGGTTTGTCTGCCGCATAAAGAAATATTTGCCGCAATGAAAGTAGGGTTGGAACTTTTACTGAACGATGGAGTTGTCCGCTTGCGCGTAGACGCCCATACGGCTGATAGCGCCGACTGCACCGTTATTGCCGGGGGAGAACTGTCCAATAAAAAGGGGGTTAACGTACCCGGCGTCAAATTACCGCTTTCTGCGTTAACCGCCAAAGACAAAGAAGATCTGAAAATCGCCGAAATGCTAGGGGCTGATTTTATCGGGCTTTCTTTCGTACAAGAACCCGAAGACATTATTGAACTGCGCAGCTTGATGAAATCCAAAGCGCACATTATTGCCAAAATTGAAAAACCGTCCGCTATCGAACATTTGCGCGAAATCATTGATCTGACGGACGTTATTATGGTGGCACGCGGTGATTTGGGTGTAGAAACGAGCCCCGAACTCGTGCCGGTATTGCAGAAAAAAATCGTTTCCGGATGCCGCAAAGCCGGTAAACCGGTTATCGTCGCCACGCAGATGTTAGAATCAATGATTCATAATATCATGCCGACCCGCGCGGAAGCTTCAGACGTAGCCACCGCCGTTTACGACGGAGTAGACGCCGTAATGCTCTCTGCCGAAACCGCCCAAGGGGATCATCCGTACGAAGCGGTCGCCACGATGCGCCGTATCATCGAAACGGTGGAAAAAGACCACCGCTACCGCAAAGGACTTTCCGCTTTGGAACGCAAAAACGATTCTACCAAAGAAGGGGCGATCACTTCGGCAGCCGGTCTTGTGGCGACCAATATGGATACCGCAAACGTAATTGTAACGTTTACGGACTCTGGATCCACCACCCTGCGCGCTTCCCAACAACGCACCGGCGGATTGCCCATTTTGGCCTTGACGCCTAATATTACGACGGCCCGTCAATTAGCGGTAGTGTGGGGCGTTACGCCGATTGTCATTGAGAATTTACAAAGTTTTGATGATATGACGGCAGAAGCCAAAAAAGCCGTTTTAGATCAAAAATTGGCAAAAGAAGGGGATAACGTTGTAGTTACCGCTGGCATCCCGTTTGGAAAAGCCGGTACTACCAATATGCTTTACGTAATGAATATCTAATTTACGTAAATCTCTTTCAAAGCCCCTGCCTAAGCAGGGGCTTTTTTTGATACACTGTAGCAAAAGGATTCACAAGGAGTAGATATGTCTTTTCATACCAAAGTTCTTCTTCAGACGCTGTCATTGGCCGTGTGTTTCGTATGGCAGCCGCTTTTTGCAGAAAAACTGGCGGTCTATCACACCAGCGATATTCACGGCTATTATTTTTCACGCGCCGATAAATCCGGCCAACCGACCGGCGGATTTGCCGTCTTGGAAAATGTCCTTTTGAAAGAAACCGAGCCGTTTGTACTGTTGGATTCGGGCGATTTTTCCAGCGGCAATAAAGAAGCCAACGCCTCCGATGGACGTTATTCCATTGAACTGATGAACGCCGCAGGGAAAACCCCTAAAAATGTACTGGGGCAGGGATATTCCGCGCTGGCCATCGGCAACCACGACAGCGACTTCGGCGCCGAAACGTTGGGCCAAATGCTGAGCGGATTTAACGGCGAAGTGATTTCTGTAAACGTAGAAGGATTACAAATCCCCGGCAAACAAATTTTCCCTTATAAAATTTTTAATTGGAACGGCAAAAAAATAGCCGTTATCGGGTTTTCTATGGATGGGCCGGGTATGAGCGGGATGGAACTGAAAAAGCGTTGCTCCGCCGATTGGGACAAACTCTTACAAGAAGTCCAAGCTCAAAAACCCGACACCGTACTTCTGCTGGCCCGCGATTCCGTAGCCGACCCGCGCAAACCGTCCCAACTGCTGGATATTTTGACACAAACTCCGTCCGCGCAGACAGTCATTGACGTATTCTTTGGCTGACACGCGCATTTACAGCATTCCCAGCATAAAATGGGCGATACCGGTCCGTTATTTGTGGAAAGCGGTTCTATGCTCGAAGGCGTCAGCCGCGTGGAACTGGATTTTGACGATCAGACCGGTCAGTTAAAAGAGGTTACATCCGATTATATTGTCTTAAATCAGTCAAAATGGGGGGAAAATAAAGCCGTACGCGAAAAACTGGATCAGATAGAGGACCAATCCCTTACGCGCGTTTTTGCCACCGTTCCGGCCACGCTTTACAAATACCCCAAGGGCCGGATTCCGCACCGGACGTTGCCAAACTCTTGGCTGATTATATGAAAAAATGGCTGGAACCGCAGGAAAAAGTGGATTTTGCCATGTTCCAACTGCCGGGCGTTCGCCGCGATCTCAACCCCGGAAACTTGACTGGACGTGGTCTGGCGGAACTCTTACCCTATACGGAATACGTTTCCACCTTCAATATCACCGGCAAAAAATTTAAACAAGCCGTAATGCAACCCGGACGGAAAAAATTATTCTATGTTTACCTATTCGGATAATTTATATATTGAATATAAGTGCCGCCCGAATAACAAAAAACATCCGATGAAAGTAACCAAAATGTTGCTTAATGGAAAGAAGATCTCCGGCCGGAAAACGTACCGAGCCGCCGCTATTTCTCATATTCCGGACGGTTATTTTGAAGGGGCTCCCTTCAAGATTACAAACAATCCGCAGAAAAAAAGCTACAAAAAAACCAGCGGCGAACTGCTGTTTGATATAGTGGAACAACTGCCGGGCGAAAAGGCGGGAAAAAAGCAGCTCCAAGCCCCGCAAGACCTGCGTATTAAAGAAATTAAATAATACGGACCCACATTTCGTTCTACGCAAACCGGACGGTGTCTTTTATACCGTCCGGTTTCTTATAAAACCCTTAACCCCTCAAGAACAGAAAAATCTTTACACCTTACCGACAACAAGGGAAAAAACGGCCTTTTTCGCCCTCTTATTTATCTTGTGGTATAGAATTTGCACTTTAATCTGCCTAGGAGAATCTCTTTCTATTGCTTTTGCCCCTTTGGAACACGCCAAGCAAACGATACTCTTTTATACGATTCTCCCGACGCATTTTTACAGAAAATCTGCCTAACTCTGCACATCATCTCACCGAAAAAAGACATATCTCGGTGGCATTCCCAACAAATTTTGCGCACTATCCCATTGGGTTCAAAAAGGAATAAAAAACCCCGCGTAAAAGCGGGGTTTTTTAAAGCATCTGAAACGTGTTATTTAGCCGTGCTGATATCGCGGTTCTCTTTTTTCCAAGCGGTCATCACCAACAATACGCCAATAATACAGGCGATAATACAGGAGTTAAATACACCCGCCCAGCCCCAGTGTTCCAAAATGAAGGAAGCACCGCTGCCGGCCAAGAAACCGCCGATGTAACCGAATAATCCGCAGAAACCGCACGCAGCGGCCACGGATTCTTTGGTGGTCAGCAAAGAAATCTGCACGTTGATCAGGTTCTGAGGCCCGTCCACAAAGAAGCCGAGGGCGGCGATAAAGAGACCCGTCAAGAACAGATGGTTCGGGCCCGCAAACAAGTAGAACCCGTAAGCGGAGATAGCCAATAATACGAAGTAAATAACGTTAGAAGGCGTGCAACGGCCGCCGAACACCTTGGAAGTCAAGATACCGGCCGTAATACCGCCCAATGCCCCCACCAAGGGGTTAAGCGTAAAGATCAGTGGAATACTGGCTTTAGAAAGTTCGCGGGTATCCAAGAAAATAGCCGCCCAAGACAACGTTACGTACCGTACAAAATATACACACAGGAACGCTACGGACAAAATCCAGATGTATTTATTCGTCAGCACATATTTGCGCAACAGCGTCCAATAGCTTTCGCCTTCGTTGGCTTCTTTGGTTACCAATTGCTGGCAGCCAGTGTATTCTTCCACAGGCGGAAGACCAACGCTCGCGGGCGTATCGGTTACGCTGTGCAAAATATAGAAAGAAGTAATCAACCCCAAAATACCGGACAGCACAAACACATACTGCCAGTGGATAAGCGGAGTTACATCCATTAACTTAAGCACAGCCGCTGCAATAATGGCCGCAATGGAAATACCCACCGTGTGGGCGGAAGCCCACAGCGTCCATTTGCTAGCTCTTTCTTTCGGAGAGAACCAATACGCAAAAATACGAGCAATCGGAGGAAATCCCATGGACTGAAAAGCTTGGTTCAGCGTCCAGAACAACACCAATAGGAAGAACGAGGTCAGATACCCGAAAAATAGGTTAATGACCGAGGATGCCATCAAACCGAAGGCTAAAAAAACGCGGATGTTGCTTTTATCCGCTAACATACCGCTTACAAACTTACCAATACCATACGCAATAAGAGAAATAGATACCATCAAACCAAACTGATCATTAGTAATACCTGTTTCTTCCTTAAACACATGGGCAATAGGGTTGAGGTTTTGACGGGTTACGTAGTACATTGCGTAACCGATATAGGCACTGATAAATAAACGCCATCTCCAGCGTTTATACTGCTTAGTAATTTCTTCAGGATCGGTTATCTTTTCCGCAGCATCGGGCAGCGGTTTAAACCAATCAATAAACTTCCGTAGCATTGATATCTCCTATTTTTTAAAATACGAACATCCTTACTTCCTTATTATAACACATTTATCTTCTTTTTTTTTAGAAGAAAATTATCTATTTTTAATTAGATTTTTTAGTCCGATTTTCCGTATTAATTTAAACCCCGGTTCTTTCTTAGGACCGGGGCTTAAATTAAAGCAATTTGGCGCTGTAGTTACAGCTCAGCATTCGCTGGAGGATTAAATGTTATACCCCTAGCATGTCCCATCACTTTATATTTCTCCAAAATATGGTTAACAATCGTTTGTTTATCCATTCCAGGAGTCATATTTTTTAATTGGGAAGTAATTTCCGTTTCCGCCTCTTTCGTCAGCTGTTTGCCGTATAGATATTTTACCGTAGCAATACGAATTCGGTCAACACGGGTTTTATCCAGCAACCGCGTTTCTATTACACGAATATCAGAGACTTCCACCGGATACTTTGCCATAATACCGTCCACAGCACTATTGATCAACTTCTCGATATTCTGTTCCGATTTCCCTGTAGCGCGTGCTTTTACCACACTGTTATAAATAGGTTCTACTTCCATCCGGAACTGTTCGTAAGTAAGCGGATTACCCGTGGCTAATTTTGTGTTTTCCGATAAACGGCTGTAAAGTTTGCGGGCCATATCCAGCCGGTGCAGATCCAACGCCACTTTATCGTTTAACGCAATCATCATTTGTTCCAATGACGTCAAATCCACCCGATATCTGGTTAAAATACCATCGCCTAACTTCTTAATAACCTTTGACGTAATCTGAATATCACCTTGGATGATTCCGCCCAACTGCGGATTATTCATCACGGCTGCTTCCACTTCCGTACGTAAAGTAGAATACGTTAAAGATTTAGGCTTCTTGGTGGTCCAGATTTTAAATTGTTTTCTTAAATCTTTAGTAATCAGACTCTTATTCCACAAGGTAGCACCCAACGTGGCCAAGAACGGCAGCGCCAACCCATAGATGGCGCCTTCTCCTACAGAGAGACCCGCCATAGAAGAAATTTGATCAGACAACATGCCATATAAGATTGTAGCCATACCCGTTAACCTGGCTAATACATAAATCATAGATACCGCTTCTTTTTTGCCGGCATTTTCCGGGCGGTTCAGTGCCATAGCTTGTTCTTGGTTTGCCAAGTTGGCAAAACCTAATCCCGAGATTGCCCACAATCCGCTGCGGGTATAAATATCCAACCCCGGCAGAATAGACAGCCCCCCGGCCGCTACGGCAATTAAACTGGACAAACCTATCAACGCTTTATCGGTAATCAAACCTTTTCCCATTGCTTTGGCGCCCATTTTACGGCCTAAGAATACCGTTAAATAGACCGCGGCAAAAGAAGCTAACATCGCTTTTTCTGGCGTACTGCATACTTCTTTCAAAACAGTTCCAGGGCCCGAGTTAAAAGCCATGCCTCCAAAATGGTACAGCCCTACACGCCCTGCCATTTGAACCAAGTACTGGTTAAAAAAGGATTTCATCTTCATCGGTAAAGTCGGCTTAATCTGATCCGGCGAAACACCTAATTTTACCGCTTTGCTATTCACTAATTGCTCTAATTCTTGTTTCTGGGTACCGGTAAAAGCAAATTTTAAGTTGCCAACCATATTTTTCCAGATGCTCTTCAAAAACTTGTTCTTTTTGCCAGCAGGCGCCGATTCTTTGACATTTTTAATCTTTGACATTTTAAGCAATCCAGATGCCGCAAGAGGAGCCGTCGCCGCTACCCCAAACATTGCCGACAATGTTGCCAACCCTGTTTCTATTCCAAACAAGAAACTGGTGGCCGCACCCACTAAGGGTAAAAACAAATAACAATAAATGCCGCCCGCAGACGCCCACGAATTTAAATCCGCAACAGAAGAAGAGGCGCTTACCGGATCGTTAGCCACCATTTTGGCAATAGGGGCATTGGTTTGTTTAATAATACCATTCCCGGCAATACCGTTGATTAAAATACCGCTGACCATGCCGGCAAATGCCGTCGTTGAAGTCCAGAGATCCAGTGCTCCCAACGCCAAACTCGCGGCTGAAACACCTAACCCTAAGGCGGCAAGTCCTTGCCCCCAATAGGCCATATGCTTCAAGCCTAATTTGGTCTGGAATCCGCTGATAAACGGCGCTAAAGCCGGACCGAACTGACCGGCAGAAGAAGGCAAATTCGCCGTAAAAGAAGACACATTACCAAAAATTTTTGTGGCCGCTGCAAGGGCTTGTCCAAAAGAACTCAACCCTTCTGAAAATGCCGTCAATTTAAGCGCAATCTCTCCCGCTTTATCCGTAAACATATTAAAGACAATCTCATTCTTCCCTTCATTATTGGCAACCAACATCTTGAGTTCTTCAGACAACGCTTGGGCGGAAGTCATTATCTTTCCGCTTCGCTGAAATGCTCTTTTGGCGGAATTTAAATCTTTTGCAATTAAAAATTGACGCAACTCTTCTTGCTTTCCTAAAAGCGATTTGGACAAAATGGTATTAAGCGGAGCACGCAATTCTGTTAATAATTCCAATACGGCGTCTTCTCCTTGTTCAAGCGCCTCGCTAAAACGGGGTAATAAATTACGGGCGGAAAGAATACGGAATATTTCTTTTGTAGCCGCATTGCCACCCTCAATTTGTACACCCATCATCCCTCTCACCGCACCGGAAGGAGAACGTAATAAAAGAGATCCGTTAGAATCGATTACAAAAGTTTCTGAATCCAGCTTGGCTACATTCAAAAAGGCTTTTTTGGTGGAGTCGGAATCAAATACAAATTTAATATCGTAATCCTGTGGAACAAAAACACCCGGCGCGCTTTCCAACGCAGCAGGATAAGTTACTTCTAATTCTTTAATACTGGCTTCTTGCGCCGCACGGCTGGCTTTGATAGCAGCAGCACGATCCGCTTTGTTGCGGAAATACTGGGCTATTCTCGAAAAAACAGAAGATGATTCTATCGGTGCTGCCACATAAGACGCATCAAAACTGGATTCCAACGTAGTCATTACATCCTGCTGCACCTTTTCATTAAGTTTTCGGTTCTTAGCGGCCTGTTTCTGTAATTCCGGACGGGTAGATTCAAGCCACATCTTTTGGAATACCGGATCTGTTAATAAAGGAGTTTTGACGTATTCCTGGATAAATTTACGCTCCGCTTTTTCAAAACCATTTTGCAAAGCCTGGGAAACTTCTTTCGTATAAGAAACATTGATATAACGACTGTTTACACGGGAAATAATATCGCTCGGATCTTCTTCCACCTCTTCCAGCCCAGCATTTTCCGATGGAAGTTTCCCTTCAGCAACGACATTTCCTCCCACTTGCCCAGGATAAAACGACAAAGAACCAGGCAATAGATTTATATCTTTAATATTATCAAGAGAAAGTGTTAGATCTGAAGCCGGTATCAATTCCATCGGAGCCGTTCTTTGCACCTCGGCGGCTTGTTCTCTTACCGGCTTAGCAATTATTCTGCCTTTATTAAGGTTTAAAGCCATCCAATCCGCCGTTGCTTTGGCAGAAGCATCTAAATGACGGACATTCAGTTTATTTTGGCTTGCAAGCAAACGCTTAAACCCGTTGGGCGCCTTCAATGGAGCAGCCGATTTGACGTGCGGTAAAGAGATATTCAACCCTGCTTCTTTACTATAAGATTCCAACCCGCTCCAAAATTCGCCGCTTAATTCTCCTTCTACCGCCGCTTTCTGGGCTAACTGTTCTATCGCGCCATAGGCTCCTAATCCCAGCAAAGCGCGGCCTACCACCACTTCCGTAACAGGTTTTAATACCGTTGGCGTTTTATCGTAAACTTCTAACAACAAGACCGAATCTTTTGGTTTTCCAAAGAAGCCCAAATCCGTAACGGCTGCCATGGATTCGGACCATTGTTTTAAAACTTTAGATGAAAAATTACCCAGTCCTTCAGTAAAGGAGCTGGGTAAAGAACCAGAGTTTTGAATATAGGATAATAAAGATTTCCGATAAAAATCGGTCGCAAAAGACGCTTCTTCCACTCCCACCGGCAATCTGCGAACGACTACCATCTCCGGAAACACATCATACAATAAGCCCGCTTGCGTTTCTTTGGAATTAGCACCTTTAAAAATCTGAGAATAGATTGCTGCGGCATCTTTCGGAGTCAATTCTTTCAAGGAAATCAGCTGTTGAATTTCCTCGAATGTTTTTTGTTGTAAAGCAGTTTGAGTTTGGAGCTGGGAGGAGATTTCTTGGAATATTTTTTCTGACTGTAAAAGAGAAAAATTGGAAGCACCACCTATATTTGGCAATACCTTATTAAGAGGTACCGTCGATAAAGATTTTCCCGCCGCTTCTGGAATGAAAGCCCGCGCAGCTCCTTTAACCAATTGGCTTTGCGCAAGGGACGGAGTTACGCTTCCAAAAACGAGTGAAACACTGAGCACCGACGCTAATAGTTTCTGCATAGAATTAGTCTCCAATAGTCTCAAAAAAAATATTTTACACTGCCTCACAATCTAATGCTAACACAAAAATTTTTGAACAACAAGGGCCAAAAGGCCCAAGCTTGGTTTGGGACCTTCTGACCCTTATTTTTCATTTGAAACATACTTGAAAAAGCAGCTTCCTTTTTCATTGTAGCATAAAAACATTTTTTCTTAAAATTTTCGTTTGTTTACCAGTCAGAATCCTTGCCCATAGAAGACAAAGGAAGCTGTTCGCCAAATGTAAATTGGCGTGGCAATTCATGTACCGTCAAATGCTTAGCCAAATAATTTCTTATAATTCCCAAATGATCCGACGTATATCCTTCATTTAATACGATAAAAGCTTTTAATCGTTCACCCTCATCCGGACGCATCAAACGCACCCGACACGCTTTAACAGCCGGATGTGCTGAAAGTATTCTTTCCACCTTTTTGGGATATACGTTAATACCGGCTATCTGTACCGAATCATCCGTGCGGCCTAACAGTCTTAAAAAACGTCCTTGCCGCACCTTTACATAATCGGGCAATTCCATCCATTGGGGTTGGGAAAGACGCTTGATGCGGGGGGAATCGGGAGTTTGCAAAGAAATATCCCAAAAAGGCAGAATCTCAAAATCACTGCCGGGATAGTGCCTAAACGCAATGGCACCCGTCTCGCTGGCACCATAAATTTCAGTAAAACGCGCGGCACCGGCTTGGTATAGTGCTTCAATAATTTCATCTCTACAAGGCGCGGTGGACGAGAGAACCTCCACTCTAGGGGGAAAAGAAAGTTTCATACGTACCCAATAACTCCAAAACAACGGAAATCCAACCACCAAATCGCCCGTTTGTAAAATTTGATTCCACAGTTGGGTGGGCAACGCCGGAAGTGATAAAACCGGCACATTTAACGCATGCGGCAAGGTTACCGTAAAAGAAAACCCATATAAATGACAGGCCGGCACTAAGGATACAATCCGTTTAGTTCCTTTAAAAAAAGCGGCCGAACCAAAAGCCTCCTCCTCCATCATATCCAACGTATGTACGCAAGGCTTGGGTTCACCGCTGCTGCCGGAGGTTAGGAATGTAATGCGGCGGTTTTTGGAAAAAGACGCATAAGCGTAATCCGTCATTAAATCCAAAGAAGAAAAAGCACGCGGGGCATATCCAAATAAAACAGCAGCCGTTTGAAAGGATGACGTTAATACTTCCGGAGAAACTTCTGCAAACAAATTATGTTCTTCAGTTTCATCCAAAACGGCAAGCAGATCGCTTCGCCGGCGTACCGATTCGGTTCGGAATAAGTCACAAAGGATACGTTTTACGTCTTTTCGGTTTAACATGTGATACGCACTCTCCGCCCGACTGCCGGCAAATCAGCTTGGGCGGTTTTTTTCTATATAACGTGCCAAGGAACCCAGTGTTTCAAAAGCTTTTCGGTGTCGGCGGACATTTTCAATAGAGATGCCATATTCTTTTTGTAATACAGCCAACAATTCCATTGCGTCAATACTGTCAAAAGCCAATCCCTCTGGCGAAAAGAGCGGCTCATCCTCTGTCCACTTAGAAATCTCCTCTTTGTTTACCGTGAGATGTTTTGAAATCAATTGTTTCAGTTCGTCCACCGTAGAATCTGTCATACCCAAACTCCTTTACTAACCCAACCCCCGTCTCTCGGCGTTCAACGGGGCTCAATCCTTTAAATTTGTAAACCTGCTCTTAAATAAATAAAATAATAATATAGGATATATTAATTGAAAATCCCATAAAAACAATATCCCAGCGGAAAAATAAATACTCTCCGCTGGCCATTGAGGATCAACTCCACCGAGAAACGGATTTTCGTCTGTAACGAACGTCCGTTACACATAAAAACAGAATACTTCCCGTTCAATTTTCCGGGAAAATACTTTTATAAGAAGGCCTGCCCACCGCCAACCACCGGATACGCCCCGCCGCCCGGAACAGACGTCTGCACGCCGCCAAACGAAACACATGAAAATACATGCACCGCATATTGCTTATAAATGGTTGATTTTTTCCGTTACCGCCGTAGGTGTTTTTATGTCTACATTAGACGGGGGAATTGTAAACATTGCCCTGCCTGTGATGGCTGCAGACCTAAATGCCGGGCTGGAAAGAATCCAATGGGTTGTAAGCGTTTATTTGCTCACAACGACCTGTTTTCTGCCGGTATTCGGCAAGTTATCAGATATGTACAGCCGTAAATACCTGTATTTAACGGGTTTTTTGCTTTTTGGGATAGGTTCTTTATTAGCGGCATTTTCAGAAAGTTTAAGCTGGATGATTTTTTCGCGCATCGTCCAGGGATTGGGAGCCAGCGCCATGATTTCAAACTGCCAAGCCATCATCGCCAAAGCGTTCCGCGGCAAAGACCGCGGACGTGCGCTGGGCGGTATCGGCGCTATGGTAGCGGCAGGATTTCTGGCAGGCCCTGCCGTGGGCGGATTTTTAATCCAACACTGGGGCTGGCAGTCCGTGTTTTGGATCAACGTACCCATCAGCGCCTTCGGTATTTGGCGCGGCATACAAATCATTCCGCTGTTTAAATCACACGAACGGGTCAAAATCGATTTCATGGGAGCAGTTTGTTTTATTTTATTTTGTTTTTGCTTCCTTTATGCCCTTGATGAAGGAGAAAACCAACACTGGACTTCCTTTTTGATTATGGGATCGTTTGGATTGTCGGCCTTATTTTTTGTCATTTTTTATATGCGGGAACGGACTTCTAAAAATCCATTTATCGGCCTTTCTTTGTTTAAAATTCAAGCCATTTCATACGGATGTATCGTATCCTTGTTGGGATTTATTGCGTTAAACTGCAACGCTATTTTATTTCCTTTTTATATGTCGGATATTTTGCACTTGTCACCGCTCCAAATGAGTCTTTTGATGATGCCGTTCCCAATAGCTTTGGCCATATCTTCACCTTTTTCGGGATGGTTGTCTGAACGTTATTCGGCACGGTTGATTACAACCGTGGGATTTGGGTTTATCATCTTGGGCGCTTGCATGTTTGTGGGAATCGGGACCCATCCTTCCTTTATATATATCATCACGGCCCAATTGATTATGGGAATGGGATCCGGCACTTTTCAGGCACCTAATAATAACACCATCATCGGAGGGGCACCGCAAGATCGGTTAGGAATGGTGGTGAGTTTAAGCGCCTTGGCGCGCAATATGGGGGCCGTAATGGGAATTGCATTGTCGGTACTGATATTTTCCTCTGTCAAACGTCATTACTTGGCAAGCGGAATAGAATACCAAGCGGCTTTTATGCATGCTTATCAAGCGGCAATGGTTTTCTGTATTATAATGGCGTTGGCTGCGGCTTATTTCTCCGCCGCACGCGAAAAACGGAAAAAACGCAAAAAACAACCAAAAGGGTTTTATGAAACAACGACTGCTTAACCTGCCCCGCAAATGGCTGATCTTTACCGTAACGGCAACCGGCACTTTTATGGGCACGCTGGACGGAGGGGTTGTCAACATCGCACTGCCTTCCATTGCCAGCCAATTTAACGCGGATATTGAAAATATACAATTTATCGTTACCATTTATCTGTTGGCGGTAACGTGTTTTTTGCCGGTATTTGGCAAACTTTCCGACTTGTACAGCCGCAAAAAATTATATTTAGGCGGTTTTTTGGTATTCGGCATAGGAAGTATTTTTTGTTCATTAGCCAACAGCTTGCCTATGATGATCGGCGCCCGCGCCATACAAGGGCTGGGTTCATCAGCCATGATGGCCAATTCTCAGGCAATTATTGCTAAGGCTTTTTCCGGTAAAGACCGCGGGCGCGCACTGGGCGGGATCGGAGCGGTAGTGGCGTTGGGTTCTCTGGCCGGTCCGGCGGTGGGGGGGTTTTTAATTCAACATTTTGGCTGGCCCAGCGTATTTTGGGTGAATCTGCCGGTCTGCGCGATCGGTATATGGAGGGGACTCCAAATTATTCCGCGTTTTAATCCCAAAAGCAAAATGCATATGGATGTGTGGGGGGCGCTGTTTTTTATTATAGCCTGTTTTGCTTTCCTTTATGCGCTTAATGACGGTCCCAGCAAACAGTGGAGTTCTCCTCTTATATTATGGTCATTTATTACGGCGGTAGTTTTTTTTGGTTTATTTTTTTACCGGGAAAAAGTTTCCAAAACGCCCTTTATTGGATTGTCCATTTTTAAAATTCCGACCATTTCTTACGGCTATGCCGTAGCCGTATTAGGCTTTATGGCGGTCTTTAGCAATTCCGTACTTTTTCCCTTTTACGCAAACGATATCCTGCATATTGATCCTGTACAGACGGGATTATTGATTCTGCCGTTTCCAGTGGCGCTGGCGGTGTCGTCTCCGGTAAGCGGACTGCTGTCCGAAAAATACCCGGCCCGCCTGATTACGACTATAGGCTTGGGATTAGTCATTATAGGAGCTATGATGTTTTCTTTTATGGACGGAGAAACTTCTTTTTTTTATATCGTGCTGGCCCAACTGATAGCGGGATTAGGATCCGGCACCTTCCAAGTCCCCAACAATAATACGGTTATCAGTGCGGCCCCACGAAATAAAGTGGGAATTGTTTCGAGTGTAAATGCGCTAGCGCGAAATGCAGGAATGATCATGGGCATTGCACTTTCCGTAGCAGTTTATGCAGCGGTACAGAATTATTTTACAGGCCGCGGGGAAGACGGGCAAAGTGCCTTTTTGCACGGTTACAGAGCGGCTATGTGGTTTGGGGCGGCTGTAGCTTTGGCAGGGGGAATTTTGTCAGCCAAGCGGGATTCAAACTCATCGCATAGAATGCTTCAAAAATAAGAATGTTCATTCCTCGGTTTATCGGGGAGAGTCCTAAATAAACAGGCCCTGCCGGTTT
>CALUYP010000054.1 GCA_944325055.1 uncultured Elusimicrobiales bacterium | reverse complement strand
TATGACCAATGACATAAATAAACTATCACATACGCAGTGGAATTGCAAATATCACATAGTGTTTGCCCCGAAGTACCGCAGAAGATTCTTTTATAAAGAGAAGAAAGTAGAAGTAGGCAAGATATTGAGGCAGTCATGCGAATGGAAGGAAAGCCGTATAGAAGAAGCCGAACTATGCCCTGATCATATCCACATGCTGGTATCCATACCTCCGAAATATAGCGTATCAAGCTTCATGGGATACTTAAAAGGCAAGAGCAGTCTAATGATATATGAGAAGTGGGGAAATGTGAAGTATAAGTTTAGGAACCGGGAGTTGTGGTGCAGAGGGTATTATGTAGATACGGTAGGGAAGAATAAAAAGCGGATAGAAGAATATATAAAGGAGCAGTTAAAGGCAGATGAGGCGGGGAGTTTGCTTGCGTTTGACACGAACCCCTTAGATGGAAGGGGACGCAAATGACAGGTCGTGGGAACTACTTCAAGTAGTAGCTAGTAGAGAGAGGGCTAGGCCCGTATTGAGAAAAACCCCCGGCTACGCCGGGGGATATTTATTCGTTTAGAAAATACACTGCGCCGATGTTATATTATTCATTAGGTTGAGATCTATAAAGGTTCAAATAAGAAAATATATGACAAAAGTTTCAAAGCGGAAATACATATGGGATCCAGATAAATTATTAAGTGGAATAAATATTCGGGGCCGCTAGATAAGCGGCCCCGGTGAGGTTACGACTCATTGCCCCAGGTTTCGACCGCCTGGGACGGCAGAAAAATCAGCAGCTTACGCTGCGCTTAATAATACTGCGCACAATTCCTTCCACATGAAAAGAATCTTTATCGGCAATAATGGGGTTATATTCCGGGTTTTCAGATTGTAAGATTACATTTTCTCCGTCTTGCGTGAAACGCTTTACCAGCACTTCTCCATTGTTGACGCAAACGACGACGTCTTTATTTTTTGGATTATGGTTTTGTTCCACAATCAACCAGTCGTGCGGCGCGATCAAATGCTGCATAGAGTCGCCTTTGGCTTCCACCATAAACCCTTTGCAGGCTGGAAAATAAATCATACTGGGATCTACCGGTACAATGCGTGTAGGCGTCCCATCTAAAATCGTTCCTTCCGGGCCGCATTTTGCCATACCATACATCTTTAAATAAATCACGTTTCGCTCCGGATCTTTTAGGATAATATAATCCCGCGGATTGGCTGGATTTCGCTTGAGATATCCCTTTTTTTCCAGTTGTTTAATATGATGAAACACTACGCTTTTTGCACTTATATTTAATCGGTCCGCCAATTCTTCCATAGTCAGCGGATCTGAAATATGCGTTTTCAAAATTTCTAACAATTCAGCTTGTTTGGGATGTAGGGCTTTCATAAAGGCTCCTATAACTTTTATTTTGTTCTATATTTTGTTCTATAAATTTTAGAAAAAATTGTCAATTAAATTTTTATAGAAAGTCCGTATCCAGATTCACGTTTAGAGAGGGATAACTGTTTTTATGAAAAGGAAGAATTCTAAAACACGCTGTTTTAAAAGAGGGTGTTGAAAGACTTCTTCCCATAAAAATTAAACATAAAAGATTTATTTTAATTTTTTGCCGTGTCAGGGTTGATGAAAGTATATGAAAGGAAGCTATAAAGTAAAGATCTTGCTCCCGTTGCTAGATGGATAGTATTTAATAGATACGAATATTGAAATTACAGAATAAAATTTCTATACAAAATAAATATTATGAAAAAGGAGCACTTATGAGGAACAAGGGTTTTACGTTAATAGAGTTATTGGTAGTAGTTTTGATTATTGGTATTTTAGCTAGTGTAGCGTTGCCTCAATACCAAAAAGCAGTAATAAAGTCTCGTGCTGCTAATGCTTATCAGCTTATTAGAGCTATAAATACAGCAGAACAATTAGCTAACTTGGAGAGGGGCACCACAGATGTGGTTTATCCGTTTGAGGAGCTCTCTGTATCTTTTGTGGATGAAAACGGGAATCCGGCTACGAGGAATGCTTTTTCGTTGGGAGATTATAATTTTATTCTTCAAGGATTTGATTTGCGGCCTCAAAAAGACCCCGCAGGGGCATGGGGTAAAAAAAATGATATTTTCCTAAACCTAAGTAACGGACGTAGAACATGTAGTGTTATATATAACGAGGAAGACAGTATAGCGAAATGTAAAGCTATTTTGGGAAATGCTTCGGTTGATAGTTCTGCCTGTCTCAGTGGGCAAACATGTTATGTCGAATAATCTTATAATTTTTGATAAATAGAAAAATTTTGTCTTGGTGGAAACAGATTCTTTTTAGTTTGAAAATTTTATTTTTTCGTATTATTATGCCCATTCTATACTTTTTCTGAAGATAAAAAATTCTTAATTGTAATTTTTTCACAGGATGGAACCGGACTAGAGAGAATTTGCGTACACTCAATTTTATTATAAAAGAAGAGGATTCTTATCTTAGATTCTCTTCTTTTATGTTTAATATAATTATGTCTAAATTGTACACGAAAACTGTATATTCCGGTTTGTTTAGCTGAAATTAGACCCATAGCGATACAGATGAATATTCCTTATGAAATCCTAATGATGGATAATAAATAGACAGATGGGAATTTTCCAGTAACTCAGTCTTTTTAGGATCAGTAGTATTAGGTTGTTAAACATAGATAGGGTTCATCTGTAAACGTTAATATTTTAACAGCCAAAAGAGATATTTTTATTGTTGCTTTTCAGATCAAGCTCTTACTGATTTGATGACATAGCCAAATAATAAAGCCTATTTTTGTGAAATAGAGAGGATTCTGTGTTAGAAAGCGGCTTGAAGAATAGGTAAGAAAGAGATGTAAACCGATATTTTGGAATTCATGTATTTCTTGGTATTAATCCGGTGGTTGTACGGTATATAAGATTATGATTGTAGGATAGGAGGAGGGTATTTTGCAAAAATATTGATGAGAAATTATTTAGAAGTACCGCTATGATTTGGCTTTGTTCATTGTGAATAAGCCGCATTTGTAACCATAGAAAGATTGATTTAGACATTTATTCATTCTATTAAAAATTTTTTAAAAATTCAGTTATGAAAAAATTTTTCTTTTCTTTTCTTTTATTCTATTAATACTATTAATGATATTGAGTGGAATGTATAGCATTTGGCTAGGTATAGATGTTAATTTTGATTTATTGAATTATCATCTTTATAATCCTTATGCTTTTCTTAACGGGAAAATAGGACAAGATCTTTTTACAGCGGGGGTTCATTCCACATTAAATCCGTTACCAGATTTGTATTTTTATTGGGTGTTTTTTACTTTTTTCAATTCCACTAAGTGGATAGGTTTCTTTATGGGGCTTTCTTACGGTGTATTGATTTAGTTGGTTTATTATCTGGCGCGTGATGTTTTTTGCCGTACAATGTATCCCAGAGCTTATGCAATACTAGCTACTTTAATTGGCTGCAGTGCTGCGGGGATATTGTCTCAAGTTGGAACGAGTACTAATGAAATTCCATTGGCTGTTTTTCATATTTTGGCTCTATGGCTGTTGATTCGTGCGGTTCAAAATAGAAAAAAAACTTATCTTCTATACTTAGCAGCATTTATCGCTGGCACGGCGGCTGGTCTTAAACTAACAGGTGCTTCCTTTTGCGTAGCACTTACAGCTGTTCTGCTGTTTTTTCTCTACCGCTTTGAAAAAACTTGGAGGCTTTTTTTCTTATATGCACTATGCGGTATAAGTGGATTTGTGCTGACTAATGGCTACTTTATGTGGAAGAATTTTTCCTTATATGGTAATCCTATGTTTCCGTATTATAATGCAATTTTTCAGTCTCCTTATTTTGACAATTTCAATCTGACAGAAACACATTTTTTCCCTACTACCTGGATACAATGGTTGTTCTATCCGTTTTTTTGGGCCTTTACTGAGGGAACATATGTATCAGAAGATGCTATGCTGGACAGTCGTTTGGCCTTGTTTTTAGTTGCACTTATTATATGGATAGTATTAATCATTAAAAATCGATTGGGCGGAGTAAAAAAAGAGGTGGCAATTTCGTTAGTAATTTATTGTGGAATAAGTTATGTGGTATGGCTGGTGCAATTTTCTATTTTGCGTTATGCTGCTGTTCTGGAAGCCTTGTGTGGAATGGTGCTGATAGGTTTATGTGCCTCTATAAATAAAAAGCGTTGGGGACTATATTTGGCACTATTTTTAGTGGGTATTAGTATGTGGGGATATAAAGCTCCAGAGTGGCACCATGAGATATTTTTAGAACAAGCTGTTGTTTTTGATAAAAAGCCTCAAATTGAAGATAATAGTTTAGTGTTTTTTATGCACTTGCCTTCTTCTTATTTGGCTCCAATATTAAATCCGAAGGCTACTTATATGGGCGGATTTTTTTCAAAAATAGAAGAATATCCTGAAGAGTTTCAAAAACAGGCGGCTCAACGCAATAATATATCAGCGCAGTATTATCGTTTTGATTTTGAAGAATTACAACGTGAGAAAATTACGCAGCATCAGGGGCCGATTTATATTATTTCAGTAGATTGGCCAATGATTGTTAATCCGGTTACCTTGGCCCGTTTCGGCCTGCAAGGAAAAAGAGAGGATTGTCAACGATTTGTTACCAATTTTACAATCTATTCTACTGATTTAGCTATTTGCCGTGTACAAAAAATAGATTAATTGTTTTTCATGTTTTATCTATAAGTTTTGATTTTTTAAAAATTAATTTGTTATGTAATTTATTAAAACAAAATAATACAGGAGAAGAAAGCTCAATCTCTAATGGCATAATCAATAAACAGAAACTAAGGTAAAAAATAATTTTAACTTAGAATTTGTGTTCTTTTGGATATTGCCTGCCTGGTGTTGGATAGAAGGGCATTTTATCTACACGATATATCATGTTAGTAGGAAGGGCAAAATTCAGTTGGTAGAGCTTGTCTTTCGTATCTTTATTTACTTCTACAATTGCTTGTTCCATTCCGTAAAGGATCAGCAGATTTCCGCTGGGCAGGACATCTATATCAGATGTGAAATCGTTATCCGTGAGTTTAGGGTCAAAATATTCATAAACTTTTTTAGCCATCCAGTTAGGATGCCTACCTGAAATTTTATACTCCACATAGCGGCTTTTGTTATTGGGGTAGCCTCGGTTATCAAAAAGCCCAATAGTTCCGTCAGGCCATAAAAACAAGGCGTGGTGGTGCTTTGGGCCGTCTGTTAAGCCGTCTCCTTTTACGCGATAGTCTTGCAAAGAGGGAAGCAAATCTAAGAATCCGCGGTGTTTGGCTGTTGGATCAGTTGGCGGAAGAAAATCCAAATCATCACTTACCATCCACCAAATAAGTTCCCATGGTGTATATTTAACCGCTACTATACCTAAATTACGGAAAGAACAATATAAAATATCATCTTTCTCATCATATACAATAGAATTAATATGCGCCCAGTCTATGGCCTGTTTTTTCCCTTTTTTAGTAATATAGATATTTTTTTCATCAAATACCACACGGTTTAATAGTTCTAATTCAGTTGGGTTGTTTTTGGCGTGAACAATTTTACGTACCAAGTCTCCAGCAGATAAATCCCGAATGATGTTTCCTCTTTTATCTATTTCTATGATACGATCTTCTATTCCCCATTGGGAATTAGCTAAAGAAATAAAATGGTCTCCTTTTGGGACTCGGTCGTGATGTCCAATTTTATTTTCATCACTTAAATCCAACAATCTTTGGCTCAGTAGCGTTTCAGAACCAATATCGGTGACTAAAATCATTTCTTTTTCCCCTGGTACGATACGTTGCAATTCATTTAGGCGCGGATTATCGTCTATATTCAAATAGCGTAAGTTACCTTTGCGACTGTATCCTAAAATTACCCAACTGCAAGAGGGGTATTGAGTTCCTATCATAGCACTGATAAAATAAATATCATCTGTATGTTCTTGCGAAGAGTCTTTATCTAATATTACAACCTGTCTATATGGTACATATTCGTTGTTGACCATTATTTCTGGTATATTTACTATCAATTCCTTTTTCTTATCTTTATATAAGATAGTTACCCGGTTTTGAGCTTTAGGGTATAAGCCGTGGATGGGAAAATTTTTTCCATATCCGGCAGGAAAAGTGTGTGTAATGTCCGCATCACCTTGTTGTCCGGCTATAGTAACGGTCAGAGGGGCTTTGTTGGTAAAAGGAAGTTTATATACCCCCGATAGGGGTGTTCTGCCGCTGGGGTTTAATGTAAAGTGTGGACGAAATTGATAAATAACAACAACAGCTGCTACCACAAGAAATATTATAAAAAGGGAAACTTTTCTTTTTTGTCTCATTTTGTCATTATAACATAAGTTTTAGTTATAAAGCCGAGTTAAAAAGTATAGTAGTAGATAACAAATTAACTTATATCTTGATTATTGAATTACTTTTGATAACTCCTATTATTAAATTCCTGAGTGAATAGAGAGATTATTATATTCTTAAAGTTATATCTTAAAAACAGCTTATAATCATCCGCTAGCAACCTCAGATTTTTGTGTGTTAGAGAGCCCCCGGGTATGGTCTCCGGGGGATATAATAGAGTTTACAGCTTTTGGATAAACCGTTCAAAAGCGGCTTTCCCTTCCGGAGTCCGTTTATATACACCCGCGTATTCCAGTACGCGTGCAAATACTTTTCCTACTTCGGCGCGCAGGATTTCAGCCGCATTTTTGGCGGTAAACGTATACTTTTTAAGCAGTTCTTCCGCCCAAGGCGCGTGTTTGGCAAGCGCTTCATTTTTTTGAATAGCGGTTAAGTCTTTTTTAATCAAAGGCGTTTCCAGATCCTTCAATTCTTTGGCCAGCCGCGCCGGCAGTACCGCCAGCCCCATTACTTCAATAAGACCGATATTTTCTTTTTTAATATGGTGTACTTCGGCGTGGGGGTGGAAAATGCCCATCGGAAATTCTTCCGTAGTGCGGTTATTGCGCAGCACGATATCCAGTTCAAACGCTTTTCCGCGTCGACGGGCGATAGGCGTTACCGTATTATGCGGCGTATCACCTGTTTTGGCCAGAATATCGGCTTTCGGGTCGCTGTAAGTGCGCCATTTTTTGAGGATGTAATCTCCGGCTTCAATAAGGTCTTTTTTAGGGCCGGTTAAGCGGATGACGCTCATCGGCCATTTAACGATGCCGGCTTTGACGCGCGGAAATTTTTTGAGTTTAAACGTTTTTTCCACCGGCGCTTTTTCCATCGCAAACACATAGCGGCCGCCTTGGAAATGGTCGTGCGTCAAGATAGATCCGCCGACGATCGGCAGATCGGCGTTAGAGCCAATAAAGTAATGCGGCAGAAAATCCACAAAATTGAGCAACCGCTCAAAACTTTTTTTCGTCAGCTTCATCGGCTCGTGCTGATCCGACAGGAAAATGCAATGTTCGTTGTAATAAACGTATGGCGAATACTGCAGATACCACGGTTTTCCGTCTTTTAATAAATCCAGCGGCACTAACCGCAGGTTTTGCCGCGCCGGGTGGTTAATACGCCCTGCGTAGCCTTCGTTTTCCTTGCACAAAAGGCACGACGGATAGGCCGACGCTTTTACCTTAAGGGCGGCGGCAATGTCTTTGGGGTCTTTTTCCGGTTTGGACATATTAATCGTAATATCCAAATTGCCGTATGGCGTGCGCGCTTTCCAAACCCGATTTTTGGCGATGCGTTCGGTCCGGATATAATCCAAAGCGCGGGCGTCGTGGTAAAATTTGTCCGTAGCCTTTTTGGGATTTTTTTTGTGTAGGACAAAAAATTCATTTGTTACGGATGAAGGCTGTCCGGCAAATACGCCCATGAGCTTAGTGTCAAACAAGTCGCGCATCGTAACGGTATCCGGTTCAATAAGGCCTTGTTTGGCAGCCCAATCGCAGATATTTTTTAGAATTTCACAAGGATAGGGCGGCGTTTTCCCTTTAAAACCGCTGGGAGTATAGTCGGATAAATGCAGAATATCCAACAACTGGTTGACGGCCCATGCGCGGTCGCGCGCGGGGAGCAAATTTTCGTTTATGGCAAAAGCGACTAATTGGTCAATTAATAGATTAATATCCATAATATTCTCCTAAAATTTGCGGTGTTGTTCCCAGTTCCACGCGGTTTCAATGATGCGCGTGAGGTTGTATTCGGGTTTCCAGCCGAGTACTTTTTGCGCTTTGGCGCTGTCGGCCACCAATACGGCGGGGTCTCCCGCGCGGCGGGGCGCTACTTCCACTTTAAAATCAATGCCGGTAATGCGCTTGGCTTCTTTGACCAGTTCCGCCACGGAGAAGCCGTTTCCGCTGCCCAGGTTAAAGCGTTCGCTGACGTTGTCTTTAAACATTTTTTCCAAGGCCAAAATGTGCGCGCGAGCCAGATCGTTGACGTGTACGTAATCGCGGATACACGTGCCGTCGGGGGTGGGGTAGTCGTTTCCGAACATTTTGATGGACGGACGTTTGCCGGCGGCGGCTTGTAAAACAATCGGAATCAAATGCGTTTCCGGGTTGTGCGACTCGCCGATTTCGCCCGAATCGTCCGCGCCGCTGGCGTTAAAATAGCGTAGGGCGGTAGCTTTAAGACCATAGGCCGTATCAAAATCCGAGAGCATTTTTTCCACCATTAATTTGGTGTTCCCATAGGGGTTGATGGGCAGCTGGGGGTGCGTTTCATCTATCTTTTCTTTTACCGGTTCGCCGAAAGTGGCGGCGGTGGAAGAGAATACAAAGTATTTAATATTATTTTCCACCATGGCATCCAATAAATTAAGCACTTTAGCTACGTTGTTGTGGTAGTATTTAGACGGTTCTTTGACGCTTTCGCCAACTTCAATAAAAGCGGCAAAGTGCATTACAGCGTCTATTTTATGTTTCTTAAACACTTCAGACAGGGTGGCTTTGTCGCCCAGGTCGCCCAGTTCAAACGGATAATTGCGAACGGCTTCGCGATGGCCTTTGGATAGATTGTCCAATACGACGGGATTATATCCTTTTTCCGCCAACATTTTTACGGTGTGCGATCCAATGTATCCTGCTCCGCCAATCACTAAAATGTTTTTCATAAAAATCTCCTGTAACCCTTAAAATTAATATCTCTTTTCTTCCTGACGAGCCGGCCCGCCGATGGAAGCGATATAAAAATCAGCTTTTAATCCGGTCTTTTCTTGATAGATCTTTCCTACATTGTCTATAAAATCTTTTAAGTTTTCATCTTTTACCAACGCAATGGCGCAGCCGCCAAATCCCGCTCCGGTCATCCGCGCGCCTAATACGCCCTTTTGTTGCCAGGCGGCTTCGGCCAAGGCGTCTAATTCTTTTCCGGTTACTTCGTAATCATCCCGCAGTGAAATGTGCGACTCATTCATCAGTTTCCCGAAAGTTTCCAAATCTCCCTCATTTAATTTTTTAACGGCTTCCAACGTCCGCTGGTTTTCGTAAACGGCGTGTTTGGCGCGTTTACGCTCGGTGGAATTGACGATTAAATCTTTGTGTTTTTCAAATTCTTCTATGCTTAGCTCTCCCAACGATTTAATCGGCAATTGCGTTTGCAGCGCTTTTAACGCGCGTTCACATTCGCCGCGGCGTTCGTTATATTTGGAGTCGGCCAGCTCACGGCGTTTGTTGGTGTTCATGATTACGATGGAAATTCCTTTTAAATCCAAGGGTGCATAATCGTAATCCAGCGTATTACAATCCAGCAAAATGGCACAGCCTTCTTTACCCATGCCGATGGCGAACTGATCCATAATACCGCAGTTCATACCGACAAATTTATTTTCCGCTTCTTGACAGAATTTTACCAGTTCTACCGGCGGGATATAGAGTTTAAAAACGCTGTTCATCGCCACCGCGGTTACCAGCTCGATCGAAGCGGAAGAAGAGAGACCCGCCCCGTTCGGGATGTCTCCCCAGAACATCAGTTCAAACCCTTGGTCTATTTTATAACCGTGATTTTGCAGTGTTCTGATCACTCCCAGCGGATAATTGGCCCAATCCTGTTTTTTATTATAGGAGATGTTATCCAGGTCGGCGTCAATAATGCCCTGCTGGGGAAAGTTGAGGGAGTAGAGCCGTATTTTTCGATCGTCGCGTTTGCAAAATACGCAGTGCGTACCAAAAGAAAGCGCGCAGGGAAACACGTGTCCGCCGTTATAATCGGTGTGTTCTCCGATGAGATTGACTCTGCCCGGGGCAAAAAAGTATAACTTTTCTTTTTTAAACACTTCATTGAATTTGCTTCTTAATGCTAATTGGTTCATAATTTCTCCCCTTTCGGACGTGCAGCGTCCGAATTAAATTGATTCCACCTTCATCTTAAAGTCCCACTCATAACCGCTTTGGGGACCGATAACCGCCGCCCGGCGGATTTTATTCGCTACATACAAATCGTCGTAAATTCCCGTGCAGGGTTCCAATGCTATATTATAATCGCCACGGTAACCACCTTGCGTTTTCCATATGCCCAGATAAGGCACTTTTTCGGCGTCATAGGTATAGATGAGTTTTTCGTGCGTGTCGGTGTGTTCAATGCCGCACCAGCCGGCGGTATTTTTATCGGTAAAGTAAAATTTTTCACAATTGCATACGCTGCGCGGTTCGGTGGCGGAAAGATCCATTTTGAGACCGCGTACATCCGTCGTTAGCGGGTAGTTATGCAAGGTTCCCCAAGGACCTAAGTGTTTGGTGGAATGTTCCACCGTCATAACTTGGGTTAACTGGGCGGGTGTTAAAATGCGAGTAGCTGCAGAACAATTTAACAGGCAATGGGGCGTCCAGATAAATTTGAATTCTTCGGTTGCCGTATTTTCCACGCGGTACTCAAAAATAATTTCATTTCCTTTTAGGGAGATGTTTTTTGAAAATATATAGGGAAAAACCGGACTATGCACCACCGCTTTTATAGACAGACCGTTCGGCGCGCAGACACTCTCCCAAGGCAAGGCCCATACTTCGCCGTGGTCCGGAATGGGCAACCCCTTCCAGGCTCCGTCCGGATACGGGCAAGCGTCTATAGAGGGGAAAACTTCGTCAAATCCGCTGGAATCATAATCGGCAAAAGAAGCGCCGTATTCGGGTACGCGTAATGTTTCATCAGAGGATTGAAACAGAAATTCGCGTCCGGTTTTTTTATGAACCAGACTTGCCATTTTGCAGGCGTAGCCAGGCAGGAACGCGGCGCATAATACATCATTTTCCAATTTCCAAGCAGTCAGTCCTTTATAGACGGTTTGTTGCATAAATCCCCCAAAAAATACGCGGCAAAAGCCGCGTGTCTATCTTGCAAAATTTTCAAACGGAAAAGGCATTAAATCCCGCAACGTTTTACGGTAAACGGTGCGTTTGTTTTGCTTCAAAACGGCAATCAGAACGGGCGTATGCGGCTCCATAAATTCGGCCATCACTTGACGGCAGGCGCCGCACGGAGAATTAAACAAAGCACCCGGTACTTTTTGCGTTACCAAAACCAATGCCCGCAGCTTTCTTGCACCCGCTCCAACGGCGGTAAAAATAGCATTTCGTTCGGCGCAGACGGTCAGTCCGTAAGAAACATTCTCGATGTTGGTACCCGCAAAAATGTTCCCGTCCTCCGTAAGCACCGCAGCTCCCACCGCAAAACCTGAATACGGAGAATAAGACCTTTGCCGCGCCACTTGCGCGGCTTCTAATAAAGCATTTTCTTCGGATTTTGTTAACGGAGCTGCCATATCCTTATTCTTATAATAAAGAAGAGAAAAGTCAACCTTTTTTTATTTTGTTTATACAGGGTTTAATAAGAATATTTGTTATAATAAAAAAACACTTATGAAAAAAATAATCATTCTTCTTTTAATCATCGGGTGCATTTGTTATTTTATGAGGGATAAAACTACAGTCAAAAATGTCAATAACCCGGCCAGTTCGATTGTAGCGTTTGGAGACAGCCTGACCGCGGGATATGGCGCGCCAAAAGGATCTTCTTATCCAGATTTTTTGGCCAGACGTTTGGGGCAAGAAGTGATTAATTTGGGTTTGTCCGGCGAAACGGCCGTAAATGCTCCTGCACGACTGCCGGAGGTGTTGGCACAGAATCCTTATATGGTATTAATTGAGTTTGGCGCCAATGATTATATGCAGGGACGAAGTATGCAAAATGCTGTAGAAGCGGTGAGCCAAATCGTCGATTCCGTCCAACAGGCGGGGGCTGTCGCCGTGATTGTGGATACGGGCGGTCCGGGTATGGGGGAATATTCCAACGCCTATAAAAAATTAGCCAGGGATAAAGAAGCGGTTTTTGTACCCGCTATTTTAAAAGGAATTTTTAATAAAAAACAATATAAATCCGATATGGTTCATCCCAATGCCGACGGATACGAAATAATAGCCGACCGGATATATGAAGCAATAAAACCGTATCTGAAAAAATAGACTGTATACTCCGTTCTCTTTTGAAGGATTTGCTACAATACTTCTATGGATTATTTTCGCACGCTGTTGTGTTTGTTTCTTTCTGTTTGTCTATGCGCTTGCAGCCATTCTTCCAGACGACAAGACGCTTTGCGCAAGGTGGCTTCCCACCAAGTTGATCCTTCGGATTCATTTCTGGATGGGAATCAGCTCTACGTCCAATATGATTACCAAGGTGAGTCTTTTTTCTTTACCGCGGATTTAAGTCAAGCATGGCGGGAAGGAAATGTGGATATCGCTTTATTATCTCCGCAGCGCGTCAAAGATTCCGCCAAATTGGACCACAGCCGTCGTGTGGTAATTGTAGGAAGAGAATGGACTGATGTATTAAAGAATACCATTGAACCGTTGATCCCACCTAGAGAAGGACAGGGCGTTCTCTTGTTTATACAAAATTATGAAACCATGCTCTTGCGGCGCGCTGACGGAACGCCGGACTTAGTGCAATTAAAAGACGCTCCCGGAGATGTTGAAATCATTGGCAAGATTGATGCACGTCAATTTGACGTGATGGTAAACGAACAGCTCAAAAAAATGGTTTCTTCTGCCGGGGAGCCTTATACGCGTTTTCTGCTGCGTCTGGACAGGGTACCTTCCTCTCCTTTTATTTATTTAGATACGGAGAAAAACATTAATCTGCAGCTGCAGCTGCCCGATTATTATGAAGTCCAGAAGGAGATGACCTCTCTTGGTTTTTCTCTCTCTTTTATTTATTCATTTTTTGTTAAAAGCCATTTATTTAGCACCGTCAAAGCGCCTTTTACAACGATGCACCGGTTGGTGGCCTTTGGTACCTCTACCCTCTATGCCGCCCTGCCGCCGCACGCGTGGGATTTAGATGAGGTGCCGCCGTTAAACCAATCGGGGGAAGAGATGAATTTAGCGGATTTTAACCGTTGGCTGGATAAAAAAATCAGCAAACAAAATTATAAGGCTTTTGTAACCTTGCTGATTGACGGAGAGGAATTCTTTCCGCATTTTATGCTTGCCATGCAGCGCGCCAAGGAAAGCATTTTTACGAATGTATACATTTTTATGGCCGACCCCTACGGCCTTTCCATCGCCGATGTTATGAAAGAACGGGCGAATGAAGGGATAGACGTGCGTGTGGTGGTTGACGAATTAAACACCGTGCTTAATTCCGGAAAAAACCCGGAGTTAAAAACGGATGAAAACTTCATCATGCCTAAATACATTACGTCTTATTTACGGAAAAATTCCAAGGTAAAAGCCCGTACCCATTTAAATCCGTGGGGTACTTTTGATCACAGTAAAGTATATATCGTGGACCGTAAAATCGCTTATACGGGCGGAATGAATATTGGGCAGGAATACCGCTATACTTGGCATGATATGATGGTGGCTTTACAGGGACCCGTGGTAGGACGGTTGGTAAAAAATTTTTATGAAAATTGGTCTTTTACCGGTTGGGGCGGCGATTATGCCGCTGCTTACCGTAAACTTTTTAGTAAGCGGCAGCGTGAAGTTAACCGAGAAGCGCCCGGTATGATAGATGTGCGTTTGATGTATACTAAACCGAATGATTCCGAAATTTTTGACGCGCAGCGCGAAGCCATACGGCGCGCCAAAAAACGGATTTATATTCAAAACGCTTATTTTTCCGATGACCGTATCGTCAAAGAACTGATTAACGCACGCGGACGCGGAGTAGACGTGCGCGTAATTCTGCCCGATAAAAATGACGTTGGTATTATGGATGTAAACAATCGTGTGATGGCTAATAAACTTTTTAAAAATGGCGTACGGGTGTATTTTTACAACGGGATGAGCCATGTCAAAGCCGCTGTATATGACGGCTGGGCGGTGGTCGGATCTTCTAATTTTGATAAGATGAGCCTTTATATTAATAAAGAAATGAGTTTGGGAATTTCTGATCCTGCTTTTGTTGAGGAATTAACGGAGCGTTTGTTTGAAAAAGATTTCCAAAATTCCGAAGAATTAACCGAGCCGATTGATATCACTTGGACTTCTGTTATTGTTACGGCGTTAACAAACCAAATGTAGCTTCCGTTAAATAAACGGATTATAAGCCCATTGCAAAAGCGCTTGCCGTTGGCGCGGGCGGCAGCTCGAGTCGCCCGGACGGCAATTTTTAAGGACTTGGGCCCGGTGTCGGGTAAAGGCGGCCCAGCGTTTGATTTGACGTTCATCTGTTTCCGGAAGTCTTCTGCCCAGCCAATAATGGCAATACCATTGAAACCAGCCTCGCGGGTCTGGGTCAAAAGGCAGAATCCAGCCGCGGCGGAGCCATTCGCTTCGGGGCTGGCGCGATTTTACGCCAAAGCAGTTTTTTGTCTCGTCGGGAGTGTGCGGTGATAGCTTTCCTGCCGCCTGCGAAAACCATTCTGCGGGAAATTCTTCCACGCAGTCATTGAGATAATGCCCTTCAAATACGCCTAATCCTAACATTTGCATAGGGGTAAGTTCCGGATGAAAACCGGGCGAATCAATTCGTCCGGGCCATGCGGTAAGTGCGTAGATGTATCCCGACTGCATTTTATCGTTGACCCTAATTATCCGTCCGGGCCGAAACCAGTTTAAAGAATGAGTCATCTTTGTGTCTCTCTTCTATCTTACTGGAAAAAGGTTTTTTTGGCAGGTTAAATATTAGATTAGAACATTTTTTCTCTTTTTCGTAAAGAATAGATAAAAATGAAAAGCTGATCGGATAATAAAAAATTTTTAACGGTACAGGAAATTGAAAGGAGTGCTGTTTTTTAAACCAAATTCATTTCCAGCGGTTCTAACTCCCGTTCATATCCTTGCGCCGCTATTACGCGCGCTTTAAAAATACGGCCCGGTTCCACGGGACAGGTAAAGGTTACCTTTCCATCCACATCCGGAGCGTCTTTATAGGTGCGTCCGAAGTCGGCTCCGTCAGAAATGGCTTCCAGTACCGTGCCCAGCAGACGCTTATTTATTTTGTCTATTACGCGGCTTTGCACCTCTTCCAGTTCGCGCGCGCGTTCGTGTTTTACCTGAGCGGGAATTTGTTCCATCGCATAAGCGGCGGTACCTTTTTCACGGAAAAATTCAAATACGCCCATATTGTCAAATTCGTATTCTTTGACGAATTTTTTGAGTTCGTTGAAATCTTTTTTCGTTTCTCCAGGGAAGCCCACAATAAAATTAGTGCGCAGGGAGATATCCGGCACTTCCGTTTTAAGCATATCCAGCGTACGGCGGATCTGAGCGGCGTCGCAATGGCGGTTCATACGGGTAAGAACCGGGTCTGCAATGTGCTGGAGCGGAATATCAATATAATGGAAAATCTTGTCGGTACTGGCCATCAACCGGGCGATTTCCTTGGTTACGCGGTGCGGGTATCCGTACATAATGCGCAGGCGTCCCAAGCCTTTTAATTTTAATAATTTTTCTAAAAGTTCTAACAATTGCGGTTTGCCGTATAAATCCATTCCATAGGAAGTAGTATCTTGGGCAATCAGTGAAATTTCTCTGACCCCGTTTTCAATCATCAGTTTGGCTTCTTGTATAACCTGCTTTATGGGTTTGGAACGGTATGAACCTCGGATAAACGGAATCGTGCAATAGGCGCAGCGGTTATTGCAGCCGTCGGCTACTTTTAAATAGGCCGTGTGGGGGGCGGTTAAACTCATTTTGTACTTGGGAATCCAGAGTTTCTTGGGAAGCGGCTTTAAAATCGTTCCGCGCTCTTTGAGGGTGTTTTCAACTGTTTCTTGGGCGGCAATAGAAAATAAGGTATCCAGTTCTGGAAATTCCTTAGCTATTTTTTCTTGAAGCCGTTCTACCAAACATCCCGTTACAGCCACTCTTTTAACTTTTCCTTCCTTTTTCAGATCCAGCGCATAGCGGATTTCAGCTTTGGCTTCTTTCACGGCGGAAGCAATAAAACCGCAGGTATTGATGATGATTTCGTCGGCTTTGGCGGGATCAAACACCATTTTGTGTCCTTTGGCTAGCAGCCGGGCGGAGAATTCCTCACTGTTGGTTAAATTTTTGGGACATCCTAAACTAATCACATAAAATTTCATAAATTTAAATTCCTTCTTTTTTAGACAGCCACATCTTCTCGTTCGGCCGGTTTTTCCTCGTTCTCATCATGTTCGTCTTCATCGGTTCCCAAGATAGCCATTCCAAAAGTAACCACGCCGATGCGTCCTACAAGCATGGTGGCAATAATAATAATTTTTCCCCATGCAGAAAGTTCCATGGTAATCCCGGTAGAAAGGCCCGCCGTACCCAAGGCGGAGGCTGATTCAAAGACAAGGCTCAAAAAAGGCAAATTTTCCGTCCATGTCAATAGAAATATACTGGCAAAGAGAGAAAGAATATAAACCATCAGCGTAGATGTGGCGGCGTACAAACGCACCAACGGGATACGCCGACCCAAAAATTCTATGCGGTTGTTTAAACGCAAACGGTTGTACATAATCGCCAGTACGCTGGCAAAGGCCGTCGTTTTGATACCGCCTGCCGTACCGGAAGGAGATCCGCCGATACTCATCAGTAAAATTAGGATAAGAAGAGAGCAGGAAGAAAGTTCTCCAATATTAATGGTATTATATCCCGCCGTAGTCATAGCGGTTACCGATTGGAAGAAAGCTTCTAAAAGGGTAATCCTCGGAGAGGTTATGAAGAGCGTAAAAGTGCCTACGCAAACTAAACAGAGAGTAATAACAATAATAATTTTTGTAGTATAAGAAATTTCTTTAGTTTTTCGACGTACAAAATTAAAAAAATCAGTTGCTACAATAAAACCCATGGCGCCGGCAAGTGATAATGCCGAGATAACAAAATTAATTGTTTTGCTGTCCGCAAAATTTTCTAGTCCATTACTCCACAGCGCAAAACCGGCCGTACAAAAAGCTGATACGCTGTGAAAAACGCTGTACCATGCAGCATCAAAAATACCGTAATTATGATGACGGAAATAGTTAAATAAGAAAACGGCGCCAATACTTTCTGCAATAATGGTAAATACGACGGCGGACCAAAGAAAGTCGGATAATTTTAACGTATTGGGCAGGGATACTTCAGCGGACAAAGCTTCCTGCTGGCTTTTGCGCAGGCGGTGGCGTTGGGAAAAAGATAAGAACACAAAAGAGGAGAACGTCATATAGCCTACCCCACCAATCTGAATTAACAATAAAACTATCATTTGTCCTAGAAAGGTATATGATTCGGCAAAGTTTACACTGTTTAATCCGGTGGTGGAAACGGCAGAGGCGGAGGTAAATAGATTATCAATAAAGGAAACGTCCGTTGTATTCATAAACGGCAAAGACAGTAAAATCCAGCCCACTAAGGTGTAGGAAAGAACTGCTTGCGCAATATTTTGGTGGGGAGTAAGCCGCAAGAGGAAAACAGAGTATTTTTTAAGAGAAATTTTAATAAATTCTTTTGTCCGGGTATATACTTCCCGCCAGTTAATGGGTTCCATACTTCCATTATAGTAAATAAGCTTCGGAAACAAAAACTAATCCAAGGAAACGCCCCAATATGATGGGCTGGGGCGTTAGAGAAATATTAATCCATACGTTCCAATACATAATAGGCGGGATCTTTGCCGCGGAAGGTATAATCGCCGCTTTTCCATTCAAAGAACATAAACTCTTTGCCATTTATTTTTTTTATTTCATAAGCGGAGACGGTTTGATCCACGTTGTGGATCACTTTTCCTTTTGTCCAATTAATATAGGGGGATTGGGGCGTTTTCCCTTTGGGCAGAAACGTCAGTGTTTTCATATACAATTCTCCCGCCCAGTTTTTTTCTCCCGGCGTAAAATCTGCCGGGTTAAAAACAAAATCTATAGTTTTCCATTTTCCAAGTACTTTTTTGTCGTTTTTGAAGGACAGATTAATATCGTCCATACGGATACCGTTTGTTTTTTTAAGCACATAGTAAAAGGGCGTTTTTCCCAAGCAAATATAGTCTCCGCTTTTCCATTGGCGGAATAAATAGGTTGTCCCGTTGATTTCCCGCAATTCATACAGTTCGTCCGTTTGATCTTGGGGATCCAGAATGTGTCCTTTCGTCCAAGTTGATCTGGAATTTAGGATTTTCCCTTCCGGCAAGAAAATAATTTCTTTCAGAAATAATTCTTCCGGATTGTAATTCGGCTGTTTAGGGTTAAAGTCTTTTGGGGATTGAACAAAATCCACCGCTTCCCAGCGGCCTATCAGCTCCGCATCATTTTCAAAAGGCAGGTTGACGGCGTCGACTTTTTCGTTCAAAACTTCATTTGGGAAAACGGCTTTGCAATCCGGTCTGGCCTCTGCATGATAGGCGAAAGCCGTACATAAGATGGCGGTAAGTGTCAGTATTTTCCAGTTCATATTTGCTCCTTACTGAAAAGGAATATAATGTCCGCTTTGTTCTAATCCGCACGGGCCGGCTTCTCCTACGGCTTGCGAATACAGCTGTGCGGTGTGGGGCTTGTAGCGCATCATGTCGTGTTGGGGTCTGTCAAATTCCGGCCAACTATATACGATTGCCAACAAGACCGCACAGGCGAACGCAGCGAGCCATCCCAAGCGTTTGGAGAAGGGGACTTTTTCCCGAAGGTTCAGACGCTGCCATACGCGTTCCTGGGCGTTGGCGGGAATCGTAAAACCTGTTTCTAACAGCGACGGCAATTTATTTTTCGGGTGAAGTCGAGCCATAATTCCTTTCCATATATTGTTTTAATTTTTGTACAGATCGGTGTAATAAAACACCTACATAGCTTTGCGTCATCCCTGTGATTTCGGCGATTTCTGCCTGTTTGAAACGTTGAAAAAAATGCAGGTTTAGCAGTTCCCGTTCCCGATGGCTAAGTTGGCTTAATGCCAAGGAGAGAAATTTCTCTTCCTCGCTTTTTTCCAGCTCAGCCAGGATGTTTTGATCCGATGCTAGTTGTTCTTCTTTCGCCTCTGTTAAGGCAAAGAAGGCCCGTATTTTTTTCCTTCGAAAGAAATCAACCGTCACGCTTCGGGCAATGGTAAACGTCCATACCGCAAGCGACGCTTTCCCTTCCTGATAATCTTCAAAGCGGCGGTAGCATTTTTCAAAGATGGCGGCGGTTAGATCCTCGGCTTCCGAATCCGAAGAAGTATGATACCGCGCATAATTATATACCCGCGCAAAAAAAGATTGGTAAAAATGCTCAAAGCTCATAGTTTTATTTCCGGCCTGTCATTAATAAATACGCAGTCCAAATAAAAATATTACAAAATTATTTTTTCTGCTGCCCTCACACCGAGTTTTGCTGTTATTTTACGAAACCGTTTACTGGTTGTTCAGAGAATATAGTAGACTTTATTGTTAAAATTGCGATTTTGACACAAGGGCAGGTTTTTACTGATGACGAGCTGCTGACACGCGTTTTTCCTATGTTCGCTTTTCCCGCGCGTGTCGTGTTCCTAATTCTTCGAAGAAGAAAATGACAAAAACAGGCCTTATAAACGAAAAAAAGAGCGCCGTTAGGCGCTCTTCTAAATGCTCCCCGAGTAGGACTCGAACCTACAACCTACCGGTTAACAGCCGGTCGCTCCACCATTGAGCTATCGGGGAAAAAGCTGGTCTTTGCAAGGGTTTATTCTTGCTACCTATTTATTGTATTAAATCTGTTCTGTTTTGTAAATACTTTTTGTTTTCCGATGATAAAGCAGTCCAGAAATCGGTTGTTCTGCGTGCTGCGATGCTGATGATTATCAAAATAACAAAGGCAATCATTACGCTCAATAAAGTAGTTTGAAGCCCTGCCCATTGAATGAGCACTGCAAGGCCCAGCACGCAGATGCTTTCCACCGTATAAGTGGCGGTGGCGTATAGGCCCAGCATTTTGCTGCGGTACGCCCTAGGCGTGCGTAGGAGGATGATGCTGATAATCATCGCGCCAAACGCGCCAAACGGAATGCCGCACAAAGCGGTTGCCGCCAAGACAATTGAAGCGGGCAGGTGAAAATATAATATCAAGACGGAAAGCAAGTAACCGGCGTAATTAAACGTTAATAAATTAAAGAAGGTAAATTTCTTAGACAGTCCGGCAAAACACAACGCTCCGGCAAAAGCGCCCAGCCCAAAAGCCGCACCCAGAAAACCTAGATAGACGGAGTTAAATCCGCGTTCATAAATATAGGTAGGCAATAAAATGAGTTCCCAAGATTGGCCCAAAATAAAAGTAGGAATGGTAAACAAAATGGATTTCCAAAGAATGCTGTCGGATTTTAAGTGTTCCATTACTTCCCTATAGGAAGCAGTCGGGTGAAGCTGGCGTGGACGGCGGTTGGAAAACACCAAAATACACAGCGTTACGATAAGCATACAGAATCCCACACAGATGATCCAGGCCGCCAATAATCCGTACAATGCGATAACAGCTCCTCCCAAAAGCGGCCCGACTACGGACATAATTCCGTCAAAAGCTTCTATAATACCTGACGTTTTGGATAAAGGCACGTCGGCATAGCGTGAAAACGTGGGCGACAGCGCCGTGCGCGCCAGCTGGCCGGGCGCGTCAAAAAAAGAACTCAGGAAAATAATCATTCCGATCAGCCACGGCCAGTCGTGCCCGGTAGCCATTAATACGGGAATCATTCCCAGCAAGGCCAGCTGGATGACCTCGCAGGAAAGCATCGTAGTGGAGCGGCCGAGCTTGTCTATGACGGACGCGCCAAACAGAGAAGAAAAGATATTGGGCAGCAGTGCGCAAAAGCCCACAAAACCCGTCCAGAGTACGCTGCCGGTGGTGGAAAGAATGTACCACGGCAGTAAAATTTGCATAAACTGGTTGGTCAGCGACGAAAAAGCCTCCGTCGTCAATAAGAGTTTAAGCGGCGTTTTGTGCGTTTTTCTAGTCAGTAATAGCATATTGCATACCTTAAAAAATTATATAAAATGGTAACTAGATAGGGGGAGTTATGGCTGAATATAAGGATTATTATAAAATTCTCGGCGTCAACAAAAACGCTACGGACGCGGAAATTAAAAAAGCGTTCAAAACCATGGCCCGCAAATACCACCCGGATATGCACTCCGAGGCGGAAAAGGCTAAAATGACCGAAAAATTTAAGGATATCAACGAGGCTTATACCGTTCTGTCCGATAAACAAAAACGTACCATTTACGATCAAGTGGGCGAACAAGGCTATCAGGATTATGCGCGCGGCGGCGGCGCTTCTTCGCGTGCGCGGTCTTCCTCTTATGCAGGGGAAAATCCCTATCAGCGGTACCAGCAATATACCTACGGCGGAAACGGAGGAGGTTTTTCCGGGTTCGCCGGCAACAGCGGAGCGGAAGCTTTTTCCGGCGGAGACTTCAGTGATTTCTTCCAAAGCATTTTTGGCGGGATGGGCGGCGGATTCGGCGGGTTTGGCCAGAATTTCGGCCGCAGCGCCGCGTCTGGCCAGGCCGCCGGTGATGTGGAAGCCGAACTGGCGCTCAATTTAGAAGACGCACACCGCGGCGGCAATATGCAGATGACGCTCCCCAACGGACGTACCGTTACCGTCAAATTGCCTGCCGGAGTCAGTGAGGGTAAAAAGATTAAACTCAAAGCAATGGGCAATCCCACGCGCAAAGGAAACGGCGACCTGTATTTAATTGTCAAAATCCGCCCGCACGCAATGTTTCGGTTGGAAGGGGAGGATTTGCACGTGCCGGTTATTGTAATGCCGTGGACAGCCGCTTTGGGCGGTACGATTTTTGTGCCGACCTTGGACGGCCCCGTCAAAGTGAAAGTGCCAGCCGGTACGCACAATGGCAAAAAACTCAAATTAAGCGGCAAAGGATTAAGCAATAAAGGCAGCTTGTATGTAACGCTAACCATTGACGTACCTCGTACGCTAAGCAAGGAACAAAAAGATCTGTTTGCGAAATTGGCTCAAATTAGTTAATACGAAAAGCGTCCGCAGGGGTTGCGGACGCGTATTTTACGGGAGATTTTTATGACGGCAATTACTTGTACTTATACCGGAGACGGCGAAACGGAATTAGTCCACGGCCCGACCGGCAGCATCATTCAAACGGATCTGCCGCCGGACAACGGCGGAAAAGGACGCCGTTTCTCGCCGACGGATCTGTTGGCTTCGGCTTTTGCTTCCTGCGTGCTGACCATTATGGGCAAAATGGCCACCGCCCGCAAAGAAAATTTTGAAGGCGCAAAAATTGAGATAGAAAAAATTATGGCGCAAAATCCGCGCCGGGTGGGAGAATTTGTATTAAACATTACGTTCCCGGCGCATTTTACGCCCGAGCAGAAGAAGTTTTATCAAACGGCCGTAAACGCCTGCCCCGTTCACCAAACGCTTCGGGAAGACGTAAAAATAACGGTTCATATTTTATAGTGTGTATTAAAAACCACCACAAATAATTAAGGAGAAATCTATGGCAATTAAAACAGTGTTGGAAGATAATTTACAAACGAAAAGTGTCGTTGAAGGAAAAAAAGGGGAAGTCCGCTCTGCTTTTTTAGAACCGCGCGAAGATATGCAGCCGGGAGAATTGCTGGCGGCTGCGTTAGGGGCGTGTATGTTGACGATGGTGGGATTTATGGCTTCCAAACGCGGAGAGAATGTAGCCGGAACGGAACTGGAAGTCGTTCCGCAGTTTGATGAAAAACACAGCCGCGTGCTGAAAATCGCCTTGTCGTTTTTATTCCCGTCTACGCTGACCGATGAACAGAAAAAATTCTATGCCCGCGCGGCCCAGACTTGCCCTGTGCATAACAGCTTGCGAGAAGATATTACGTATACGGTGGAAGTTAAATAAAATGTTGTTCTGAAAAGGAATTGGAGAAGTATTTCTCGGCCCAATTTGTATAAAAGCAATTTTTGGATAATGCTTGGAGAAATATAAAAAATCCACGGATTTCTTCCGTGAATTTTTTGTATATAAAATTCCCTAGCGTAACCGGGGGATATCTTTTTGATTTCAAATTAATTGATTTCTTTAATTTCGACGTCAAAAGTCAATTCTTTCCCGGCCAGCGGATGGTTAAAATCCAACACTACTTCCTTATCGGTAATCTCTTTTACTACGGCGCGGAAGGTATGGCCTGCATTGCTGGCTCCTACCATATCGCCCACTTTCAAATTTTCTGCCCCGCCGATGGCTTCTTTAGGTACCCGGCGGACGGCTTCCGGCAAGACTTTTCCGTATCCTTTTTCGGGAGCAACTTTTACCGTCTTTTTTTCCCCTACTTTCATTCCGGTCAATTCTTCTTCCAATCCCGGAATAATATGTCCGGCGCCGTGTACGTATTCCAGCGGCCCGCGGCCTGCGGAGGTATCGGCGGTTTGGCCGTCTACCGTTAAAGTATAGTCAAATTTTACCTTGGAACCTTCTTTGATCATTGTTATCTCCTTATGCCGCATATTTTTGGGCGAGAATATAATAATACATTGTAACAGTTTTATCTAAAAAGGGTCTATGGATTTTTTCTGTTTATCTAATCAGCCAAAACCCCCGTCAAAAGACGGGGGTACCAACATGTTGGTTTGGGGCTAAAAACAGCTTTGCTTTTGCTTCGGAGATCAGATAAGAGATACACTGATTCCTGTTTTCAATGATATGCGTCCGAGTATAAAAAAGTATGGCTCTTTGGCATATATTTCTCAACCCTAAAAAAGGATTAGTCTGCCAGGGTTAGGCCGATAAAAAAGCGCGCCGAGTTTAATCGGCGCGCTTTTCAAAAGAAAGAGTAACTATTCATTTCCAAATATCGTGTTGAGCTGGCGGTTAACACGGTAAAAGGTGGCGCATTTGGGCATATCTTTAAGCCGTTTGGCGCCAATATAGGTCATACAGCTGCGAATGCCGCCTAAGATCGCTAAAAGCGTATGCTCAATGGGGCCACGGAAAGGAATTTCTACTACTTTTCCTTCGCTGGCACGGTATTTTTTCATCCCGCCGTAATGTTTGTCTTGTGCATATTCAGAGCTCATACCGTAGAATTTTTTGTACTGCTTTTCTTCTATACGCAACGCGCAGGTTTTATCATCAATCATTTCCACTTCGCCTGTTTGGAAGGATTTAGTGCACATTTCTCCGCCGCTTTCGGTATGCCCGGCCAGTAATCCTCCCAGCATCACAAAGTCAGCCCCAGCACATAAACTCTTGCAGACGTCTCCCGGTACGGTACAGCCGCCGTCTGCACAAATCATTCCGCCCACGCCGTGCGCGGCGTCGGCACATTCAATTACCGTCGAAAATTGCGGTCGGCCTACCCCCGTCAGCTTGCGTGTGGTGCATACCGAACCCGGTCCAATTCCTACTTTTACCACATCCGCTCCGTTTAATATCAAATCTTCACACATATCTCCCGTTACGACATTTCCGGCCATAATCAAACATTCCGGCCATTCTTTGCGTACCTTGCGGATGTAGTTAATCAGGTACGGCGAATATCCATTCGCTACATCTACGCAAATGTTGGAAATCAAGTGGGTGGACATGACTTGTTTTAATTTTTCAAAATCGGCATCGGATACACCGGAACTGATAAAAAGCAGATCATTATTTCCAAATTCCTTTGTGTTTTCTTTTAAAAAATCAATTAATTCTTGTGCGGTATAATGTTTATGCAAGGCGCTCATCAAGCGGAGTTTTTGCATTTCTTTCGCGATTTCAAAAGTGCCGGTGGTTGCCATATTGGCCGCAATAATACCCGTGGCCGTTATCGGGCGAGGACACCATTTAAAAGCATATTCCCGTTCTACAACCACTTCTGATCGCGAAGCAAGCGTCGATCTTTTGGGCCTCAATAAGACATCACAATAATCCAGTTGGATATCATCATAAATGCGCATAAAATCTCCTTTTCTTAGGGATACAACACCCTAATATCAGCTTAATTTATATCATACTAAATTTGATTTTTCCTTACATTGGCAGAACTGGATTTTTAAGTTATAATAATTATTGTAGTTTTGAAAAATTCCATATACGGAGTTGTTATGAGAAAAGGGTTTACTTTGATTGAATTACTGGCTGTCGTATTAATTATGGGGATTTTGACAGCTATCGCTTTGCCTCAATACCGCCGCAGCGTAGAACGCACCCGCGTAGCGGAGGCTTTGCAGGTGCTTCCTGCTATCTATGACGCACGCGAAAGATTGGTTACGGAACGCGGTTGGGCTTGGAAGCCGGGCAGCCAGCCGGCTGTTTCTTTTCTAAAGATGGATATAGAGCTGAAAGGAAAGATCGCAGATGAGAAAACTTGGAATACTGAAAATTTTACTTATAATTTGGAGGCCTCTTGCGCCGGTACCGTTTGTACCGATGAACCATGGGTTTCGGGTACGCTGTTGAAAGGAACATATAAGGGAACAATCGTATACTACAGAAATGGAAAATTTTTATGTTGTCCGGGAAAAAACAGTGTAAGTGATGCTTGCGAACGTTTAAATTTGGAAAAATCGACTTGTCCTTCATATTAAAATAAAGAGGTTTATATGAAAAAAGGGTTCACTTTAATGGAATTGTTGACCGTAGTGCTGATTGTGGCTATTTTATCCGGAGTGGCGTTGCCCCAGTATAGAAAAGTAATTGAAAAAGCGCATGTGTCGGAGGCGCAGTCCATTCTGAGGACGATTTATGATTCCAGCGAACGGCTGGCGGGAGAATTTGGATATCGTTCTTATGGCGCGTTAGTGAATCAGAAAGGAGAATCCAATTATTCATTTGCCCGTATGGATATGTTTGACGCGGATAATTTACCAAGCGATTGTTCTTTATATCAATATAACTTATTGGAGTGCCCATCATTTTCTTATAAGCCTTATGTAGTAGGGAACAGCATTCCTTATGTGGCCGCTAAGAAACTCAATACCCCTTACAAAGACACCTTGATTTTGTTTGACCGAAATGAGCAGCAGATTTATTGCCAAGAAGCTAAGTCCGGCGCCGAAGCCTGTGATGTGTTTGGGTTGGATACACGCAGCGGCGTTTCATTTTAAGGAGTTGTGATTATGAAAACAGGTTTTACGTTGGTGGAAATTTTGGTGGCTGTGATGATTATGGCATTGTTGGTTACGATGGCTGTTCCAATGTATGATAGAACGGTGGAGAAATCGCGTATGGCGGAGGCGCGTACCTTAATGAAAAAAATTATGGAATCGAAGTTGCGTACATTGGACAGTATGGATAAAGATGTGTATTCCGAAGATTTATTCGGATTCGAAAATTTAGATGTTTCTATCCCATGCGTCGACTCCTCTACCGGCGCACGCCTTTCCCGTTGCACGGGGAACACTATCTATACAAAAGATTTTAAATATACCCTTTTGCCTACCGGAAGCGCTTTTGGTTCTGTTGCTACATTGGCAAATACTGTTTGTGCGGTAAGGAGAAAGGGGGATAATGCGGGAGTCAATTTCTTGTATTTGGGAGAATTAGAAACCGATTCCAGCAGAGATAAATTACTTTGTAACAATGGATCATCCGGAGGTTCTTGTGAAGTGTACGGCTTGGATTCTAAATCGTCCGGCTGGTGCAGCCTTTAAAAACGGTTAAGCGACTTGAACGCAGCTTTTTGTCAATCAATAAACATCAAAAACACTCCCTTCAGCGTATAGGGAGTGTTTTTGTATTTAAATGCAGTTGGGCCGAGGACGTTTCATTAATTTATTCTTTAGGAGAATAGAGTGGGTTGCCTCGCAGAAAAACGGATTGCAGTTCGAAAGAGTCATTTAATAAGACAATATCAGCTTGAAAACCTTCTTTTAATGACCCTTGTTTGGAGAGCCCCATCAACCGTGCCGCATTGCCTGCCGTACAGGCGACCGCTTGAGGCAGGGTATATCCGAAATTCAATAAATTTTTAAAACTTTTGGCCATGGTCAGTGCTGAGCCGGCTATTACTCCGTCTGAACGGCGTTTCCATATGCCTTGTTCTAATAAAACGGCTTCGCCGTTTGCTTGGAAAGGGCCTTTTGTTTGTCCCGTGGGCAGAAGTGAATCCGTGACCGCCAAAATGTTTTCAACCGGTTTAACGGTACGGAGAAAGGAAATCACGTCTGGGTGTACATGCATTCCGTCCGCGATGATTTCGCAGGATATCCCCGGATGCATAAGCGCCGCCCCTGCTACGCCGGGTTCCCGGTGGGTAAAGGGACTCATTGCGTTAAACAGGTGGGTAACATGGGTTACCCCTTGTGCTGCGCCTAGCAGAAACTCGTCATAAGTGGCGTTGGTATGCCCCGCTTGCACTACAATACCGTTTGACCGGGCGAATAAGATGACGGATTCGATGCCCGGCAATTCCGGCGCCAAGGTTACCGCGGCAATTTTTCCTTGGGCGGCTTTATAAATCCGTTTAAAGGATTCTAAATCCACCGGTGCGATATCTTCTGGTTTCATGACTCCCGGTTTTTGGGGAGAGATAAAAGGGCCTTCCAGATGAAAGCCAATGATACGGGATCCCCGTTCAAGACCCAAAGCTGGAATCAATTTTTTGATTCTTTTTTCCATTTCTTCTGGTTTGGCGCAGTACAGAGTAGGACAAAAAGCGGATACGCCCGTTTGGGCTAAGGATTCCGACATTTGCAACAGCGATTGAGGGTCTCCCAGTTCCGGTCCAAAACCAGCATAACCATGAATGTGCAAATCAATAAATCCGGGTATAGCTGTACAGCCTTTTGCCTCTATACGAGGCAGTTTTTTCGTTTCCGGCGGCAAATCTCCTTCTGGAAGGATACGAAAGATCGTATCGTTTTGTATCCATAAAGAAACATTCTGAAGTGTTTCTTGCGGCGTTACCACGCACACATGGGTAATTAAGAATTCGTTCATAGCTGTTCCTCCTTTAATTCCAATGCCCAATGCGCCGCGTCAGGAGCGGTTTGTGTCATTTGTTCTAATACTTTTTTAGGCGTTCCTTCTACTAAAGAAAAAGCGGACGGATCGACTAGTAAAGTGGCGTATGGATGTTTTTTTAAGATAGTTAACGGGCACTCGGCGCTAATTCCAGGGCGGCTGAAATGGGCTACTGCTGCCGCTTTTTTTGCACCTGCGGCCAAAAATAATAATTCTTTGGCTTCAAAAATGGTGCCTATTCCAACAGTTAAAGCATGTGTGGGAACGCGGTTCATATCATTTAAAAAAAATCGAGCATTGGCTTGACGGGTGGAAGCGGTTAGTTCTACTTTCCGGGTACGGCTTTCTAAGGAAGAACCCGGTTCATTGAATGCAATGTGTCCGTTGCGTCCTACTCCGCCAACAAACAAGTCAATACCGCCGTAACTCCGGATAACTTGTTCGTAACGGTTGCATTCTTCGGTGTAATTGGATGATTGGCTGTTTAGCAAGTGAATGTTTTGACGGGGAATATTTACTTCTTGAAAAAGGTGACGCTGCATATAACTGCAATAGCTTTGCGGATGGTCCGCCGGTAAACCGGCGTATTCATCCATATTAAAAGTAACTACATGTTTAAAATCCAGCAGCCCTTCTTTGTAAAACAACCGTAAATTAGCATAGAAATCCACCATCGTTCCCCCGGTGGGAAGTCCTAATACAAACGGTTTGTCCGATGTGGGGCGGAAGCTGTTTATTTTTTCTTTGACGTATGCCGCCGCCCACAATCCCAAATTCATATCGGTTACTATCAGACGCATTCCTTTTCTCTGCCTCTTATAAGATATTTCGGAAACCAAATTTAAAGGCCAAATTCCGACCGGGCTAAAGCGCGTACTTCTTGGGCATCGACTAATTCTAATGCTTTACGGGCGGCTTCTGCACAGAGGGGATATTCAAGCCGTCGGATGAGCGTTTTTACCGGAGCTATTAAAGAGGCTCCTACCGCCAGTTCCGTCACCCCTAATCCGATTAAAAACGGTATCGCCGCCAAGTCGCCCGCCATGGCCCCGCAGACGGAAACCGGTTTCCCGTATTGTTTGGCTCCGCTGCAAGTTAGTCCAATTAATTTCAGTACGGCCGGGTGGAGTGGATCGGATAAGGAGCTTAATTCCGGGTGGCCTCTGTCTATGGCTAAAGTATATTGCGTTAAGTCATTGGTCCCAATCGAAAAAAATCCCGTCTTTCTCGCCATCTGGCTGCTGAGCAGAGCCGCGGAAGGAACTTCTATCATAATTCCGGTTTCGACGTCGCTTTCTAAACCCAAAGCGTTCTTTTCTTGTCTAATTACGTCATTAAAAAAACCGATTTCTTCTTCAAATGTGACCATTGGAAGCAGAATGCGCAATTGGTTTTCCTGGTGCAGACTTAACATGGCCCGCAGCTGCGTGCGGAAAAATTCTTCATTATATTTAAATGCACGTATACCACGAACCCCGACAATAGGATTTTCTTCACGTGGAATATTGACGTACGGAATCGGTTTGTCGCCACCGGCGTCTAATAAACGAAATGTAACAGGGCGGTTCTGCGCGGCATTTAAAACAGCTTGATAGACGGCCTGTTGTTCTGCCAAGGAAGGAGCTTTTGATTTGCCGTGAAATAAGAATTCTGTGCGTACCAGCCCCAATCCGTCCGCTCCGTTGGAAATAGCTTGGATGGCTTCTTTTTCATTTGAAACGTTTCCTTCCACCCGAATTTCTGTGCCGTCCAACGTTTTTGCCGGTTTGCGAGCGTTTTGACGCTGCAACAGCTGTTCAGCACGGCGTGTTTCTAAACGCTTTTTGAAAGAGGCTAGTTGCTCGGCCGTAGGATGAACGGTATAGACCGCTTGCTCTGCATCCAGACAGAGCATTGTTCCCGCAGTAATCTGAAGCACTTCCTCACCCGCTTGCACCAAGGTGGGAATGCCCATATTGCGCAGCAATATGCTCGTATGCGCCGTGGGAGAACCATGCGCCAATAATACTCCCGCCGCATATCCTTCCAAAGCCGCCGCCTCCGAAGGCAGTAATTCATCTGCTATGACAATACAACCTTTCGGAATGGAAGGCATGGCTTGTTTTTCACCGTTTATAAGCAACAGTAAATCTTGACGCAAATCTTTTAAATCGGATACGCGTTCTATTAGCAGCGAATTGCCTGTTTTCCGTAACAAGGCCATTGCTTTACACATAGCTTGATCTATGGCGTAAGCGGCCGTTTTCCCTTGCGCAATCATTTCTTGGATTGCTTGCGTCAATTCCGGATCTTGCAGTATGCTTAGATGAGCTCTTAAAATATTTTTAGCGTCTTCATTTTTAGCTGTAGCAATGCGGGTTTTCTTTTCCGATATTTTTGTTTGCAAAGCTTCTTCCAGTCGTTTTTTTTCTTCCGTTTGGTTCTTGGCGTTTTCTTCAAACGAGACGGAAAGGGCAGTGTATACAAATGCTTTTCCGCAAGCTAAGCCGCCGCAGACAGTCAAAATGCCGCGGTTGGACTGTTTTTCAAGAGAAATTTTCTCTTCTCCAAATCCTTCCTTAAAACAAGTCTCCATTTGCGCCAAAAAGTTTTTTGCCTGGCTTTCCGGTCCACCCGCTCGAAGCGTAATAACATCGTTATGACCCAGCCCCATGCTCATGATTGACAATACACTCTTGGCGTTGGCGTGTTCTTTCCCCTTGACTATTTCTACTTCAAATGGATATTTCATCGCCGCCTGCGCCAGCCGCCCCGCCGGCCGGGCATGCAGGCCGTTAGGGTTGATAACGGTAAGGGGTCGTGATTCGGTAAATTTTTCTTCAGCTGAATCAGTTTTTGTTTCTTGGGCGGAATAAGAGACTTCAAACAACATGTTGCCTGCTTGGACAAGCCCTTCTGCCTTGCGTTTGATGAGCACTTCTGCCGGATTAGTAACCACAATAATCACAAACGGGCTAACTTGTTTTTTCGCCAAAACCTCCGGATCAAATTGTAACAGCGGCTGACCTTTTTTGATAGAATCCCCCGTTTTGACTAAGGGAGAAAATCCTTCTCCTTTTAAATTTACGGTTTCTAATCCGACGTGAATCATTAATTCCACCCCATTTTGTCCTATTACAAGGGCATGGGACTCTTTGTTAAAATGGATAATTTTACCGTCGAAAGGGGCAATAATAATATCTTCAGCGGGGTCGATGGCGATGCCATCTCCCAACATATGTTCGCTAAAAACGGGGTCAGGGACTTGTTCTAATGGAAAAGCAGCTCCGCCTACCGGCGCATAAACGGTTAATGTATGGGGCATAGAAGCTCCTTAATAGAATTATCTCCATTATAGTATATTATGAGAATAATGAGAAAATCGACAAGAAAAAAATGGATGGATATCGGGGGTTGATATATTATCTGATAAATAGCCCCCGTTTTGACGGGGGCTATTTATCAAATTTACTTATTTACGCTAAGTATTTCTGCCGCCGTGTGCGCGCCGAATTCCGGCGCGTACATCGATTGTATTTGTGCGGGTAAAGCGTGGAAAGAACCTTCCAAGGTTGGGCGAAGCACATAACGCAGGGTGACGGTTCCCGCAGGCAGTTGGTTAATAAAGAAACGGGTGGCGGCGTCGCGGTTTTCCCGGTAAAGCCAGATTGGATCTGACGTCCATCCGCTTGTTAATTCTTCACTCTCAAATCCGGCCGGTTTCGGATCGGACAACAAAACGTATTCAAACGCGCTGTCGGATGTGATTTTTAGATGTACTTCTACTTCTTCTCCTACTTGGATTTCTCCTAAATCTTTTACCGGACGGATCTTTTGTACGCCGTCTTGTGTAAAACGGGTAAAATATTCGCGCGTTACGTTGATAACGCCTTTCGGAGATTCTTTCGCCTCTGCTGATTTGTAAAGCACAGACAAAGAAGCAAAATCCGTCAATACTCCTTTCTTCTCAATTTTAGCCTGCAGTGCCGAAGACGTAATTTGTTGTTCTTGAAGCACCCATTGCAAATCTTCCGTCCAGTCAAACGGCTCAAAGGAGAAAGTTTTCTTTTCCCCGGCCCAATCAACCTGATATTCCGCCGGCAGAGAAAGAGCTCCTTTGTATTTCATAACATCTAATAAGGTAAATACGGCTTGGGCTGCGGCTTTGGGATCAGACCAGCTGTTTGTTTGGCGGTTAAATAAAAGCCATTGGGTCATCGGATCAATTTTATCCGACTGGGGCCGCAGCTCCAATAAAGTGCGAAGCGTTACCGTTTGGGTGGAAAGCGTATCGCGGTACCATACCCAGCTTTCAGCCTCAGGTGCAAAATAGGCGCCGGTCAAATCGTTTTGTTTCATACGGGAAAGCACCAAATCCAAATAGCGGTTGGCCTTTATGTCGTCGCCTAACCGGTGGTACACGGCGGCGGCGTATATTTGGCCTAACGCCGTCATAAAACGGGACTGTTGGTCGGCATAATCGGCCCAGCGTTTAATATAAGGCTTTGCTTCGGAGGTTTGTGCCCAGTTGGGCGGAAAACCTGAAAGCGTATACGCTGCGTACAAGGCATAGGCCACCGTTGATTCCGAACCGGTTTTATCTTCCTGCAGCCGTTTCTCTATACGGGGAACAATATAGCTGAAGGCTTGTTGGGCGGATTTTTGTGGAATATCCGCTCCATATGCAAGTGCTTGCGCAAAAGCGTTGAGCGTATAAAGCGTTAAGTATTCGTCTTCCTGCCCGCCAGGAAACCAGGAGAATGAACCGTTTTTATTTTGAAATTTAAGAATTTTAGCCATTTCTTTGGTTTTTACCGAGCTTACGATTTGCGGATTGAATAAATCAATAATATCCGCGGTATGGGTTTGCTTCCCCAGAGATTGAAGCAGCCACGGCGTTTGTTCCAAAAGAGTCAGCCGCAGCGGATCCGATTCATTCCAAGAAGCGTTTGTCCCCGTACGTTTCGGCAGTTTCGCAACCGCTTGTTGTAGCTGGGGATATTGTGTGTAGAATTTATTAATTACCGCCAGCGGAATATAGCGGTTCAGAGCCGAAACCAAATCGTTGTAGGATTGAGAAAGAACAGCGGGCATCGAATTGAGTATGGATAATACAAGGCTCGGATGCAACGTCAACGAAGCGGTTTGAAGTTTCTCAGCCGCTACCCCTTTCAACTCGGAAAGCGATAACTCATTCATCCCATTTTTAAGAGCCAAATTGGCGGTAGCCATTAAACGTTCTTCCCCCGGATACACCGGCAATATTTTCTGCTCTGCGTCGCTGTTCTTGCCGCTTCGGGCTGTTACCGTTATATTATAGAGCGCCGGTTCGAACGGAGCGGTCATATCCCACGTTACAAACTCCGTTGCGTTGGCGCCGACGGAAACAGTTTTTTTGGATTTGGAAAGATTAAATAACGCATTGGAATTGGCGTTATCTTTGTTGATAATTATTTCTATGTCCGCGGAAAGTTTTTTTGACGTTAAATTGGTAATTGCCGCTTGCAGTACCCCTTTATCTCCTTCGCGGTAAAAACGCGGCATTTGCAGTCTTACCATAAAATCTTTGCGGGTAACGGTTTGGGCGGTAAACGCGCCAAAATCCGCATTTTTTGTCAGCACAAACCCTAAAATATTCCAAGCGGTCAAACTTTGCGGAAGGGTAAACCGTACGGAAGCTTGTCCGTTGATTAACGGAAGCGCCGCATTGAAGTAGGCGGTTTCCGAAAAATCCGTACGCACCGCGGCGGCGGTTTCTCCCGTTTCTTCCCGGGCGTCTTCTGCCTCGGCAAATTCAAATGCGCCGGCGGCCGGAGCGGAAGCCGCCGTGTCCAAGACGGACAGGGTTTCTTCGGCTTCAGCCGTTTGGTTGGAAAATGCGCTTTTCATCATCATTTTCGGGGAAGACAGCGCTCCTTGGACTGTATTACGGTAAAGATACCTTTGCATCTTTAAGTTTAACAGCGGCAATAGCGGAGGCGCCAGAAAGGGCTGCATTGCTTGCTGGTAATAAATGCTGGAAATTCCGTTCAATGCACTGTCGGCATGGTCCGCCGTATGGGCCGTCTGGCTAAATAAAGAGGAGAGCGTAAACGGATTTTCTTTCTTGGCATAATAATCTAAGGATTTATCATATACCGTGACGCTGGCCTGTCCTTGCACCGGGTTGCCGGTAATGTCTTTGGCGGTAAGTTTCCAAGTAGCGGTCTCTCCCGGCCGCACGGAAGAAGGCACCTGAAACGTAACGCCCAATTCTTTGTTATCAAACGGCACTTCTATATTAGCGGACCCTTGATGAAATTTATAATCGCTTGCCCCAAACCATGCAACGGCCAATCCGCCGCGTTCTTCTTGTTCCACCGGAAACGAATAGACCGACACCCCTCCGGCAAGCATTTCTTTGCGTTTGAGAAAAGTGTCTCCGTAATAGACTTCTACCCGTTTGGAGCCTTTTAAATCGCCTGCACCCAGTAAAATGCGCGCCGTTTCGCCCGGATAGTAGGCGGCATGCTGTGCCAGCGTGACATCGGGTAACGCCAAGTTGCTTTCTTCATTTGCAACAATAAAAATCAGCTGCTGGGCGTCTGCTTTTTCCGCTTTCAGCGTTAAGCGGTAAACGCCTTCAGCCAAAGCAGGCAAGTCTATTGTTTGAGAACCTGGATTTTTAAAATTTAAGGTTTTTGTAAAAGCGGTTTCCTCTGCTTTGGCGTTTTCGTACCATTGTTCCAAAGAAGGATTGCGGGCGGGGTAGAATTCGGGGTCTTTCAAAACAGGCAGTTTGTTTTCCAACCGATGCGCTTGCAGGGTGATTTTACCGGAGATGGATTGTCCGTTTGCATCCGTTAAATCGATTTGGGCGAAGGATGGAGTTGCTTCCTGGGCGTTGTAGAATCCTTGGGAGAATTCCACCTTAAACAGTTTCGGCTGGGCGCTGACGGTATACGTGTTGGAAGCCGTAACCGGACGACCGCTTTCATCGTATACTTCCGCCTTGACCACATATTTGGCAAACTGCTCATTTTTTTGTGATAAAGAAGGCGTAAAGCTGATCTTAAAATCGCCTTTTTCATCCGTAGAGGTCTCGCCTTGGGCAATAGAGGTGCTTTCAGGACGCAGCGCATATACTCTCCACCAATAGAAAGGGGGAACATAATCTTGACGCAGAACCGTATATTTGACCGTCGCGTTTTGCAGAGGCGTTCCAAAATAATATTGCGCATGTCCTGTGATTGACGCCGCCTTTCCATATTCCAATGTTTTTTCAGGCTCTAAGAGCGTCAGCTCGTAGTCCGGACGTTTGAAATCTTCCACCCGGAATGTTTCATAAGTGCGGAATGCGCGGCCGTTAACCGTTACCGAAGCACGTATTTGAAACGTACCCAGCATAACATTTTCCGGAATATTAAATGCTGATTGGGCGGTACCCATTTCATTTAAAAAGGGCGCTGCGGAAAAAACTTTTTCGCCGGAAGCGTTTGTAATTTCAATTTCTACCGGACGGTTCGGAAACACTTTTAACCCGCGGGGCAGCACCTCAAAGGCGTTTACCGCCAGTTTGACGTTTTGACCCGGCCGGTAAATCGGACGGTCGGTTTGGGTATAGAGCCGGATCAGATCTTTATTGTAGAAGTGAAAATAGACGGCATTGGCCGTATAGGCGCTGCTGCCTTCTTTTTGGGCTAACACATTTACAAAATGGGAACTGCGTTTGGAATCATTTGGCGAAACGGTAATTTCTCCCGCCAGCGTAGAAGTGCCGTCCTCAGTCGTAAACCCGCGCTTACGGGTACCGTTCCAAGCGGTAATAATGTCCAAATCCGCATTTCCCGCCGGATCACCCGTTTTTAAATTAACGGTATAGAAACGGAACAAGTCCGGACGGTAGGTTTTGGATTGAGCTCCTAGCGTGGCCGTATATTTGTCCGGATCGTCCTCAATAGCAGCCGTGATGAAAAGAGCTAAATCTGTAATGTTGAGGACCGTAGCAAGTACCGGAGATTTTGTGGAGTCGAACGATTCATCCCAACTGCTGAGCGACACGTAAAACCCTTTCTCCAGTTCCGGCAGTTGGATGGAAACTTCTTTAGAACGGTACGGCTTTTCATACGAAACAGTGGTTGTAACCGTTTTAAAAGGGGTACGGTCTAAAAAAACAGGTATATTTTTGGAACTGATTTGTGAGAGAAAATTCCATGAATTGACGGTATCGCTCAGGTAAGCTTC
>CALUYP010000053.1 GCA_944325055.1 uncultured Elusimicrobiales bacterium | reverse complement strand
CGTTTTCAAAAAATTCTTTTACGGTTCCGTCCGGCATGACCCCGGCATGTTTTTCGATATCCAAATTTTTATCCAAAGTTTCGCTGTATACTTCTTTTCCGTTTATATAATATGTTCGGACAAAACCCACATGAAGCGGGTCGTTTAAGCTGGTGGTTTTTCTGACGATGTCTGCCATACGTTATTTCCTCTCCGTCATTGACCGGGCGGCAATCCATCCTGACGCCCAAGCAAAGTGCAAATTAAATCCGCCGCTTTTACCGGCTACATCCAAGAGTTCGCCGGTAATATAGACTCCCGGACATTTAAGCGACTCAAATGTATTATAGTTTATTTCTCGCGTATTTACACCCCCCGTTGCCGCCATTGCTTCGTTCCAAGGGCGTATTCCTGTTACGGTAATCGGCCATGCAGTAGGAGTTGTTAATAATCGTTGCAATGTGTTTGGCGTTTGCTTTTCCATGGGGATATTTTTGCGGGATCCGGTAAAATCAATTAATAAGTTGGAAATATTTTCGTGTAACAGACCGGCAAAAAAATCTTTAGGACGGCGGGTTCCAAAGGTTGTTAATCTTTGGCGTAAAAAGGTTTGCGGTTCTGAAATTTGCGGTAAAAAATTTAATGTAATGGACACTTCTCCGTGTGTTAATGCTCTCGACACCGAGGAACTTACATTCAGCGCGGCAGGGCCGTTTAATCCATAATGCGTGAATAATACTTCCCCTTCCGATTGGTCTAATATCCGGCCGTTTTCAAAGGCTGTTAAGCGTACTTGGCTGCGTATACCCGTTAGACGTGCAAATGCGGTCTCCTTAATACACAAGGCGCTTAATGCTGGGCGGGGGGGGATAATAGAATGTCCCAATCTGCGGGCTAATTCGTATCCGCTGGATGAACCTCCTATTTGGGGAAAAGCGCAGGAGCCGCATGCTAAAACCACGTGATGGGTTAGAAACATCTCTTTGGAACGGGTAAGAACAGAGAAGAATTTTCCCCTTTTTATTTGGGTTACTTCGGCAGATGTTCTGATTTCTGCTCCCGATTCCATAACGGCTAATTTGAGAGCTTCCGAGACGGCGGTTGATTTACCGGTGGTGGGAAAGATCCGTCCCTGTTCCTCTTCTCTTGTTAATACGCCTAAACCGGAAAAATAATTTAAACAATCTTGAAACGCAAATTGCTGTAATGTATGGGCAATCAATTTTGCATCCCCATGGTAATAGGTTGGGTTTACTTGGGCGTTGGTCAAATTACAACGGCCGTTTCCGCTGGCTAATATTTTTCGGGCGGGGAGGGATTCCTTCTCCAATAAAAGCGTTTTTTTACCTGCCTTTGCACATTCCCGTGCACATACAAGCCCGCTTGCGCCGGCGCCGATAATGATTATGTCATAAAGAGGAGTGTTCATTGCTTAAAGTGTAGCAAAAAAGAAGATTCTTCAAAAGAGACTGCCTCCTTGACAGTTTGCCGTGTATGTATATACTATAAAATAAAGGAGAAATTAACGGAGGGAGTTTATATGAAATGGGGAATAATAGTAAGTGTTTTGTGTTTTTCCGTATTGACTGCGCAAGCCCAAATGTATCGATCGGGCAACAGTTCGAAATCAAATTTTGGGGGGAACAATTCTACTCAAAAAGAAGACTCTTCGGTTCCAGGCGCAAATTCCAATATTCAAACACGTACCTTTAGCAATTATAGTTCCCGTCGAAACTGGAGTAAAGGGGTGCAGACTAAACCTGTACAAACCACTACGGCGGGGAGCCAAGAATATAAAGATCAGGCGGATGCACAATCCGCTCAGGCCGATGCTGCGGTGGAGCAGATGATGAAAGGCGTAAATCAGCAAAATGTCGGTAAAAGTGGGGCTCTCCAAAATGTTCCTGCTTCTGCGCCGCAATCTGCTGCAAATACTGTATCGGCGGGAGCGTCGTCTGCTTCATCTAACCAAGTATCCCCCGCTCAGACGGATCCTGCTGCTGCGATGATGCAACAAGTACAACAAATGCAACAGATGATAATGGGAAATAATAATAGTGCGTCAAGCGGCACTTCTGGCATGCCAACCATGCCGATGGGAGCGAATATGCCGGGTATGCCGGATATGTCTGCTTTATTAAATGCAGCTTCTGCCGGACAGCAGCCTGCCAAATCGAAGTAACAGAAAGAGTATGAAGCCTATCTTTTGCTTGTTAGTAATGTTTGTTTTATTCCTTCCAGTCTGGGGACAACCCCCCAAGACCGAAGTGGCAGTTTTTCGTCCGGTTACTTCTGTTAAAATCTCCCGCCCGCAGACTGAGCAATCCGTTTCACGTCCTCAAACCCAGGTCCGAGTTTCCCATCCGGATACTGATATAACGGTTACCCGCCCGGCAACCCAAACGACAGTTTTCCGACCAGTAACCGAAACAAATGTCGTACGGTATCAAACAACAATTAATAAGGCCGGGTCTCAGAGTTCGGATGATATTTCTCACACCGGCAGTTCCAATAATGGTAATACTACCGCAAAAACACTGGCTCTTCCTTCAGCTCAAGCGCAGACTTCTATGAGCGATTATAAGCCTCCTCAAGCTAAAGAATTCAAAACCCCTTCCCAGGCTTCCTCTTTAGGAGGAGGAGAGCGAGGTTTGGGAAATAAAATAAATGAAGCGCAAAAGGATGCTTCTGCTGCCGTTAACCAAGTTTCCAAAGCAATAGATCCAAGTTCTGTTTCCACAAAGGATATTCTTGATGGAAAAGCAGCTGTAAGTGGGAATTCTTTGCTGAATCTTTTTAAACAGAAATCCTCTTCAAAATAAACTTCTTTTTCCTATTCAAAAATCCCTGTATACCGGGGATTTTTGTGTTTTAAAGTACCTTCTCGTTAATAGATTGGGGGGATTATTATTTATCGCTAAATGTCTCTAAGAAACAAGTACCGGGTAAACCCGTGCGAGAGAGGGATGGCGAAAACAATCTCAACAGAAGACGGCGTTTTCTTACCAAGTAAGAGTAAGTTTGCTGGTAAGGGAAAATCAATGAAGATGCAAGAGAAACCTCTATCACAATCTTGGGGAAGCTGTGCTTGTGAAGAAACAGAAATCTTATGGTTCGTGGGGGGAGAGAAACTTTTATTTACTACTTTTTTACTTATCATATATTCGTTTTTCCCCCTATTTATATTTTAAGACGGCAATCCTTGGTCTCATTCCCCCTTTCCCTTTAAGGTTCAGGAGATATCATAATCTTAAAATACTCTTTTTATATATTCCCCCTAATTCAGGGAGTCTTTCTCTCCGCATTTTTTAATAAATATGCGTGTGATAGCATAAGTATTGCTGCATAGGTGGTGTTGGCTTGCAGCGGGGTTATTACTACCGACAGTATAGATCAATACCAACAACAAGACATATTGTGGTAAAAATGGTGCTGTGAGTCAGTAACTTGTAAGTCCGCACATTATCAATTAGGAAGTTGCTAATTTTTGCATACCGATAAGGAAATGATTCTTAAAATCCTCTATTTGGAAGTTTTTTCTAGTCATTATCTGAATCAAAGCCATCCTACCCTCTTTATTTTATTTTTACCCATATCCTAGGTACCCCCAAATCGTTTTAGGGCATTTTACGCGTTTTTACATATATTTTTATTTTATATTAAAAATTAAGGATAATTTATTTTTACTGTTAAATTTTAAAATAAGGGGGAGAAAAGGTATCTTAAACAGAAAAAAAGAAACAAAAATCATATAAATTTTAGTATTTAAAAAGATAAAATAATAATAACAAAGATTCGAAAAAAATAGAAAAAAATTAGCAAAAAACATATATTTTTTGTATTCTAATTTTGAGATTGTAATTGCTGAGAATAAGAACCTATAATTTTTATTAGATTATATAATAAAAATACTTAAAAAATAAGAATAATAAAATAAAAAATAATAATAAATATAGTTGTTTGTTTTTTGATTTTTTATTCATTTAAATTAACATAATAAAAATTATCGTTAGTTATGGGAATCGGACAAAAAGCCCCCTTTTTTAAAACAGACAGCTGGATTTATGTCAATTTGAGAACAGGGATATTTGTTCATAAAAAATAGATAGATTTATTCCTTTTAAATAAGTTTATAAATAAAATATCTTGTTTTTTATAAAATAAGATATAAAAATAAAAATACTTATAAAATAAGTATTTTTTAAAATTAAATCAATCAATAATAAAAAGATAAATTAAAACCAATAAGATGTCCTAAAGTCTTCGTTCAATACGGTTGTAGATCTATCAGAAAGCATAAAAATATTTTCTCCCCCACTTTTATTTTCAGCAAGGATTTTCTTCTTTTCCCTGATTTTCAAAACAGTTTTAGTTTTTTCTGATAATCCTCAGATTTTTCTTTGGTAATTATGGCCCGTACAATAGAGAATTTAAGGGATTGTGCTTCCTAATTTTTCCGCTAAAACAAAAGCTTTGGCAAAACCCTCATTGGTAAGACGGTAGGTGCGGCCTCTTTTGTTTCCCTCAGAGCTAAGCAGTCCTTTCTTTATTTCCGGCATAAGCAAGCGGTCCAGTCGTCCTTCGGAAAAACCGGATTTTTTCATAGAACGGGAAAGGTTTAGCGCCAAACAGGACGGTTTTTTAAGCAGAACGCGTGTTCCTGCAAGCAAAATTAAAGCGGCCTGCGAGGCTTCTATATGCACTTTTTTTCGTAAGAATACGAGATCCCCGTCTTCTTTTAAAAGCCGCTCCCATAGCCGTAGAGCCGGGAAATTGCCAGTATCATTTACTATTTCCCCCCTTTCTACCGAGGGTTCATTGTGCTGCTGAGGGCGTTGCGAAGGAGGAAGAATTGACAGTTCCGGAAGTGATTGCCCGTAAGAATCTTTAGGATGGGAGATGTTTTCTTTATTCCCTAATTTCGGCACAGAAGATAGCGCGTTTGGGCATCTCGGTTGCACGATTTCTGCGTTTGCGTGTGCAAGAAGATTGTTTTTGCCTATCAATTTTAAAAAATAATTTTGTTGTTGTTCAATAAATTCGCGGTTTCCTTCCGCTTCGAATTCCTCTCCGCCGGGAAAACGGAAACGTATTTTGAAAGATTCTTCCGCCATAAATGTTTACCCCATTTAAAAAGTTATCCACCGGAGTTTTCCTCAGGATATGACATATAATAGATGTTTTTTTGACATATGTCAATATCAGTTCATTTTATGACATTATATGACAAAACCTGTTAATAACCCTATTCTGTCGACGTAAATAACAAAGAAAATATAATCCGCCTTGTTAATTATGCAATCTTTTCCGTGTTTAAAAATATCTAATATATGTCTTTGAATGAAATTTTTACGTACAATAAAAAATAAAAATATAAAAATTTATTGCTTTAAAATTTTAAAAAAAGATGCTTTTTGAGAACTTTGATTTTTAATGTTTTCCCAAACTTTAAAAATAAAAAACGCAAAATCATGCTTGATTTTGCAAAAAGTGAAAAATGCAAATTTCGGTCTAAAAATGCTGAAATCTCTTAATTTTGAAATTTTCGATTTCCGTTCTTGCAGCTACAACTGCATAAACTAAAATCGATCCAGTCATAAAGCAAAAATTGAAATAAGGAATACTTTGGTTGGAGAAAGATTCTTTTTTCCAATAGTAAATATAATCTGGAAGAAACAAAATCGTGCATTTTCCCGTTTTTTGCGAAGGGATCGGGAGGAAAGGAGCTTTTTTCCAGGGAAAATGGCCTTAAAGTTGGGGGTAGGATTGTGTGTCGGTGGGAGAAATTCATATAACCAAACCCTGGGAAAGAACGGCCGGCATATAATTGTGCTGGGAGAAGGGCTCGTAAAATAGTAAAATAAAATACTTATGAAGAAATTTTCCTCCGTCCTTTTAGATTGGTACGCGCTAAATAAGCGGGATTTACCGTGGCGTCATACCAGAGATCCCTATTTAATTTGGCTTTCTGAAATTATTCTCCAGCAAACTCGTGTTTCCCAAGGGATTTCGTATTATTTGCGTTTTGCGGAACGTTTCCCCACCCCTCTTTCCTTGGCGCAGGCGCCGGAAGATGAGGTGTTAAAATATTGGCAAGGATTAGGATATTATTCACGCGCGCGCAATTTGCATGCGGCTGCCCAGAGCATGAATGGGGTGTTTCCGTCGACCTATGAAGGAGTACATGCTTTAAAAGGAGTGGGCGATTATACGGCGGCTGCGGTTTGTTCTATGGCTTATGGGATGCCGTATGCGGTGCTGGATGGAAATGTATACAGGGTATTGGCGCGGGTGTTCGGTTTAGATACTCCCATTGATTCGAAAGAAGGAAAAGAGCTTTTTGCGGGGCTTGCCCAGAAGCTGTTGGATTCTAAACAACCGGGGGATTACAATCAGGCTGTTATGGATTTTGGTGCGGTGGTTTGTACTCCTGCGGCGCCACGATGTGCAGATTGTCCTGTGGCGGGACGTTGTAAAGCGTTGGCGGGGCGGCGGGTAGAGCAATTGCCTGTCAAAACACAAAAAACAAAAACGTTTGCACGTTATTTCCATTACATATATGTACGGCAGGGACAAAAAACATGGCTGCATAAGCGGGGAGCGGGAGACGTGTGGCAGAATCTTTATGAGCCTCCGTTGGTGGAATCGACCTCTTCTTCTGAAAAATGGTTTTGCCGAGAGGATTATAAGGCTTTGTTTGGAAATAACAAGCCTATTTTGAAAGTATCTTCCTTAAAACATGTATTATCCCACCGGATTATTTATGCTGATCTGTCGGAAGTTACTCTCCCCCCTTCTTTTTCGTTGCCAAGAGGATTCCTTTTGATTCCAGTACGGGAATTAAAGAAATATGCGGTATCCCGATTAGTACAAAAATTATTGGAAAAAGCAGACTTATTATAGAATGGAATATTTGCAGATGCTTACAAATAACAAACCCGCTTGGGAACAGGCGGGTTTGTTAATAGTGCTGTTGTATATTTTGCTTAGAATTTGTATCCAAACGTCAAAGCAAACATATCGCTCTTCCCGTCGCTATATTCCATAGGAAGAATACCGGAAGCTGTCTCAATAGAATTGCCTCTTAGATCTTCGGCAAAGACGTGGGCATAAGCGAAGTCCAAACTCCAAGTCTTGGTTTGGTATCCCACCCCTACGCTGGCGATATGGCGGTTATCTACCGGCACCAAGGTATCCATTGCATGGTCGTTGATAGGAGATTTGTCATATACGTATCCGGCGCGCAGGGCCCAGTTGGGGGTAAGCATATATTCGGTGCCGAGGTTTAAACGGTAAACATCTTGATAGTTCTTTTTATTGTGGATGGTAGGGGCTTCTTCTTTGTCTTTGTATTCAATAACGATTTGGTCGTAAGAGCTCCAGAAGGTGCCTACAATACCGGCTTCGATGGTCCAGTCTTCGGTCGGGCGGAAGGAAATTCCGGCAGAGATGCTGTCCGGCAGCGCGATAGAGCCCTTTGCATCCCCGCTGTATAATTGGTTGGGTACTTCCATTCCCGCTGCAATGCGCCCATTTAAATCCTGTTTGATTTTGGTGCGGTAAATCGCACCCAAAGACCATTTTTCGGCCCATTCCGGCTTATAAATAAAAGAGAAATTTCCCCCCCAGCTCACACCTGAACCGCTGATTTCATATCCGGTCGCGTGTGCATAAGCGGCGGAGGCGGTATTTAAGGTTGAATTTTGGGAAAACCCAATAATCATCGCTTCTAATCCCATAGCTACGGAGAATTCGTCATTGGCTTTTACGGCAATCGTCGGGGTAAAAGAAAAAGTTTCCAAATTTACTTTATAAGCCAGCTTGCTGCCGTTCCAGGTTTCCCAGTTTTTATATTCTCCCCCTAATCCGTAACGGGAAAATCCGCCAAGACCAAATGATATTTGGTCACTCCATTTCTGGGTAATGAAGAAGTTAGGCAAATACCATACGTCGTTTTTAAGGGTACGGGAATCACCGGCAACGGTAGTTTTTGCGTCAGCCGTTACTACGGTCAGACCGACTTGGGCTTGCGTGCCTTCCAATTCGGTGATTAAAGCCGGATTCGTTGCCAAAGAGGCGGCCTCGGCTTTGTTGGCCATCACGGCACCTCCCATAGCGGTAGCACGGCCGCTGTATTCATACAGGGCAAATCCTGCACCGTGGGAAAGATCGGTAAGCAGGACGGATAAAAGCAGAACAGCTGTCAGTTTTTTATACATGTAATTCCTCTGGTTTGTAGATTTTGTTTGGGGTAAACAAAATCCCGCCCGGCTTTTTGATAACCGGACGGGAGACACATCAAATTATTTTTGGAGTTGGTTCATCTTGTCTTTGGCTACTCTGCCAAAATAGGTCATGGCATAAGCATCAGCTAAGTGTTTGTAGGCGTTAAGCGCTTCCGTTTTGTTACCGGCAAGTTCTTGGCTTAAAGCCAGCGTGAAGTAAGCTTGCGGTAAAGCAAAGCTGGTAGGATAGTTTTGAATAAATTGATTCATTTCCGCAGCAGCGGAAGCATAATCCTGCATGGCTTGCTGCGAAGCCGCCAGCGAAAGCGCCGCAACGGTAGAGAGAATCGGGTTTTTAGAAGTAATAATTAGTTTATATGTATCGGCCGCTTGGGTGTATTTACCGGCGTTATATAACACATCCCCCTTCATCAGCTGCGCATACTGTGCGGCATCCGTACCGGGATATCTTTCGGTTAAGCCGTCAATAAGAAAGAAGCCTTCCTCTTCCTTTCCTTCGGCTAAAGCTACTTGCGCCGCATAATAAGCCGCCCAAGAACGTTGGTTTATTTTTTTAATATGGGCGGAGTAACAGCCGCCGATAATACTCGCCAGCACTATGATGATACAAGCGGCAATGACGCCTTTTTTATTTTTTTTGCAAAAATTGATAATGCCGGATATAAACGACACAATTATATCTTTCTGTTCCACCGGAACGGTTATTTGTTTTGTCATATAACTCCATTATAGTAAAAATAGGGTTGTTTCTAAAAGTATTTAATGGGCGGAAATATCTTTTTCCGTCAGCTGTCGGCATTCAATCCCGTTTCTGGCTAAGAAGATAATACCGTCTTGACTGCGGTCGTACATGTTTTTATAAAATACTTTTTTGATTCCTGCGCTGACAATCACTTTTGCACAATGCACGCATGGAGACCAAGTCACGTAAACCGAAGCGCCTTGCGTGGCGATTCCGTTTTTAGCGGCAAAGGCAATGGCGTTTTGTTCGGCGTGCAGTTCGTTTTCTACTGACCATTTTCCGTGCAAATCATAAAAAATGCGGCTGGCTATGAAATCGGCATAGGTAGGGAATTTATCCCGGTAAGTGGTTTCATAAACCGTTTTGAAATTTTCTTCACAATGCAGTTGTCCGGTCGGCGTGCCGTTAAATCCCATACTGATTACACGGTTGTCTTTTACCAATACCGCTCCTACCTGCAACCTGCAGCAGGTGGATTGTTCCGCCACCAACTCTGCCATTTTAATAAAAAGACGGTGTTTGTTTTTCATATATTTTTACCACTTTACCACTTTTTAAATACAAAAAATACAGCCGCCACCAAGCATATAAAACCAGCTAAATGGTTCCATTTAAAACTTTCTTTAAAATATAAGGAAGAGAATCCTACAAATACGGCCAGTGTTATGAGCTCTTGCATGACTTTTAGCTGGGTTACCGAGAAATAATCACTGCCGATGCGGTTGGCGGGTACCTGCAGACAATATTCAAAGAAAGCAATCCCCCAACTGGCTAAAATAACCAGCCACAAAGCACGGTTCTTAAACTTTAGGTGTCCGTACCAAGCGGCTGTCATAAATAAGTTCGAAGCGCATAAAAGCGCAACTGTTTTCCACATATATATCATTATATAAATCTTTTCGGCAAGATGCTTGCTTGGCCGGCCCTGCTGAAACATCGTTTGTAAAAGAGACAAAGCAGTTTTCCGGTGCAATAAAATCGTTCTTTGGTGTGTTTAAATAGAAGCACCAATATGCTGAAATACGGAAATTAACGTCTTAAAATCTAACAAAGTTATATAATGGAGTTATGATCTATTTTCGCTTATTTTTGTTTTTTGCTTTTTTATGTACGGCAGGGGTTGTCGCACAGGGTGAAATCATTTCTCCCGTGCAAGAACCTGCATCAGATCCTTCTATGACGGCTTCCGTTGCCGCGGAAGCTGCTAAAGATACGGTGCTTCCGTCCGTTCCGGCGGAAACGGAGAAAGAACAAAATTCCAAAGCCGTTCACCCAACCAAAAATGAAAAACCGGCTATGATCCTGCGGGATGCGGACGGGAAACCTCTTCCGGATATTAATGGGAAACTCACTTTGGAAGATTGCATTCGTATTGCGCTGGCAAACAGTCCGCAAGCCGTGAATGCACAGTTGAATTTACAAAATGCGTATGTTAATTTGAATTTGGCGAAGTCGGAATTTTTGCCGACGGCCACAGCGGGTGCCTCGCAAGGATACACGAACGGAAAAACAGACGGGTCTTCCCGTACAGACCACGGTTCTTCCGATGTTTACGCCCAAGCGCAGCTGTCTATCAGCGGTATTACGGATATTGCCCGTAATGTTAAAACCCAGCAATTGGCTTTAGAACAGGCTCAGCTGAATTTGGAAAGCGTGAAAAATGATATCATTCGTACCATTAAAAACAATTATTATGCTTTGATTTCTGCCGTGCGGGCTGTAGCCATTCGTACACAGTCGCGCGATTTGTATAAAGACCAGTATGAACGTGCGGCGGAATATTTTAGACTGGGGCTTCGGCCGAAAGTGGATGTAACGACGGCGGAAGTCAATTTAAATAACGAGGAACTCAGCTTAATCCGTGCGAAAAATCTAGTAAAGACCGCGTCGGCTCAGTTAGCCAACAGTATGGGCGTTACGACCCCTAAAACATTGGATATAGAAGAAATTCTTTCGTTTGAAAAATTTGAAATGCCGTTTGACCAAGCCGTCAAAACGGCTTACGAAAACCGTCCGGACGTGCTTTCGGCCCAGACGGATATACGGATTAGCCAGATTAAGCTCAACCAAGCAAAAGCCGGCTTTTTCCCGACGTTCTCTTTTTCAGCCGGGTTCTCCAAATACGGCGATGATTTTTCGCTGGATAACGAAGAAACCAAATTAATGGCTTCGGTCGAGATACCGATTTTCAATGCGTTCAAGACTTATAACGGAGTAAAGCAGGCTAAAATTTCATTGGAAAATACGCTTAATACGAACCGAAGCTTGCTTAATGACGTGTTCTTGGAAGTACAGAGCGCTTATATCAAAATGCAGGAAGCGGCTGAAAGTATTCCGATCGCCGAGCTAAACGTGGAAAAGGCCAAAGAAAATTTAGACCTTTCCCGCGGACGTTATAATGAAGGGATTGGTGATATCATTGAATTAAAAGACGCCGAAGTTGCCTATACGGATGCGGAACTGAGTTTGTTAACCGCGCGGTATGATTATGCTTCGGCGGTGGCGGATTTGAAACAAGCTATGGGGACCAATTAATATGAAAAAAGAAAATATATTTAAACGCATCATCAAGCGGTTTTGGAAGTTGGCATGGTGGAAAAAAACGCTGATACTTTTACTTTTGCTGGCGGCGGTTTTTGGCGTCAAAAAGGCGTTTTTTTCAGCTCCTCCGGTGCCTCAATATAAGATGGCCCGGGTAAAAAAAGGCGATATTGTGGACATAGTGGAAGCTTCCGGACCGATCAATCCAGTCAACACGACGGAAGTCGGGGCGCTGGTATCGGGCGAAATTTTAAAAATCTATGTGGATTACAATACGGAAGTCAAAAAAGGCGATTTGATGGCAATTATCGACCAGACGCAAATTTTGGCTTCTTTAGAGGAAGCCAAAGCGCGGTTATCTTCGGCAAAGGAGAGTTTGTCCTCTGCGGACGTGTCATACCGTTTGGCAAAGAAAAATTACGAACGTTACCAAGCTTTGTATGAAAAAGAATATGTATCCAAAGTGAATTTGGAAGAATACGAATTGGCTTATGTAAATGCCAAAAGCAACTTAAACTCGGCGCAGGCCAATGTGGTGCAGGCGCAGTCCAATTTGGATACGGCGGAGAAGGATTTGTCGAATACGAAGATTGTGTCCCCCATTGACGGGGTGGTGCTGACCAAAAAAGTCAGCGAAGGGCAGACCATTACGGCCGGTTTCTCTACGCCGGAATTGTTTGTCGTGGCGCAGGATTTAACCAAAATGCAGGTGGAGGCCAAAGTCTCCGAGGCGGACATCGTCAAAATACAACCCGGGCAAGAAGCCGATTTTACGTTGGATGGATATGTGGGCGAAAAGTTTAAAGGAGTCGTCCGGCAAGTACGCACCAATTATGTGGATCCTTCAGATTCGACCACTTCTTCTTCTTCAAGCAGTACAACCTACACCGTGATTATCGATGTAGATAACTCCGATCTGCGTTTGAAACCGGGGATGACTGCTACCTTAACTATACGCACCCAGGATAAAAAAGACGTTTTATTGGTTCCGAATGAAGCGCTGCGTTTCTCCCCCTC
>CALUYP010000052.1 GCA_944325055.1 uncultured Elusimicrobiales bacterium | reverse complement strand
ACTAAGCGTTAGCCCAAGCGACTTGATTGTCGTTAGTTATTTTTTTGGCCCTATTTTAGCCGGCCTGGCCAACCGGCACTTGCTCCCGGGCGGCAACAGATACCCGTCGAATCTATTACACCCCCGTCAAATACGGAAATTGTCAAAGAGCCCTTCCTGTAAATAAGTATTATATTGTATCATTTTCTTATAACAATTTTACGCGGCAAAGGCAATACAAGCATGTATATTACCACAAAGCCTACCGTCTATTTAATAGACGGCTTAAATTTAGTACGAAGCTTTCTGTATGAATTTACGCGGACGGAAGAGGAAGTGACCGCGGATTTTCTGGATTTCCTAAGCGATATTTCACAAGATGAACACTATTCCATGCACCAATATGAAGTCATTTTTGACGGATCCTTCCGTTCAATCGGTCCTTTATACCGCGGCGGAGTTCATATCTCTTTTTCGGAAGAAGCGTCCGCCGATCAAATTATCTACGAGCGGGCCGGATTCTTAAGCCAAAGCGGACAACGGGTCATCGCCGTCACCGATGACCGCCAACTCCAAGCCGCTTTAAAATCTTTAGGGGTAAAAACGCTCTTTTGCCGTAAATTTTATAACAGTTTAAAAACCTTTGGAAAGTAACTTGGATAGAGTGCATAAAAAAAGTGCAAAGGTTGCATTTTTTTGTTAAAATAAAAGAGTAAGAGGGCTGGTGGCGGAATGGCAGACGCGACAGACTTAAAATCTGTTGACCGCAAGGTCGTGGGGGTTCAAGTCCCCCCCTGCCCACTTAACACTTCCTGCCATTCAATCAAACCCACCGGTACAGTAAATTATGTTAGAAGATATCAACCGTACCCTTTCTAAATGTCTCAGCTGGGTTGGCACGGTGTTGCCGTTAGGGATTAAATTTTTCGCGGTAGCCGTGGCGGCTGCCGCCGTATTCTTGTTTTTTGATTTGCGCACATTGGGCGTATTATGTTTGCTGGCGGGTTGTTTTTGTGCGTATTTCTTCCGTGATCCAAAGCGGGATACGGTTTTTGCAGACGATGAAATCGCCTGTCCGGCAGACGGTACCGTCATTTCAATTAAAACGGAAGACGATCCGAATTCCGTGGTTATCCGTATCTTTCTTTCTATTTTTGACGTACATATCCAACGTGCCACCGTTACCGGCAAAACAGGCGAGATTTTCTACAATAAAGGAACATTTTTGTTTGCCAATAATCCGAGCGCGGATAAAAATGAACGCAATTTAATTCAACTGTTCAAAAATGGCGATCCCGCTAAATTCGCCCATGTGGAACAAATTACGGGGGCCATCGCCCGACGCATTGAATGCTGGGTAAAACCGCAGCAGGATATCCAAATTGGAGGGCACTTGGGATTGGTGCGCTTTGGGTCGCAAGTGGCGGTATATCTGCCTAAAAACGCTGTACGCATATTGGTAAAAGAAGGACAAAAAGTGCAAGGCGGGGTTACCGTCCTTGGTTTATGGAAATAGGGGCGCCCTATGCAAGAAGAAAACAAAGAAACAAACATGATGGATAAATTAAAGCATACGGGAGCCATTACCGCACCTTCATTGTTTACGCTGGGAAATTTGGTCTGCGGTTTCTTTTCCATTTTGTCAGCGGCCCGCGGTAATTTTGCGCAGGCGGGCTGGTTGATCTTAGTGGCGGCGGTGTTTGATATGTTTGACGGCCGTATCGCCCGTTTATTAGATGCTGAAAGCGATTTCGGCGTAGAGATGGATTCATTGGCGGATACGGTTTCTTTCTGTGCGGCACCCGCCTTTTTAATGTATTTTTTTGTTTTACATACCCAACCGATTTGGGGCGCGCCGATTGCCTGCGTATACACTTGTTTTGGCGTCTTGCGGCTGGCTAAATTTAATGCTATGGCGCATGCCGGGGAAAGCTCTAAAAAATATTTTTCTGGATTGCCGGTTCCGGCGCCGGCGGCATTATTGGCTTCGTTTGTCATCTCATACAGCATTATGGAAGGAGATATGGGCGGACGGAATATTCATCTGCTGACTTTGTATTTGCCGCATCTTTATAACTTTGTTTGGTTTGCCATGTTGATTTTATCACTTTTAATGGTATCCAATGTTCCTTATGCGGCATTTAAGGCAAAACGCGAAAAACGGTTAAGCGTATGGACTCTATTGTTGATGGTATTTTTAGTAGTTATGTTGATACGTTTTCCGCAAGACGTCATTTTTATTGTGTTTTCCTTGTACGTAATTTTTGGATTGTTGGCAGTTTTGTATAGAGCATTTCGCGGAATCAAAATAGAAAAATAATCTTTCATCCACATAAAAATCCGGGCTGTACAACGCCCGGATTTTTATTTCTAAATAAACCTATTTCTTCGTCCAATATACCTGCGTCTTTTTTCTGTCCTTAGCCCGGGCAGAAATTTTATAGGTATTTTCTTGGACGCCTATCTTAAAATCCTTTGGAAACAGTACTTTCTGCGTATCCCGTTGAAATTGTACCGGATCGCCGGATAACAACGATAAGCGCAACAAATCGTTCGTATAGCTTCCGTAATATGTATAATGGGCTTCTTCCAATAAAGCGATTTTACCCAAATGCTCCTCTGCCCGGCGTATATAAAATTGCTGTAAAAGCGAGCCGGAAGCAAAAAATTGGGAATAAGCCACCCATCCAAATGCAGCGAGCAATACCGCCCCTAAAAAGCGCATAATGATGCGTTCAAACCAAGTTTTTTGCCGAATTTGCACCACTACACTTCCACCCAAAAAATCTTGCAAGGCACGGTGCCTTTCTTCTACAAAAGCAAACAAAAATCCCCCCATCAAAAGAGCGGCGCTGATATAATATCCGATTGCCCGTAAAAAAGCGCGCGGAATGGAAATGGGCCCGCTTAAATCTGCCTTCACAACCGCAATTCCCACTAATGATTTACCCAGCGTTACCCTGTCTCCGGAAGAAAGAATCGTCTCATATAAAATAAACAACAAGTTAATGCCTGCAAAAATCGAAATAATTTGCCATAACCCTACATCCGGCCCCAATATTTTCAACACCACTCCAGCTAACAACTGTGCAGGAATAAACACCACCCCATAGTCAATTAAAAGAGCCACAAAACGTTCCGTTACCGAAGCATACTCCACTTTCGGTTTCTCCTCGACGGTATTTACCACCGGGGCAAGCGTTTCCGGGTCCATAATATTAATGCGGTTCTCAGTCATAAAAACTTCCTCCGTTTAGTTATTATAACAAGTTTTTCCCCATACAAACAAAAAACGGGCGGAAAAATTTTCCGCCCGTTTCCTCCAAACTTATCTGCCTATGCGGCAATTCCCATAGTAGAGAACAACACATATACGCCAAACACACACAGCACAATCGCTATACTTACTGCCACGCGCATATTCCACGGGGTAGTATCCACAATATTTAGATCTTTCCCGTCATCATATTTATTTTCTGCAGGCCACAACTTGCCGGTAATATACATAAACACAATGGATATCACAAATAAAACCGCCAGCACATGCAAGAAGTGCATATCAGTCTTGATAATACCCAGCTGTGTGAGCCCATAACCGATCATAAAAAACACCAAAGTCACTTTAGCTGACCATGCCGGGGCTGTTTTATTAAGCATACCGAAAATAATCAACGTAAAGATGGGTACGTTATAAAAACCGTTTACCATTTGCAAATAGTTGAACAATCCGGACGGCGCCATCGCAATAAGCGGAGCTACACACATTGAAAAAATAGCCAGAATAATACCTACATATTTCCCTTTTTTAACCAATTCTTCATCCGTAGCTTCCGGCTTAATAAGAGGCTTATAGACGTTCAGCATAAATAAGGTAGAGCTAGAGTTTAACGCCGCATTGAAAGAACTTAAAATGGCCCCAAACAGTACGGCAGCAAAAAAGCCGATTAGGTAAAACGGAAGCACTTTATTAACCAACATCGGATAAGCCATATCACCCACTTTTAACGGATTATCCTGGAAAATGTGGAAGGCTATAATTCCAGGAATAATCAGATAAATAGGCCCGATTAGTTTAAAAATGGCGGCTAATAAGAGACCTTTCTGCCCTTCTTTTAAATTCTTGGCTGCCAAAGCCCGCTGAATGATTGTCTGGTTGCAACCCCAGTAGAATAAGTTGACTAGGAACATTCCCGTAAACATCGTGGCAAAAGGAACCGGATCATTGGGACCGCCAATTGCGTTGAACTTCTCCGGATGTGCTTTGACTACTTCAGTCAAACCGCCCAAGATATCACCTCCGCCTACATAGGCCAAGGCAAACAGTGGGACCATCAAGCCTCCCACAATTAAACCAATGCCGTTTAATGTATCAGCTATGGCCATAATACGCAGTCCGCCAAAAACGGTATACAAACATCCCAAAATGCCAATTGCCACAACTACCACAATAATAGCCATCATTTCAGAAAGGCCAAAGGTATCCATGATATTAAAAATACCGCCCATTCCAATAGCACCTGAATAAAGAACCGTAGGCAACAGAATCAGCACATAACCGGCCAAAAAGAGGAAGTTGACAAACTGTTTCGTAGCGGAATCATATCTCTCTCCCACAAAATCCGGGATCGTGGCATAGCCCTTTTTTAAATACCGAGGTAAAAAGAAAAAAGCCACGATAATTAACGCTAAAGACGCCCCAATCTCGTAGCCCATTCCCGACATATTAAACATATATCCCTGACCGTTTAACCCCACCATTTGTTCTGTAGACAAATTCGTAAGCAACAGTGAGGCCGCGATCACCCAGCCAGTCAGTCCTCTTCCGGCCAAGAAATAGCCTTCCGAGGAAGAAGCGTCTTTTTTCCTAGTCAAATAATACGATAGCCCCAACACCAGCATCGTAAAACCGACAAATGAAGATACTGTCAGCAGCATGAATCCTCCGTTTGAAATAAAGAATGATAAAACCCGGCCTTAACCGGTACAACTTAGGAACCTGTCTATTAACCCTCCGAAAACTGCCCGGATAAGCGGTCCTTGATTTCTTTTAGGTTAATATTTATACTTTGTAGTAGCCGGACCGTTACTTTCATTGTAATTATAATCTGTTTATTAGTCAACATTTTGGGAGGATATTTTATGTTAGTTTGGTTTTTATTTGGCGCGATGTGTATGCTAGTGATACTCTTGATGTTGGCCTATTTAAAATTTGTCTCTTTACACAAAGCCGCACGTGATGCATGGCAACAACTGGATAATCATATGAAGAACCGGGCGGAATTAATTCCCAGCTTAGCGCTCTCGGCGGCGTCATTCAACGAATTGGACCGGGCATTTATTTATGAATTATCCTCCATCAAAGAAGCCTGCCGTAAAACTTCCACGTTGCAGGAACGGGTGCAGCTGGAAAGCGATATCACTAAAAAATTTAAAAAGGTTTTTACCGCAGCTATGAATCATCCGGAATTAAAGAACGATGAACATTTTTTAAAATTACAAAAGAGTATTATTCATGCGGAAAGCAAAGTACAAAGTTCCAAAAAAAAATACAACAGCGCCGCACGTGATTTTAATACGATTACCAGCGTCATCCCGCTAAATTTACTGGCAAAAATGTTTGAATTCGAACCGTATGAATATTTCGACTTCGATCCAAGTATAGAAAAAACACTCTGATAAACATACCAAAACCCAGTCTCAATAAGACTGGGTTTTCAATATAAAAAGTACTCGATTTAAACGATTCCTGCCATATCTTTTAAAGCAGCAATGCGTTTTTCCACCGGCGGATGCGTGGAAAACATCCCGGAAAGAAAGGTAAAGAACCCTTCTTTTTTTAAAGGATTCTCAATACACATTGCAGCCATGCTTGCATGAGACTCCAAAATTTCCACCCGAGGATCAAAACTAATTTTCTGTAACGCGCTGGCTAGAGCTCCTGGATGACGCGTCATAAGTGCGGCGGAGGCGTCCGCCTGGAATTCACGTGTACGAGACACAGCCAACCGGATCAATGGAGCAACAAGATATCCATAGATGGCCAACAAGATCCCCAGCAAGAAAAGCAAAAGCACCGCTTCTCCTTTTCCTTTTCCGCTTCTTCCATGTGAAATAGTCACCCCCGCCCGAAAACATATTTCTGAAAGGAAAGTAAAAAACGCTATTCCTACTACTGTTATTAACATCAACCGAATATCCCGGTTTTGGATATGCGCCAGCTCATGCGCCACTACACCCTCCAATTCAATTCGTTCTAAACGTTGAATGATTCCTTTTGTAAGAATCACAGAAGCATGCTCCGGATCCCGCCCAGTGGCAAACGCGTTTAAAGAATTGTCATTTATGATATATACTCGAGGCATGGGAAGGCCTTGTGAAATACATAAGTTTTCAACCAAGTTATATAATTCGGGCTGTTCTTCCCGATGTACTTCTATTCCTTTTACCGAACCCAGCAAAAACGCATCTCCCCAATAATAAACCGTGATGATCCAACCCACAACAAACAGCAACAGAAACGGCAAAACTATTTCTGCCGTTTGATTTGCTAAAGTAACTGCTTTCAAAACAGGAGATTCTACCTTCTCTACATAAGTAACGGAATGGTAATAAATATTTTCCGACGACAAATAATGAAATCCAAACAAACAAGCATATACCAACGCCATAAGCGTCAGAGGGAATAACAAAACAAGCAGCCAAGTACGCCGCTTGTTTTGTGCAATATGATCATAAATGGTAGCCATAAGAGCCCCGTTAGAACTGTACTCTTACGGCATTACGGGCTTCTTTCTCCTCTTCTGCCAATTCAAAGAAATCTCTTTTCTCAAAATGAAACATAGAAGCCACAATATTGCTTGGAAACATATCAATCTTTGTATTTAATGCCAGCACGTTTCCATTATAGAAACGGCGGGCAGCTTGCAATTTGTCTTCCGTGTCGCGCAACTCACGCTGCAATTCCATGAAGTTGGCATTGGCTTTTAATTCAGGATAGCTCTCCGACAAAGCAAAAACCGATTTAAGTGCCCCTGTCAGTATATTTTCGGATTGGGCCGTCTCTTTTACGTTTCCCTGATTTGCCATGGCTATATTGCGGGCTTGAATCACTTTTTCCAAGGTGCTACTTTCATGCTTGGCATATCCCTTGACCGTTTCTACCAAGTTTGGAATTAGATCATAGCGGCGTTTCATCTGTACTTCAATATCACTCCACGCCTCATCTACCCGATTCTTTAATAAAATAAAGCCGTTATATATTGATACCGCATAAACGGCAAAAACAACCAGTATTAAGACAACAATCCAAATTCCATTCATTTTGCTTTCTCCTAATTATCGCGTTCATCTCTCTTTTGATTATGATAAAACTGGTAACGTGAGGTTTCATACAACCCCAACGCCAAGTTTTTCATATGCTCAAAACGTTCAGGTTCTTTTTTAGAAATATCTTCATTGTAGTTTTCAGCGGCAAATTTGTAAAGGCCTTCTTTATTGCCCTGTCGATAATAATAATAATCCCCTTGTACAAAACCGATTGAAGCCGGAGATACCGCCCAACCATACAAAAGGGCCCCTGGTTCCGACTGCGGCGCAGAAAGCACATCCCGCCCAATGGCCCGCGTGAAATAGGGCCGGCCTAAAAGACCCATGACGATGGGTAAAATATCCACTTGGCTGGCGGTGCGGTCGATTCGCTGCGGTTCCTGAATGGGATTTCCGGCAATAATAAGCGGGATTTGGTGGTTAATCAGATTCAGATCTACATATCCGCGAGGCATATTTTCCGACTGCGGCGCCGACAATCCGTGATCTCCAAAAATTAAAAAGACGGTGTTGTCATAATAATCAGATTTTTCCGCTAACTTAAAGAATTCACGCAAAGCATGGTCCGAGAAACGCAAGGAATTATACTCTGCAACACTTACAAAACTGCGCTTATGAGCCAATTCCTCGCCGATATCTTTGGAAACAAACCCGGCGTTATCATCCGGAATGGTATAAGGGCGGTGATAACCGGCCGTTTGGATAATGGCGAAGAACGGTTTTTGATTATTTTTCTGTTCCTCGCTCAAAATACGGTTTGCCTCTCGGAACAAATCCAAATCAGAGATTCCCCACACATCGTTGCGGTGCTCGTTCTTAAAATGGCCTTCTTCATACATATGTACATCCGTCAGATTATGTTCCAGAATACCGCGAATATTTCCCCAACTGGCGCTCCCGCCGATAAAAAAGTATTTATCATAATCACGCAACGAATTTACCACTACATGCTGGTCCACAATCAACGGATTGCGGGAACTGGTTTTAAAAGAAGTTACATCCGGAATGCCGGTTACCGTGGCAAATACCGCACGCGCCGTCGCGGAAGTAGGGGCAAAGAAGTTGGTAAATAGGATTGATTTATCCGCCAACTCCTTTACAAACGGGGTAGGATCAATATCCGGATTGGTCATGGAAATTTTATTCCACGCCAATGATTCCATAAAAATGACTACGATGTTGTAATCTTTTTGTTCAGCTTTCGGTTTACCGGAAATACTGCGTTCAAAATTAAGAGTTTCTTTATCGGGATGGTCGACTCCCAAATATTTCGAAACGGTATCATAATACTGCCGGGTTTTTTCTTCATCGTAACTGTCCGCCTTGACAAACCGGGCCGTATCATAGACATTAAGCACGGGATTGAGTGTCAAATTACAAATGAAGTTATTGGTGGAGTGATAGGCATTGCTCCAGCGAAGCGGATATTGGCTGAGCTGCCCAAACATCAAGGCGGCTGTTAACAATAAGCCGCCAAAAAACCATCCCAAATTGCCTTTCCAGCGATAAGGATCTTTTTGGGAAAACGCTTTTTTCATTATGTAATTTGCAAACCAACCGCCTAATACGCCCCAAGCCAACATCCCCAACAATCCCCAAACAAGCGGATAAGTCTCCCATGCCATTTGGAGTGAAATCAATGCGTTTTCGGCGTATTTAAAAATAGAAGAGTTGATTCTCATGGAAATATAGGCATAATGGGCAAAATCAGCAAAATAAACCAATAAAACCCCCGCTTCCAGCAAACCATAAAGACAAGCCATTCCCTTACGGATAAATTGTGCTTTTTTCCAGAATGCGCATACCGCAAAATACAATCCTAACGGGATGGCCAAGGCGCAAGCCAAACGCATGTCAAATTTAGCGCCTACATAAAAAGTTTCCCATAATTCGTGGTAAGACTGCGGCACCAGCGCTGCACGAAACACAAATAAAAAAATAACGCGCATGAGCGTAAAAAACAACCAGTTTGCCAAAATGAACCCAAAATAGGATTTAATCCATCCGGGCATCTTCCATTTCTTCATATTTCCTCCAAAAAACATATATTATATGATATCAAATCTGAACTCAGAATAAGACTTCTGCCCCGTTTATCACTTTGTTTAAAATAGGACAGACCCAAATTTAATTAGGTCTAAAGGCCCTTGTAGCAAAAATTGTGTTTTTTCTATGATTTAAAATATTACCAAAAGGAGCATCCACCCTATGAAATGCATGGCACGAACCTTTATATTCTGTTTATGTTTGTTTACAGCAGACGCTTCCATGGCACTATCTTGGTTAGTTGAATCTGTCCCCCAAGCCGCCGCACAAGGAGGAAGGGCTTTTGGTAAAGCACAACTTAAGATGGTTGAGCAAGTCCGCCGAGCTATAACCCAGAACCCGACATGGGCGCTATCAAAGGATTTTACCCAAACGCTCAATCTCCTGAGAAAAGCAGGTGTCGTTTTACCCCTACAACCTATTCCATCCGCTTCTACAGCGGCAAAGGAAACGTATCTGAAAGAATTAAACCAAAAACTGTTTCAAAGTGCAAAAAGCCTTTCTGAACAAACCAACCAAAAAATACGCCCCCTGATTGCACAGGAACATTTCAATTGGAAACCGCGCAATACAAAGGAATTTCTGAATTTATCTCCTGACGAAATGGATATTCTTTTGCAGGGTAAAAGTCCGGAAATATCTTTTGGAACTAAAAACTGGGATGAATTTCGTATTAAACCTTTTTCCTTTCCCGAAAAACGAGGGGTTTCATCGGATGTATATGAGGAAATTATTCAAAAACTATCTGCTTTTGACGGTGCGGAATATAAGATGTTTGATTATATTTTAAGAACCCCCTCTCTTAATTCTTATCAGAAGCAATTACTCATTTCCGCATTGGACGATGCGCATAGCCTATTAGGAAGCGAGGCGGTTTCCTTATATATGCTTCTTTTTGGCCAAATTCCGAAGGTAGAATTTATTTCAGAGAGAGGAATCTCGGTAAATAAACGGATGGAAAAGTATGCAATCTATTTACAAAAAAATTTAATTAACAAATTGGAACGAAAAGGCTCATGGAGTGAGACAGATTTGGATATGTTTGTTGACGTATCTGTTTATTTGGATCCAGTTAAAGCCCAAGCAGTGTTACATGTTCTTACTTACTTGGAGCCCAGTGCCGCCATTTGGGTATTAGAAAACCCATTAGAAAATGCCACCTCCCAACAAATTCTTGCTTTAGCAAAAAAGACTTCAGCTGAAAAAGAAAAAATCTGGCCCGACGGAAACCTCCTTCCCAAGATAAAAACCCAGCTGGATTGGGAACTCCTTTATAAGGAACGCAAGGAAGCATTATCGGCCCAAGCAGATTTATTGTGGGAAAGAATGGAAAGTTTGTGGGAAAGATACAGTGTAATTAAAAATGTAATGGAATTAATGAACGCTGAACCCTTCACCCCGGAACGAATACCGGTTTCTATTTCTTATTCTACCCAAAAAGTGCGTATTGAAAAGATATTAAAAGAAATCAAAATTCGTTTAGCTTCTATCCAACAGGAAATAGACGCTCTTTCAGCAGAATAGATACTGTCCTTACATTTCTTTATAAAAACTATCTGGCGTATAAAACTCCCCGGGCTTTCCCCGGGGTTTCTTTTATTTTTAAAATTCTTCTCTAGACGATTTCCCCCGCAGCTAAATAGGAATCAACTCTTTTTTGACTGTTTTTATCCCTATCCCGCTAGCCACACGATATCCAATTTTGACAAAAGCTATTCATAAGTACGAAAAAAAGAGAGTAAAAGTTTTCCTAATCACCGTAAAAATGCTATGCTGGAGATTCCAATATCTCTAGCATAAGGAGGTCCGTTTATGAGGATGATAGACCTCATCATCAAAAAACGCGATGGCGAAAACCTAACGCAGCAAGAATTTGATTACGTGGCGCAAGGAGCGGCCAACGGGTCAATTCCGGACTATCAACTCTCCGCTTTTTTAATGGCTTGCTTTTTGCATCCTCTTTCCAAGAAAGAAACCGCTTACTTTACTAAAGCGATGGCTTATTCAGGCAGCCGATTGGATTTTTCCTCTCTCAAAATACCCAAAGTGGACAAACATTCTACAGGCGGCGTAGGAGACGGTATTTCCATGGCGCTGGCGCCATTAGTAGCGTGTGCTGGAATTGCAGTGCCGATGATGGCCGGGCGTGGTTTAGGGCATACGGGTGGAACACTGGATAAATTGGAATCGATCCAAAACTTTGAAATACGCGTACCTGCAAAATTAATTTATCGCCAAATTCAAAAACTAGGTGTATGCATGTTTGGACAAACCCAGGATTTGGCGCCGGCAGACAAAAAATTATACTCTTTGAGGGACGCCACGGGTACAGTTGCCAGCCGCCCGCTGATTGTAGCAAGTATTCTCTCCAAAAAATATGCGGAAGGGGTAGACAGTCTTCTTATGGACGTAAAATACGGATCGGGTGCATTTATGCAAAAATTGACAGACAGCCGCAAATTAGCCCGAGCCTTAGTCAGCACAGCTAAATTACTGGGTCTTAAATGCCGTGCGTTGATTACTTATATGGACCAACCGCTGGGCCGCGCCGTCGGGAATGCCAATGAAATGCTTCAAACTGTGCTTATATTAAAGGGGAATAAAGAAATAGCGCCCGATTTCTATGAATTATTAATAGAAGAAGGCGCCCATATGCTGGTTATCAGCGGAAAAATAAAAGACATTCAAAAAGCCAGACAATTACTGGAAGAAAAAATAGAGACCGGGGAAGCCGCCGAAAAACTCCGTACAATGATCAAATGGCAGGGAGGCAGTCCGGAAGCAGTCGACCATCCGCTAAAATATTTCAAAAACTCCAAATTAAAACTTATACTCTACGCTCCGTCCAACGGTTATATTAAACACATTGACGCCAAAACAG
>CALUYP010000051.1 GCA_944325055.1 uncultured Elusimicrobiales bacterium | reverse complement strand
TTTAAAAACGCGGGTTTTTTATGGGTTGCACAATCTATTTTTCCAAACGGGACAAACGGCCTTGCGCACGCGAGGCCAATTTATCCGTAGGATAATTAATAATCAGCTTTTTATAGATTTCTATCGCTTGACCGGTACGGTTTTGCTCTTCATAGGCCCGGCCCAAGTCATACATCAGCTGCGGGGCTTGCGACCCTTTGGGGTGGGAAAGAAGGGCTTTTTCCAAGGATTGAGTATATTTTTCTTGGTCACGCATTTTTTTGCGGGCGATATCAGCGGCTTTCAATAATGATTCGGTAGACTTGGATTCATCGTTATTAAAAACCAAGGCGGTTTGATGCAACGTGTTATAGGCGTTTGCATAATTTTTGGTTTTTACATATACATCCGCTTTTCCTTGATAGGCCTCATATGCGGCGGGTGTAGCGCCTAAGAGTTCAATAGCTTTGCCGTAGTTGATTAGCGCGCTGTCGTATTGTTTGTTATTTTCGTCCAAGATAGCCATATGCTTGTACACGATGCCCGTTTCGGAGGAATCCGGAAATTCGCGCAATACTTGGGTATAGGTGGACATGGCGTTAGCGGTGTCTTGGAGATTGTCGGCATAAATATCACCTATTAAGCGCAGGCTGGCAGCGCGGTAAGGCGTTTTAGGGTAAAGTTCACCGGCCTTTTTATATTGTGAAATAGCCGCTAAATAATTTCCGTTGATGCGGTGCAAATCCCCGTACCAAAGTTCCACCATATCGGTATTTTCATAATCCGGATATGCGGAAAAGAAATCTTCGAATGCTTGGACGGACGGTTCGTATAAGCTGCGTCCGGACAATTTGGATAAAGCGTATAAGGCTTGTGCGTGGCGTTGGGCAAGCGTTTGGGATGGGTCATTGGGCAAAGCCGTAAAAAGGGCGGTTGCCTCGTCGCGGTTTTTAGCGTTGACGGCCAAAACGGCATCTGCCATCAGCGGATTGAGAAGCGACGTGTCCAGATTTGGATATAATTTCCTGAGCAGGAACAGCGTCACGAAAGCTTTTTCGTTTTTATCGGCACGAACATATAGACGCGCTTGCAGCAATAAAGCGTCTGCCGCGGCGGGCTGTTTGGCATTTTGTTTGGCCCAAGTGCCTAAGTTGTCCGCCAACGAATTGGCAAAGGCGCGTTCTTCCCGGCTCGGTTGGACGGAAAGAGTGCCAATCTGCTTCTTATAAAAATCCAATGAAGCGGCGGCGTCCGCTCCGCGGACGCAAGGGGCGGCGCATAAAAACGCCAGCAGGGTAATAAGAATTTTTTTCATAATTTATCTATAGTTGGTAAACTGAAGTTCCACTCCAAAATCTTTTCCCCGAAGAAGAGCCATCGTATTCTGCAATTCATCTTTAGATTTGGATGACACGCGCAGTTGATCTCCTTGAATAGAGGCGGATACTTTGAGCTTGGATTCTTTAATGGCTTTAGAGATTTCTTTGGCTTTGTCGGACGGAATACCTTGTTGGATTTTAACCGTTTGTTTCGCGTTGCCGCCCAGTGCGGCTTCAATTTTTTGCGGGAGCATATTCTTTAGCGGAATACCGCGTTTGGCAATACGCGTGAAAATGATGTCACGCAAGGTGTTTACCTTGTATTCGTCGCTGGAAGCCAATTTCAGTTCATTGTCTTTTTGATTTAGTTCAATATTTGAATTGCTGCCTTTGAAATCATAACGGTTGGTAATTTCTTTATTAGCGGCGGTCACGGCCTCCGAAATAACGTTTAAGTCCACTTTTGAGACGATATCAAAGCTGTAATCTGCCATAATTGAATACCTCCTCAGCCGGCGTAACCGGTTAGTTTTCTATATTATATCTTTTTTTGTACAATGATTTTATCGGCGGAGAAAAACGTTGCCTAGGTTTCTCCGGTTTATTTCGCATAGAGTCCGGATGTACCGGAAGAGAGAGTGTATGAATATCAAAATTCGTTTAACCGTAATGAATTTCTTTCAGTTTGCCGTCTGGGGCGCGTATCTTACGTCTATGGGTACGTTTTTAGCCGGGGCCGGCTTGGCTGAAAAAATAGGCTGGTTTTATGCGGCGCAAGGTTTTGTGTCGCTTTTTATGCCGGCTGTGATCGGCATTATAGCGGATCGGTGGGTGCCTGCCCAAAAATTATTGGGCATTTGTCATTTGCTGGCTGCCGCCGCCATGTCCGGGGCGGCTTATTTCGGTTCTTTGCCCCAAGTCAATTTTGCAGCGGTGTTTGGCATGTATTTACTGAGCGTGGCTTTCTATATGCCTACTCTTGCGTTGTCTAATTCGGTGGCTTATACCGTGCTGAGACAAAATAATTTTAATACCGTTTCCGCGTTCCCTCCTATTCGTGTATTTGGAACGGTGGGGTTTATCTGTGCGATGTTGGTGTCCAATTTTACCGGTTTTCAAAATACATATGCACAGTGGTATTTTTCCGGCGTATTGGGACTCTTTTTGGGGCTGTATTGCTTTACTCTGCCCAATTGCCCCGCTTGCGCGGTTGGCGCCAAGAGTTTGTCGGAAGCGTTGGGCTTAAAGGCTTTTGCGCTTTTTAAAGAAAAGAAAATGGCGATCTTTTTTATCTTTTCTATGTTGTTGGGAATGTCTCTTCAAATCACGAACGCCTATGCAAATCCCTTTATCAACGGTTTTAATTCGTTGGCCGGTTTTGCCGGTTCTTGGGGCGCTAATAACGCCAATGCGCTTATTTCACTTTCGCAAATGTCTGAAACGCTTTGTATCTTGCTCATTCCGTTTTTCTTGAAGCGGTTTGGAATTAAAAAAGTGATGTTAATCAGTATGTTTGCGTGGGTATTGCGTTTTGGTTTCTTTGGAATTGGAAATCCTTCCACTTTTTCGGGAATTGTGTTTTTAGTACTTTCCATGATTGTATACGGCGTGGCGTTCGATTTCTTTAACGTCTCCGGCTCCCTCTATGTTGATAAAGAAACGGATCCTTCTATCCGCTCCAGCGCGCAGGGCGTATTTATGCTTATGACCAACGGCTTTGGCGCCATGATCGGCACGATGGGGGCGCAATGGGTAATCAATAAACTGGTTAATGTGCATATCAATGCGTATACCGCCGAATATGGAGCGTTATCTTCCGGTTCCGTATATCCGGCGGAGGTGTCCCAAGCGATTCGAAACGGTTGGAGTGAATCGTGGTTTATCTTTGCCGGGTTTTCGTTGTTGGTGGCTGTTTTGTTTGCTTGGGTGTTTAAATATAAACATGTACCTGAAGCTTAGTAAAATTTAGTCTTGCAAAAAACGGCATTTTCTAACAGAAAATGCCGTTTTTGTTATTTGGAGAAAATTAAAAACAAAAATCCGCCCTTTTCAAAAGGGCGGATTTTAAATGGATGCTAATCTATTTAGCAGCTTTGTTGACCGCTTTAGCCAAGCGGGATTTCTTGCGGGCAGCCGTTTTCCAATGCATGACGCTCTTTTTAGCGGCTTTATCGATGCAAGATTCAGCTTTCTTTAAGTCTTCCTTCAGCGTGGCGGCTTTTGTTTTGATGGAAGCTGCTACGGCTTTGGTGGCCAAGCGGACTTTTTTGGTAAGCCCTTTGTTTGCGGAAGTTCTTTTTTCGGCTTGGCGCTGCGCTTTGATGGCGCTAGTATGTCTACCAGTTTTTAATTTTGCCATTTAATAATTCCTCTATACAAAAATCGGTTATTTATATTTTATCCTTTTATTTTTGCCGGGTCAACTTCTTTTTAACAATCCGGCAGTTTCAAGCCGGAAATGTTACAATAAAAAAATGGATCCCAGATTGAATATTTTACCAAATAAACCCGGCGTTTACATTATGCGCTCCAAAGAGGGTACGATTCTTTATGTGGGAAAAGCTAAAAATCTGTCTGACCGGGTAAAACAGTACTTTCAGCACTCCAACCTCTATTCCCGCGGCTGGAAGTTGCCCAGCCTGCTGCCATTAATTGCCAAAATAGATTATGTCACTACGGCCAGCGAACGGGACGCTTTAGTCTTGGAAGAAAAGCTGATTAAACAATACCAACCTTTTTTTAATTCGCTGGGAAAGGACGGCAAAAGTTATCCTTATTTAAAACTGACCTTGGGAGAAGATTTCCCGCGCCTACAGCTCACGCGGCGCGTCGTGCGCGGAAAAGATTTGTATTTTGGTCCCTATCCCAAATCCAGCATCGTTAAAAGCTTGATGCGTTTTCTATGGAAAAGCAAATATGCCCCCTTGCGTCCTTGTAAGTGGAATTTTTCGCGTAAGAAACCGTTGGACGAACGTAAAATCAATACGTGCATTTATTATCATACAGGTCAGTGCCCGGCTCCTTGTACCGGGAAAATTTCCTATACGGATTACCAAGCCATCGCCCAGCGCATGGCGGAGTTTTTAGACGGCAATTTCGGCAACATTACCGAAACCATTACCACACTGATGCACCAGCATGCCGAAAAATTAGAGTATGAACAGGCTGCCGTGTACCGTAATTTTCTTCAGGCGTTGGCTCATATGCAGGAACGTGTTATCGTGGGACGTTTTAAGGACGATCAAATTACGACGGCTATGGAAAATACCGACAAGCTAAAACGGCTGGCACAAGTGATTGGTATGCACAAGCTGCCGGCGCATATAGAAGCGTTTGATAATTCGCATTTGTTTGGGCGTGAAGCCGTGGGCTGTATGGTGTGTTACATCAACGGAGAAAAAAACCACGAACATTACCGCCGCTTTAAAATCCGTTCCAAACTTCCTTCCCGCGGGGGCAGCGATTTTGCCATGATGGAAGAAAGCGTGTACCGCCGTCTGCGCCAAATTAAGCGCGATCCTTCCCAAACGCCCGATCTGATTTTGCTCGACGGCGGGAAAAGCCAAATTTCCGCCGCGGAAAATGCTTTTGACCGGGCGGGGCTGTATATCCCGTTTATTTCGCTGGCGGAGACGCATGAAGGTATTTATCTGCCCGGCGCGGAGGAGAGCATTAAGCTGCCTATTGGAGATCCGGCGTTAAACCTGCTGATGGAAATTCGAGACGAAGTTCACCGTTTTGCCATTACCTATCATCGCAAGCTGCGCAGTAGAGCCGAACTGACCGGACACCAAAACCAGGAAGGCTTGATAGACGGAAAAGACCCTGCCGGGCGGGATTTGTAGCCGCCCCGAGCCGAAATTTGACGCCATTAAAAAACGCCTTGGATTTTCCCAAGGCGTTTTGATTTATTTTATTTAAAGTTACTCGTTCCCATCCGTTGCTGCAGATATGTTTTAAGACCGGAAGGGTCGCTGGTGTGAGATAGGGCCTCTTGGTAACTTATCTTCTTTTGAATATATAAGTCCCCTAACGCTTGGTTCATAGTAATCATCCCCATCCCGACGCTGGTTTGCATAGTGGATAAAATTTGTTCCGCCTTGCCGTCGCGGATGAGACTGCGCACCGCCGAATTGGCTAAAAGTACTTCGCACGCCATGGCCCGCGTACCGGTAAGCGTAGGGATAAGTTGTTGTGATAAAATGGCTTCCAACACAAACGATAGCTGGGTGCGGATTTGAGGCTGTTGGTTGGCAGGGAATACGTCAATAATACGGTTGATGGATTGTACGGCATCGTTAGTATGCAGCGTCGCGAACACCAAATGACCGGTTTCCGCCAACGTTAAACAAGCTTCCATTGTTTCGCGGTCGCGTAACTCGCCCACCAGAATAATGTCCGGGTCTTGGCGCAAAAAGTGTTTTAAGGCGGCCGCGAAGGAATGGGTGTCTGCCCCTACTTCGCGCTGGTTGACAATACTGCGTTTGTGCGGATGAACGAATTCGATAGGGTCTTCTACCGTCATAATATGGTTGCTTTCGTTCATATTTAAGTAGTTAATCATACTGGCCAAAGAAGTAGATTTACCGGAACCCGTACAACCGGTTACTAACACCAGCCCTTTGTTGAGCTTCATGATATTGTACACCACTGGAGGTAAATTCAGTTCTTCGAATGTTTTAAAATCATTCGGAATGGAACGTAATGCCGCCGCTACGCAGCCTTTTTGTTTATATATGTTTACACGCAGACGCCCTAAAGATTTAATACCAAACGAAAAATCCAATTCCAGATTTTCTTCAAACTGTTGGCGTTGTTCATCCGTCATAATAGAATAAATAAGCGTTTGGGCGCTTTCTTTAGTAAGCGGTTCAAATTGAGTGGCATATAAACGCCCTTGTATACGAAGTACGGGCGGAACGCCTACCGTTAAGTGAATATCAGAAGCATTTTTGGCTTTCATCAGTTTGAACAAATCATCCATTAATATCATAAATGACCCTCTTATTTATTGGATTTTTCCTACCAAGTCCAAGGTAATATTGTTTAAAGCCCCAGTTAATTTTCCCTGCACTGCATCCGCTTGAAACACATATACAATCGGTTCCAAGCGGGTTTTGGTCAGCCTGTATTTTACAATATATATATTTTTATGCAAAGGTTCTACGGACCAGATTCCGGTATATCCTTGGTTCATTTGCGGACGGTAGAGTCGTTCCAAATAAGCACCAATGGTTCCTTTATTCCCGGGTAATTGATAGTTTTGTACCGCTAATAATGCTTTTGTGGAAAGAGAGGCTTCCTTTATGTTTTCCGGTGGTGGGGGGACGGAAACATCTAGCGAAGGAATTAAATTCTCTTCCTGTGTTACTGTAGAGGGGTCCCCTGCAGAAACCGGAGTTGTCAACTCAGCAGCTAAGCCTTCTGAAAAGACCGTTTCAGCGGAAGTTTTTTGCTGCGGGTGTAATGTTTGGTTCAGATATACGGCTCCTCCTACCGCCAACAGAGCAGTTAATACCGATAAGGCCGCCATCGCTTTTTTTCGGGATTTTTCCCGTTCTATGCGGGCATTTTGCGTACGGTTTAAAAATTCCTGTATTTCCGGCGTTTGTTTCAACCGCGGTCGGATTTGATTTATTTGCGGTTCTACCGTTATATTTTTAATTGGCTCCTTTACTTCTGGATCGGGGATTACTTTGAGTGATCCTGCCATAATATCCCGTACGGTATCTTCCCTCGGATCTTTTTTTTCAGGTACTAAATCTGTTTGCGAAGAAGAGGAAGCGGAAATAGCGTTGGCACTTGGAACAAGTTCTTCAGGCAGCATATTTCCCATCGATAAGTTATGATCCGCTATGGTTGGATTTTTCTTTTTTTTGATGTTGGCAGAAGAAGTATTCGCTTCTTCGGGACGCTCGAGAGAAGACCCCGCCTTTTCCCCTTCCGGCAAGATGGGCAGTTGGGTTTCCGGTTGGTCCAAAACAGGAAGTTGGACGGAGCTGATAGAAGGAGTTTCTTTTTGAATAGATTCTTTCTTCTTGGCAGAGGGAGCCTCTTCTCCGTTTTCAGAGGCTTCTATTTGCTGTGGAATGTTTAACTCTAATTTTTCTTTTGTTTCTTTAGAAATAGGAATGGAAGAAGGCCCATCTTCTTTTCGGTTTTTCGTAACGGAAGGAAGGAATTTCCCCGCCTTTACCGAACTTGAAGAAGCAGCGGGTTCCGATATCGTGCGGTTTGTATTTTCTGCACTTTTATCAGAGGTAAATTCATCAAAAGGATCGTTCTCTATGGGCGTGATCTTTTTATCTGTTGGGGGGGTGGTTTTCTCAAATTGGTTCTGTAAAGCGCGGGCCAAGTTCATGTCCGAATTTTCATTTGGGTCCGGTATGCCTAAAATATCCCCTAAGTCCTCGCCTCGAATATTGTTGAAATAATCTTCAATGGGACCGGGCTTAGAGGGTTTTTGCGGAATCTCTAAAGAAGGAGACTCCAAAGATGTTTCTTCGACGGAACCCAAAGGGGTCCGTTCTTTTAATAAAGTGTCCATTTCTTCGTCAAATACGCCGGAGTTAGGTTCAGGTTCCGGTGGTTTGAGAGAAAGTATTTCCTTGGCGTCGAAATGAAAATCGGCAAAGGAGGCCGCCATTTTCCAACTGTCTTCATCTTCACTGTAGTTTTCAGGACATACCAAACTGGTCGCGGCAAAACCGGGCCGGGCCACAAGCTCTTTGGGCTCGAATGGTCCGACCACGTCATTGCCGTCAAAAAACCAGTATTTCATTATTGCTCCCAATAGAAAACGGAGTTACTTACAATACTTTAGCGCGTTTTTCAACCGCGTGAGAACTGTATCCTTCCCCATATATTCCAACATCTTGAATAGGGTCGGTCCATGAGTACGACCGGAAACGGCTACGCGCACTGGGTGAAAGATCTGTCCGGCTTTCATACCGTTTTCTTTCGCATAGGTGCGGGCGGCGGTTTCTAAATTGGACTCCGTGAAATTGGAGAGATTGCCATACACTTGGCTCATCCCTTCCAATACTTGTTTGGCTTCGGGCTTGGAGAAAACTTTATCGATCGCTTCCTGCTCAAAAACCGGATCTTCAAAGAAGAAGCGGATTAAATCCGGGATCTCGGTCAGCAGTTTGTATTTTTCCTGTTCCAGCCCAATAATTCCTTCCAGCCGGGCGCGGTCTACGCCGGAAATATTCATGCCGGCTTTTTCAATGAACGGAAGAGCCAGATCGGTCAAACGGCCCAGCGGCGTAGCGCGGATATATTCTCCGTTCATCCAGTTCAGCTTTTCCGGATCCATGACTGCCGGGCTGGGCTGACAGCCGGAAATATCAAATTTTTCTTCCAGTTCACCCGGAGCAAATAATTGTTGCGAGTCGGGGGTTGCCCAGCCTAACAACGCCAGATAGTTTTTAAGCGCTTCGGGCAGGTAGCCCATATTGTGAAATTCCACTACGTTTGTGGCTCCGTGGCGTTTGGAAAGTTTTTTCCCGTCTGGACCATGAATCATGGACAAATGTGCAAAAACAGGTTCTTTCCAGCCTAAGGCGCGGTAGATTTGGATTTGGGCGGGGGTATTGGAGATATGGTCGTCCCCGCGGATGACGTGCGTCATCCGCATGAGATGGTCGTCCACCACGACGGCAAAGTTATAGGTCGGGTAACCGCTGGTTTTTTGGATGACCAGATCATATAGATCTTTGCTGGCGAATTTAACGTGTCCGCGGATTAAATCGTCCCATTCTACGTCCCCTTCCTGCGGCATGCGAAAACGGATGACGTATTTGCGGCCCTGGGCTTCCAATTCTTTTTGTTGGGCTTCTGTCAGGTGGCTGCATTTGCCGTTGTATTTGGGCGGGCGGTGTTCCGCTAGGCATTTCTGGCGATTTTCTTCCAGCTCTTCTTCGGTGCAGTAGCATTTATAAGCTTTTCCTTCGGCCAAAAGCTGGTCAATGTATTTTTTATAAATGCCCTGGTCGGCGCGGATTGCCTGATAGTACGGAGCGTCTGGCCCTTTATTTGTGCCGTCGGGCATCGGGCCTTCGTCCCAAGCTAAATTCATCCATTGCATTCCTTCAAAAATGGCGTCGGTGGATGCTTGGGTGGAGCGTTCTTCGTCGGTATCTTCAATGCGGAGTAAAAACGTGCCTTTATTTTTTTTGGCGAAAAGGTAGTTGAAAAGCGCAGTACGGACTCCTCCAATGTGCAAGAAACCCGTTGGAGAAGGAGCGAATCTAACTCTTACGGTCATACGATTTGATATCCTCTGTATAGTGTGTGAATATAAATATATTATACTTATTTATGTTAAATTTTTTAAAATATAAAAAATACATTTTTAGACTGTAGGAGAGGGTTGTGAGCGCATTTTTTGTAGTCGCTTCCGTGGTTTTGTGGCTGATGCAGGTAACGGTGGGGGCTTGGTTGTATTTTGCTTTTCCGCAAATTGGGTGGAAAGTGCCGGCGGTGGTTTTGCCCGTATTGATGACGTTATTATTCCGGTTTTTTATGGAATATACCCGCACCCATTGGGGCGCGTGGGAAAGCTGGGCGTATTATCTTTCGTATACTTGGGCTGGGTTGGTTTTTTTGGCTTTTTGTATTTGCGCCGTGTGTGCGGTATTACAGTGGATACTGTTTTTCTTTCATATTCAAGCGAGGATGTGGTTGGGGCCGTTGAGTCTGGCGTGTATTGCCACAGCGGCTGTTTTGGCGATATATGGCGGAAGTTCTGTACCGCGAGTGAAACATATTTCGGTTACGGTACCGGGTGCGCCTAAAATGAAATTGGCTTTATTATCAGACGCTCATTTGGGAATAGGCGTCTCCTTGAATCGTTTTGACAAGGCGATGAAACGGCTGGAAAGTGAAAAGCCGGACGCTTTACTGGTATTAGGCGATATTTTTGAGTACGGCCCCGGAAGAGCTTCCTATGCCGAGAGACTAGCTCAGGTAAAAACGCCGTTGGGTTCTTACGGCGTATTGGGAAACCATGAATATTATGTGGGATATGAAAATTCTAAACAGTTTTATAAAGAATCCGGCATCACGCTTTTAGAGAACCAAACGGTTTTGTTGCCTAACGGAGTGCAGGTGGCTGGCGTAAAAGATGTTCGCACGGCCCGTGTAACCGCGCAGGAAGCCGCGCAGGTAATAGCACGGGCGGAAGCTTCCAAGCCGCTGATTTATTTAAGCCACACGCCGCTTTACGCCGAAGAAGCCGCCGCAGCCGGAGCGGATCTGATGCTAAGCGGGCATACGCATAATGGACAAATTTTTCCGTTTAATTATCTGGTACGACTGCAATTTCCCCGCGTTTATGGATTATTTGACGTGGAGCAAATGAAATTCTATATTACTTCCGGGTTATTTTATTGGGGAATTCCGCTGCGGTTTTTAGCTCCTGCGGAAATTCCGATTATTGAGGTCAATAGATGAAAAAATGGCTGGCTGCGGCAATGATTTGTTTTTCTTTCCCGTTAATGGCGGCGCCTCGTTTTGAAGATTTGTCTTATGAAGAAAAACTGGCCCAGACATTGGTGGTGTTTGTGGACGTGGACAGCGCTTCGTTGGTTCGTCCGGCCATTGAGCAAGGCAAAGTCGGCGGGGTGCTGATCCAATGGGGCAATTACTCCCTTAAACAAACCCAAGAATTAATTGACAAATTACAGAAATGGGCATCTAAAAGCCCGCATAAAATCCCGTTATTGGTTTCTATTGATTATGAAGGCGGCACTGTCTATACTCCCATTACCCTCGGTTTTGATTATTTGCCAACCAATATGATGCTTTCCGCGTCTCAAGACGAAGAAGGGGCCGCCGCCATTGCTTATTTGGCGGGATTGGAATTAAGAAGAACGGGCGTGCATGTTAATTTTTCGCCCGTATTGGACGTAAACAGCAATCCCAACAACCCGATCATTGGAGTGCGTTCTTTCGGTTCTGTTCCGGAAAATGTAACGAAGATGGGGCTTTCTTTAATGAACGGATTTAAAGCGGCCGGCATTATCAGCGTGGTTAAGCATTTTCCGGGACACGGAGACACTTCGGCCGACTCCCATTATAAAGTCCCAGTCGTAAAATCTGATTACGAAGAATTACAAAAAATGCATTTGGCTCCCTTTGCCGAAGCGGTCAACCAAGGCGTTCCCGGAGTGATGACTGGGCATGTTCTCTATCCGGCTTTAGACAGCCAGAATATTGCCACTTTTTCTAAACCCATTTTATATGATTTGTTGCGTAAGAAAATGGGATTTAACGGTTTTATCGTGACCGACAGTTTAGATATGAAGAGCGCCACCTCTTTTTGCACTATCGCTGGCTGCGCCGTACGCGCTTTGGAAAGCGGCGCCGATTTGATTTTACTGGGCCGCTATATTAAACCGTTGACGATTTTTAAACAGGTGGCCCAGGAAACGCAACAAAAAAATATGCAGGCCCGGGTGGAAGAGGCCGCCCGAAGAATCTTTACACTGAAAGAAGAATTGGGTTTATTAGACGGAACGGCTGAAATCCCCGCACCGATTGAAGAAGCCTATAAAGCGGAGTTGGAAAAAATCAGCGATGAATCCGTTACTTTAGTGCGGGACCGGAAGGGTCTAATCCCTTTTTCCGCCCCGCTGCATAAGAAAGGCAAACCGACCGTTTGCGCCGTATTTTTTGCGCCTTCTCGGTTTGCCGACCAGTTAATGACGTTTTCTAAGCCTTTTCTCGAAAAAGGATGGAATATCCGCAGTTATAACGCGGCCCTCACTCCCCGCAAGCGCGACAGCCAGCGCGCCGCCGATTGCGCCAAAGGAGCCGATTTACTTATTTTGACCAGCCTCCAGTGGGCGGATAAAACCAACATCAACCAGAAAAACGCCATTAATGGATTAATCAAAGAGAACCCAAATACGGTATTTATTTCCACGATGAGTCCATATGATATCAAGAATTATCCGGAAGCGGACGTCGTATTGGCTACCTACGGTTTAAATAAATACGCCCTTCAAACAGCGGCTGACATCATTTTGGGAAATTTAGAGCCACATGGAGTCTTGCCGGTCGACTTACAACTTCCCGATGAAGATACAACTACCGGTTCGGACGACGGCGTGCGCTCCAAAACTCGTATACCGCCGGCAGTACAGAAATAATAATAATGGCCACTACCACATAATGAAAGTGATTCTGCACTACGGGCAAATCGGCAAAGAAAAAGCCGCCTAACGTAAAGGCCAGCACCCATATGGCTGCTCCAATTAAATTATAGGAAGCGAAATGGAAATATGTCATTTTCCCTATGCCGGCTACAAATGGTGCAAACGTGCGGATAATGGGGATAAAACGCGCCAAGATAATGGTTTTGCCGCCGTATTTTTCATAAAAAGCGTGGGCTTTGTTGAGGTGGTCTTTATTGAGAAAAATACTGTCTTCTTTGGTAAAAACTTTCGGTCCCAGCCATTTGCCGATTTCATAGTTGCAAAAGTCTCCCAATACCGCTGCGGCAAAGATAATCGGAATCAGCCAATAAAGATTGATACTGCTTCCTTCGGCCGCCGCCAATGCGCCACAGGCAAAAAGCAAAGAGTCTCCCGGTAAAAACGGAGTTACAACTAAACCCGTTTCACAGAAAACCACTACAAAAATAACCACATACAGCCAAATGCCCATCCACGACGCCCACGCATTTAAATGGACGTCCAGATGTAAGAAAATATCTATAATTTGTGATAAGATTTCCATATATTTATTGTACTAAATAGTATTATGATCTCCGCCGTATATTGAAATTTTTTGCCTGACATGTTTTATTGTGATATTATTTACTTACCGGTAGGTATATTAAAGATTATGAAAAAATAGTATTTTTGGTTTGCTTTTTTTATTCACGGCGGGGGCTTCTTATGGAGAGTCATATGCCGCTAAGGATGTTTTGTTCAGCGTTGGTTTTCTTGTATCTCCTGTGGAGTTGGGAAGCGACTGGGGGGAAGTGAATGTGCAAAACGCGACGCTGGATATGACCCACGACGCTAAGTTGGGAGAGCCGGGATTAGGGTTTGACCTGCAAGCCTTTTATTTTTTGCATCCGCGCTTAGCCTTGGGACTGGATTTTTCCAGTGAATGGTTCTTGGAGGAATATTCCAGCGGGTGGTGGGTGGACGGAGCGACCCAACAACAGCGTTATTTTGCAGCTGCCCGGATTTTTATCAATCCGGAAGATTCCTATAAACTCTATTTGGCGTTAGGGGCGGGAATAGCTCATACAAAAATGACCATGGAATTTGACTCCCAAGAGGATTTCAAAGATACCGGTTTTGGATATTATGCCGGAATAGGAGTAGAAAAACAGTTGGGCCCGCATTGGGCAATTGGGTTGGAAGCGCGTTATAATGGAAACAAATTTGATGATACGCACCTAGCCCATCACGGAAATATAATGCATGTATACAAACAAGCCCACTATCTTTCAGCCGTATTGCGTATGAATTATAAGTTATAGTTTTGGGTTTAGAAACCAGCAAGAAGAACGCTTTGGAATTTTCTCTTTTAAAATTGCGGTATTGAAAATTATTTATTGAATAAGGTCAGCAAAATACCCTTTAGCAATATTTTGGGATCGGCCGCGGTTGAGGATTTAAACGCCGAATCTGCTTCAATAATGCGGTTTAAGGCGTTTAAAAAAGATTTTTGAGATGGGAAAAAACGGGCTTGGCTGACCAATTTGCTTTCCCAATACATCAGACCGGCCGTCCGTAAAATTTCAGAAGGGGACATCCCCATCTCGCTCAAACGTTTGATACGTGCCATTTTTAAAATAGGAAACGTCATTTTGCTTAAAATGGCTACAGGTTCTTCCCCATCATCCACTAATTTATCGGCCAGTTGGACGGCGCGTGTTTTATTGCATGCCGTAATAGCGTTTGACAATTCAAACGGATTTTCTTCTTTGCTAAATCCAATACAGGTTAAAACGTCTTCTTTTGTAACGGATTTATTTTCCCGTTCAGCGGTGTAAAGCCAAAGTTTTTCTATTTCGTTTTCCAATGCGTTCAATTCACTGCCAACCATTTCGCATAATAAATCGACCGATTCGAAATCGGGTTTTAAGCCCTTTTCCTGCATTTTTTGGCGCACCCATCCATTCAGTTCATCTTTTTTTAATTCGTCAAAGTTTGTCACGCGTCCGGCGTCCGAGCAGACTTCCGCCAACACCTTCTCCGCTTTCATTTTTTTGGAATCGTTATGCGTTAGTATCAGCGTGGTCGTAGGCAGCGGATTGTCTAAATATCGGATCAGGGCTTCTTTGGGTTCTTTGCGCAGTTTTTCAATGCCGGTCAGCACGATCAGACGGTTTTCTGAAAAAACGGGTGCCGTGTTGGCCAACGCCAGCACTTCTCCCAAATCGGCTTTGTCGGATTCGTTTTGGTAGGAGTTAAAATCGTCCGGGTGTAAAATGGCGCGTATTTTTTCAACGACTAAATTTTTACGGTAAACGTCTTCCCCCGTCAGTAAATAGACGGGGGAAATAATGTTTTTGGCAAGTTCTGCGTTTAATTTTTCAGCGGAGATTTTGGGCATATCATTGCGTAATAGTGGTATATTCCGGATTATTCATCACTTTTTTCTTGTTTTCACTCATCACCGAGCCAAATCCGTCCACCGTGCGTTTGACGATATCTTTGGATAATTTTTCGAATACTACGTCGCGCGCCTGCACTTCCGTCATGCCGCCCGGCATAGTGGAAGCCGCATAAATTTGAGTACCTAAAAACGCCGGTTCACGCCATACGGGGGCGTTGGTCGTCTTATCCATAAACACGACGTCCAGCCAAATATCCATCCGGTAAACGGTGGGAATAAGCTGGCTGTCATACTGAATGGGTACGTTTAAATAACGGGAGATGGTAGTGACCACTACGCCTTCGGCTCCGTTATTTTCTGAAACGATCTGGTAAGAACCGTTGCGTAAAAATTCATCATATAATTCATTGTAAAATTTATCTTCCAATGCAAAAACTTCCGTTTTGTTCAGAATTTGCCGTACTGCTATTTTCTTAATATGCTGCGGCATAATTTGGGCCTGCGGTTTGTAGACGGCGCCTTCGCTGGCACATGCGGCTAGCCCTGCTGCGGCACAGAAAATGACCAATAATTTTTTCATATACGCTCCCTTTTGTACGATTATTTTTTAGGTGCTCCCACAAAACTGACCATGCGGCCGGGTACAACAATTGTTTTTTTAATTTCCAATCCTTCCAGACTGCGCTGTACTTTGGCGCTGGAACGGGCGATTTGTTCGATTTCTTCGCGGGAGGCATTTACCGGTACGGAAATGCGGTCGCGCACTTTGCCGTTTATTTGTACGCCGATTTCCTGCGAGTCGTCCTGCATCATTTCCGGATTGGCAACCGGCCATTCCGATTTGACAATAAAACCCTCATAACCTTTTTGTTGCCAGATTTCTTCGGTTAGGTGGGGGGCAAACGGGTGCAAGAGCTTGAGAAATGTTTGAAAAGTGTCTTGGCTTACTTGCGGCAATTTGCTGATGTCATTAAATAAAACCATTAAGGAAGAAATGGCTGTATTAAAATGGAGATTTTCAATATCCTCACTTACTTTCGCGATTGTTTTATTTTTTAATATTTCGCTCTTTTTGGGGTCGGCCTGAGCGGAGAGTTTTACATTTTCGCTCCAAGCGGCGGCGCGTTTTAAGAAACGCGAAATTCCTTCAATCCCCTTCATATCCCAAGGTTTGCTGGCTTCAAACGGTCCCATAAACATTTCATACATGCGGAACGCGTCGGCTCCGTATTGGGAAAGGATGTCATCCGGATTAATAACGTTTTTCTTGGATTTAGACATCTTTTCGACCATGGGGGAGAGTTCTTCTCCGGTATTTTTTAAGAAGGCTTTTCCGTCTTTAAAATCAATCTCGTCATAACCGTGGTACGCACCCATTTTATCGCGGTAAGAGAAAGCCAGAATCATCCCTTGGTGGCGCAATTTCCGGAATGGTTCCGGACTGCTGACCACTCCCAAATCAAACAGCACATGATGCCAAAACCGTGCATATAAGAGGTGCAATACGGCGTGTTCCGCGCCGCCGATGTAGCAGTCCACCGGGCCGTACGCTTTTTCAATTTCCGGATCGACCAGTACTTTATCGTTGTGCGGATCCATATAACGCAAATAATACCAGCACGATCCGGCCCATTGGGGCATCGTGTTGGTTTCGCGTTTGGCCGGCCCGCTGCAATGCGGACAGGTCGTATTGACCCAGCTGTCTACGTTGGCAAGCGGCGACTCGCCCGTACCTGACGGTTCAAATTTTTCCACTTCCGGCAAAGTCAGCGGCAGCTGGTCTTCCGGCAGCGGCACCACGCCGCATTTGGGACAGTGTACCACCGGAATCGGCTCTCCCCAGTAACGCTGGCGGGCAAACACCCAGTCGCGCAGTTTATAGGTGGTTTTGGCTTTGCCAAGATTGCGTTCCGTAAGCCATTTGATCATGGCCGCTTTGGACTCTTTGACGCGCAGTCCGTTTAAAAAACCCGAATTGACTAGCTCCCCGTCTCCGGTAAAAGCTTCTTTTTCTACCCCTTGTTCGCTTTTGATAACCTCAATGATATCCAAGCCGAATTTTTTGGCGAAATCGTAGTCGCGTTCATCATGGGCGGGAACGGCCATAATCGCACCCGTTCCGTATCCCATCAAGACGTAGTCGGACGTCCAAACCGGAATTTTTTTGCCGTTTACCGGATTAATAGCGTATGCTCCGGTAAATACGCCGGTTTTATCTTTGTTTAAATCGCCGCGTTCCAAGTCGCTCTTTTTGGCGGCTTGGGTTTGATAGGCGGCGACGGCGTCTTTTTGTTCGGGCGTAACGATTTTCTTTAAAATGGGATGTTCCGGCGACACAACCATATATGTCGCGCCGAAAAGCGTGTCCGGGCGGGTGGTGTATACCGTTAACGTATCATCATGCCCGTCCAGCTTAAAATTCACTTCCGCCCCGTTCGATTTTCCAATCCAGTTGCGCTGCATTGCTAACGTGCTTTCGGGCCAGTCCAGCTGCTCTAATCCTTCCAGCAGTTGTTCGGCATAATCGGTAATGCGTAAAATCCACTGACGGAGCGCTTTGCGTTCGATTTCATGTCCGCAGCGTTCGCATTTTCCGTTGAAAACTTCTTCGTTGGCAAGCCCGGTCTTGCAAGACGGACACCAGTTGATCGGCACGGTGGATTCGTACGCAAGGCCTTTTTTAAAAAGCTGCAGGAAAATCCATTGTGTCCATTTATAGTAGTTGGGGTCGGTGGTGTCAATTTCTCGGCTCCAATCGTAGGCGAGCCCGATGGATTTAATCTGGCGTTTGAAGTTCTGGATGTTTTTATGAGTGGTAATGCGCGGGTGTACCCCCGTGGCGATCGCATAGTTTTCCGCAGGCAGGCCGAAGGCGTCCCACCCCATAGGGTGCAGTACGTCGTAGCCGTTCATCAGTTTATAGCGCACTAAAATGTCTGACGCGGTGTATCCTTCCGGGTGCCCGACGTGTAAGCCCGCGCCCGACGGGTACGGAAACATATCCAGACAATAAAATTTCTTGCCTTTTGGCATTTTGGGACTGGCAAAAAGGTTTGCTTTCTCCCAGCGTTCTTGTTGTTTTTTGTCTATCTGCGGAAAATTATCAATACTCATAATACTTTTATTTTAACAATTTTTAGATTTAAAATCAGCCCTGCTGGATAGTACCGGAATGCTCCGCTGTGCGTAAATATTCTGACATTTCTTTCAGCCGCGCGGATGAAATCTTTTATGTTTATTTTTCAGATCGCTTACGTCCAAGTGTGTATAAATTTGGGTAGTAGTTAAATTGGCATGTCCCAGCATTTCCTGCAAGCTTCTCAAATCCGCACCGCCTTGCAGTAAGTGGCTGGCGAAAGTATGGCGGAATAAATGGGGATGAAGCGGCTGCGAAATGTTGGCTTTTCGCCCTAAATCCGCCAAATCTTTCCAAACGGTAATACGGCTGATCTTTTTACCGTTTTTATTTAAAAATACTTCCGAACCGACATTTTTAGCCGCAAAATGCGCTTCGCGTACAGCCAGATATTGTTCAATCCGTTTACAGGCGCGCGGGTGTATCGGTACAAAACGCTGCTTGCCTCCTTTGCCAAAAGCCAATACCCAACCCTCTTGCAGATTGATGTTTTCCAATCGCAAATTAATCAGCTCGCTTACGCGTAATCCGGCGGCGTAAAGCAGTTCAATAATCGTTACGGTGCGGATTTCCGCCAGCGTTTCCGCCGGATATGAAAGAAGCCGTTCCATCTCCTCGCGGGTCAGCTGGGTGGGAATTTTTTGCGCCAGTTTGGGCGATTTTAAAAAGCGTGTAGGATCATCCTTCATTTTTTCTTCAATCAGCAGAAATTTATAGAAACACTTTACCGCTTCTATTTTGCGAAACACACTTGCCGGCGCCAATTTTTCGATTACACGCAATTGATAGGTATACTGGTCTAAAAAATCAGGTTCTATGGTTAACGGATCTTTTTCGTTAGCTTGGCAGTATTCCAAAAAACTTTCTACGTCAGACCCGTAGGACGCCACCGTATTTTTGGAGAGTTGGCGTTCAAACATAAGATGATTTTTAAAATCTTCCAGTAAAAAGTTTTCCATACTTTATTATAAATTTTTTGAAAAGACGTGGGAAAGGAACATCTGACGGTTCGCCTGCCGTTTTATTTGATCGCGACAGAACAGAAACAGTGTGGCCTAAACCAATCATATTAACGGGTATAGAGTCGGGGGGCAGGCTCTGGCCTGGGGGCCAAGCTTTGGTCTGTCGTTTTGTAAGAGTGCAACAAAGCAGAAACAGTGTGGCTTAAACCAATCCTGTTAACGGGTATAGGGTCGGGGGGCCAGGCTCTGGCCTGGGGGCCAAGCTTTGGCCTGTCGTTTTGTAAGAGTGCGACAAAACAGAAACAGTGTAGCTTAAACCAATCAAATTAACGGGCATAGAGTTGGGAGGGCAAGCTTTGGCCTGTCGTTTTGTAACAGTACAACAAAGCAGAAACAGTGTGGCTTAAACCAATCAGGTTAACGGGTATAGAGTCGGGGGGCCAGGCTTTGGCCTGTCGTTTTGTAAGAGTGCGACAAAACAGAAACAGTGTAGCTTAAACCAATCAAATTAACGGGCATAGAGTTGGGGGCCAGGCTCTGGCCCGGCAAGGG
>CALUYP010000050.1 GCA_944325055.1 uncultured Elusimicrobiales bacterium | reverse complement strand
AATATCCGCCTATTTCAAAGGGCAACGGCTATCCCGGCACACTATTAATAGGAGATATTGGGATACGGCTCCCTGCTGCACAACATCTCTTTTGACCACTAAAAAGACACCTTTTACAAGGTGTCTTTTTAAATAACTCATTGGATTAATTCGGAATTTATGCTTCCAGCAATGTTATTTCACGCACTCCTTCTAAAGAGCAATCTTTCCAAACAGGCTGCGGCGGCAGCTGGCGGCCGTCTATCACCTGCGGTTGGCCGATCATTTCTTGCAGCGCTTGGGCTAAATCCAAGAAATGCCCCGCCCCCATTTCTATAAACACCACGTCGTATTGATTCAGCGCCGCGGCGATATTCTCCAGCATAAACTGGCTGCGCGCCAAGGAAGTAGCGTTATTTAACTTATAAAAAGGCGTCTTTACAACCCATTTTTCCGGGCAGATATTCATCAAGTCTTGGAACAATTGCACAAAATTCGTTTCTTCAAAATCTTGTTTGTAGTGCTTCTTGAAGTAACGGTTCAACCTCTTCTCCGTAAACAATTTGCCCCAATCCTCGTGATGATCCCGACGGGCGTACGTAGCAATCGCTTCCTGCGCCGTCAACGGTGCATCGGTTTCGCGGCTGCGGTAGTAAGCATCGCGGATCATCCACAGCATCTGCCAATCCTCATACGAAAACCCGTTTTCTTTAGCAAACAGCCACTGTTGTTCCAGCGTAACGTCCGCACGTACCAGCGGAATTTGATGTTTGCCGGAAAGAGCGGCGGTATAACTAGCCTCCGCTTCCGAGCAAGAGCCGCTAAACGCTTCTCCGGGCTCGCGCTCCACCAAAGCCACCTGTGGGGAATACACGTCAAACGCATATTGCACGGACGGCAGAGACTCCGCCCCATGCCGCGCCGCCAACACCACCAATTTTTTGTTCCCTTTCTGATATACGGCTAAATACGGTGGGGTCGGAAACTGTTCATATAATCTGGATGTTCCTCACGCCTCTGATTGACGGCGGAAGTATCTGCCGTAAACGGTTGGGCAAAAAGCGGCATTCCTAAAACTGCCAAAAACATCCAGCACAAGCCTTTTTTCATATTCATCTCCCTTAAACATTTTCATTATATCAAGAATTTTTTGTTCCCTCCCCTATCCTTTTTGCTACACTATACCATATGAAAATCAAACTCAAACAAGCAACTCCTTGGCAAAAATGGCTTCCTTCCATATTGGTTATCGGGCTGTTGTTTGTTTCGTTTTTCTTGCTTAAAACGGGCGAGGGTCTTTCCTTCGGAGAATTTTGGCACGTTATGCTCTCGCGCGCCCACGAAAAGGACTTCTTTGTTTATGCATTGATGATCATTCTTCCCTGGTTGGTTTTAATTGCGGTCGGGCTTATCGCTTACGGGCTGTTCCGACGTTACTTTTTGAACCGTTCCGCCAATCCCTTCGTCAGCCTCTCCTTTGATTCCGACGGCATTCTGCTGGAAAAGGAAAAAGCACGCGGCAATGTGTTTCTTCCTTATTCGGAAACGGATCTTTCCATTGAGGTACTAACCGCTATTCAATATGACAAGTATGGTAATTCCCACTGGGCATTTGGCGGCTTTAAATTATCCTTTTCCCAGCAAGGAAATACTTTTCCCGCCTTTCACCAAGGCGGTCTTGCGTTTTTGCAAACCATTCTGGACGAGGGCAAAAAATTCAAATCCTGCACGGCATACGCCCACCCCTTAAATTCCCGGATAACTCCCGATAAGCAAGAACAGCAATTTATTCGTTTCTTAGAAGAACAATTTGAGAACCACCGCCGATACGGCTTGATATTACAAGATTTTCCCCAAAAACGCTGGATGTTATTAGCAGCAGGGATGATCCATATTCTGACGGCAGGGATCATCCTCGCCGTTTGCCTGTGCGTCTTACCCCGCCTAAACGCGTACCCCCTATTTTACATAGGGCTTGGCTTACTGGCGGGAGGAACACTGCTTCTGGGCGGGTATTTTCTAAAAAAATACTGGGCTGGACGGAAAGCTGAAAAACGGCTCCAGACCTTAAAAAAACAATCATTGGAATAAATTAAGAGAAATTTTATGATTTCGGACCTGTACAAAAATATCGTTCCTAACGCCGACTACGAAACCGTTTGGCAAGGCAAATGTTATCTTATCGAGCAATTTTCGGCTTTCTTCCGTGGCAAATAATTCTTTCTTTAGGAATCCTTTTGGCAAGGCCCGGTGCAAAACTTCTAATCCTTTTTATATAACCCTTTTTAACCGCTTGCACAGCATTATTTTTTTATGCAATTTATTATAATATAGGGAAACGAGACCATATAGTATTTAAAACCGCTTATAGAGGCAGGAGGGGATATGGATATTAGCACGATCAACAAACAAGTCCAGCAGGAAAGTATTTTTTTGCAAGATTTAAAACGAGAAGTCAGTAAAGTAATCGTCGGACAAGAAGACCTATTGGAAAAAATGCTTGTTGCTCTTTTGGCTGACGGGCATATTTTGATTGAAGGCGTCCCCGGTTTAGCCAAGACCTTGGCGGTTAAAACTTTAGCCCAATCGATTCATGCACAGTTTCAGCGCATTCAGTTTACTCCGGATTTATTGCCTGCGGATATTACCGGTACGCTTATTTTCAATCCCAAGGACGGTTTGTTCTACCCCAAACGCGGGCCGGTTTTTTCCAACTTTGTGCTGGCAGACGAAATCAACCGCTCTCCCGCCAAAGTACAAAGCGCTCTTTTAGAAGCGATGCAGGAACGCCAAGTAACCATTGGCGAACAAACCTATAAACTGCCTTCTCCTTTCATGGTAATGGCTACCCAAAACCCGGTAGAACAAGAAGGGACTTATCCGCTGCCGGAAGCGCAAGTGGACCGTTTTATGCTTAAAGTATTGGTAACTTATCCGACCAAAGAAGAAGAAAAAATCATTTTGGAACGAATGGCCTCCCACCAACCGATCGAAGTAAACACCAACGTAACGCCGGAAATGATTTTAAAAGCCCGCACTGTAACGGACGGGATTTACGTAGATGAGAAGATAAAGAATTATATTGTGGATTTAGTTTTCGCTACCCGTGATCCGAAAGCCGCCGGCTTGGAAAAACTGGCTTCGTTTATTGCGTATGGCGCCAGCCCGCGCGCAACTATTTTCCTAACGCAAGCCGCCAAAGCCTACGCTTTCTTGAACGGACGCGGTTACGTCACGCCGGAAGACATCAAGGCTATCGGATTGGATGTACTGCGCCACCGGGTGTTGTTGTCTTATGAAGCGGAAGCGGAAAACATCTCTTCGGATCAAATCGTCAAACAAATTTTTGACGCGGTAGATGTACCGTAATCTCAGTTGGGGGTAAACCGTGGATACCGCGGAAATCTTAAAAAAAGTACGCCAAATTGAAATTCAGACGAACAAATTGGTGTCGGAAACGTTCGCCGGGGAATATTTGAGCGCCTTTAAAGGACGGGGAATTGAATTTTCGGAAGTGCGGGAATACACCCCCGGGGATGACATCCGCTCTATTGATTGGAACGTAACGGCGCGTACCGGTGTACCTTACATCAAGAAATATAATGAAGAACGCGAACTCACGCTGATGATTGCCTGTGACGTATCGGCTTCACAAAAATTTGGGTCTTCGTCCAAACTTAAATTGGAAGCGGCGGCGGAACTAGCGGCGTTGTTTGCTTTTTCGGCCATCAAAAACAGCGATAAAGTAGGCCTGATGCTGTTTTCAGACAAGATAGAATTGTTTGTCCCCCCCCGAAAAGGCCGGAAGCACGTCTTACGCCTGATCCGGGAGTTGGTGGCTTTCGAACCGCAAGATACGGGAACAGATATCGGGCTGTGTTTGGAAACACTTTCCAAAGTCATTAAAAGACAGGGCATTTTAATTTTGATATCGGATTTTTTAGCCCCGGTTGAATCCTTTTCCAAACCTTTTAAACTGGCGGCGCGCAAATTTGATTTGATTCCGGTCATCGTACAGGACAAACTGGAAAGCCGGCTTCCGTTTCTAAACGCATGTATAGAAGTAACGGATCCGGAAACGGGAGAGGAGGATTTTCTGTGTCTTTCTTCCGGAGAATTGAACGATGCGTTGGCAGACCAGAACCGTACCAAGGCATTAAATTTACAGTCTCTTTTTAACCCATATAAGATAGAGCCCATCCGGGTAGACACTTCTCTTCCGGCGGCAGATCCGGTAATTGCTTTTTTTAAACAACGGGCGAAAAAGATAAGGAGATAACGTGAAAAAAGCCGTAGTTTTTTTAATTGCCATGATTCCGGCGTTTTTTCTTTCGGCGCAAGAACTGAACATAGTAGAAAAAAAAGCCGCTGAAACAGTGCCGTTTGCCCAACCGTTTGCACTGCAATTTATACTTTCCC
>CALUYP010000049.1 GCA_944325055.1 uncultured Elusimicrobiales bacterium | reverse complement strand
AAGACCCGCGCATGCAAGTACGAACGGCCTATGAAATTTTAAAAGCCTTGGGGCTGCGCGAATACGGACCGAATTTAATCTCCTGCCCCACCTGCGGCCGCACCCAAGTAGACGTAACGGGGACGGTACACGCCTTGGAAGAAAAAATTTATTCCGATAAAGCGCTTTTACAAAAGGCAACCGGTCTGAAAATTGCCGTGATGGGATGCATCGTCAACGGGCCGGGCGAAGCGCGCGACGCCGATTTCGGCATTGCCGGCGGCAAAGGCGAAGGATTGTATTTTGAACACGGGCAGACGATGTTCAAACTCCCCCAAGAACAATGGGTAGATTTCTTAATTCAAAAAATTAACGACTGGAAAAAATAAAAGGAAACATACAAATGAAACTCTCAAACTATTATTTGCCTACATTAAAAGAAGCCCCTAAAGATGCCGATACGCTTTCGGCCAAACTGATGATCCGCGCGGGTCTTATCCGCAAAGTAGCCAGCGGCCTTTATGAGTGGCTTCCTTTTGGATTACGAGTATTGAAAAAAGTAGAAAACATCGTGCGCGAAGAAATGGATCGTGCCGGCGCGTGTGAAGTGTGGCTGCCTTTGGTACAGCCCAAAGAACTGTGGGAAGAAAGCGGCCGCTGGACATATTACGGCAAAGAACTTTTGCGCTTTGCCGACCGCAAAGAAGCCGAATTCTGCTTTGCTCCTACCGCCGAAGAAGTAATGACGGATCTAGTGAAAAAAGACACCACCTCTTATAAACAGCTTCCCTTCTGCCTCTATCAGTTTGGCACGAAATTCCGCGATGAAATCCGTCCCCGCTTTGGCGTGATGCGCGCGCGCGAATTCTATATGAAGGACGCTTATTCTTTTTCCGCTACGGACGAACAAGCCAACGAGTGGTATCAAAAAATGTATGAAGCCTATCAACGCATTTTCAAACGTTGCGGCTTTCAGTTTAAAGCCGTAGAAGCTGATACCGGCGCCATCGGCGGCAATTTCTCGCACGAATTTATGGTGCTGGCTTCCACCGGCGAGGACGCTATCGCCGACTGCACTTCCTGCGGCTATGCCGCCAATACGGAAAAAGCCGAAATTCAGGCGCCTGCCGACATTACCCTCAACGAAGCCGATTTAAAACCGATGGAAAAACGGGACACGCCTAACGCCTCCACGATAGAAGACGTAGCTTCTATGCTCAACATGCCCACTTCTCAGTTAATCAAACTGTTGGTGTTCATCTCCGATGGGAAACCGGTGGTTGCTTTGGTACGCGGAGACCACGAACTCAATGAATTTAAATTCAAAGCCTTGCTCAAATGCAATGAACTAGAAAAAGCGTCCGAAGAAGTTTACACCCAAGTAACGGGTTCGTTTGTAGGCTTTGCCGGCGCGCAAGGCTTAAAAGAAAAGAATCCGTCCGTAATGATCTACGCCGATAACTACGTTAAGAACATCGTCAACGGCGTATCCGGCGGCAACGAAAAAGACGTTCATATGATTAACGTTACCCCCCGCCGCGACATTAAAGTGGACGTATATGCCGATTTAAAAATGGCCTCCGCCGGCGACAAATGCGCCCGCTGCGGCAAAGAATTTACTTTCACCCGCGGCATTGAAGCGGGACACGTGTTCAAACTGGGCACAAAATACTCCGCCGCGATGGGAGCCAACTTCTTGGATGAAAACCAAGCTTCCAAGCCAATGATTATGGGTTGCTACGGTATTGGCATCAGCCGCGTAGTGGCGGCCGCCATTGAACAGTCCCACGACGACAACGGCATTATCTGGCCTGCGCCGCTGGCTCCGTTTGACGTGGCGCTGGTGGCCATTGACTATGCCTCCAACCCCGAGGTCAAAAAACACGCGGACGAAATCACCGCCCAGCTGGAAGCGGCGGGGCTGTCCGTACTGCTAGACGACCGCGACGAACGCGCCGGCATTAAGTTTAAAGATATGGACTTAATCGGCCTGCCGCACCGCTTGGTAGTCAGCAGCCGCACCGTCAAAGACGGACAGTGCGAATACAAAAAGCGCACCGATAAAGAAGCCGTCCGCTGGAATTTGGACGAAGCGGTTACAAAACTATTGGAAGCCGCCGGAAAATAATTTGAACCCCCCAATTTGCTAAGAATTGGGGGGGTTTAAAAATAATAGATTTTTTAATTTGTGCCAGGTGTAATTTCATAGTACCAACTTTCTTTTTTCTTTCCAAAACTAGAACAAATATATTCCGCCATTTCTTTTTCTTTCTCTGACATAGCAGGATCGGAATGAATACAAATGATTCGTCCGTTTCTAAAAAACATCAATCTATATCCATGCCACAATGGATTTCTAGAGACTGTAACAAGATCTCCGTCTCCGAGATGAATACTAAACCATTTGCTTGCATAATAACCGGAACCATTAGCTTGCCCCTGTAAATTAACATCCAGATCTTCCATTTTCGTTGCATATTTTCCATTTGCTAAATAATATGCGTTGTTAGCAGCTCCAAGCGCGCGTAATAGCCTTATCCCTTCTGCAAAACGCGCTTTTTCTATGGCTCTTTCATATTTTGGATAGGCTATCGCCGCCAATATCCCTATAATCAATACTACAACCAATAATTCTATCAACGTAAAACCCTTTTTCATAAAAATCTCCTTAGGCAAGCTGATTTAACGGCCTATTCCTTATTTTATTCCTCTTTGCCTAAAAATCAATGCTAGGAGCAGTGTATCAAAAAAAAAAAACAAAACAACCCCCTTGCCGGGCCAAAGCTTGGCCTCCCAACTCTATGCCCGTTAATACGATTGGTTTAAGCCACACTGTTTCTGTTTTGTCGCGCTCTAGCAAAAAACAACCAGTAATCTGCCACCACCATTCTAAAAAGAGGTTTCCTTTTATGTCGTTGTCGTTCAACCCGCCCCTTTGTCCTGCTTATAAAAAGCCTTCCAAACGGATTCGCCATTTTATTGTTTGAGCAAAGCGAGTTATAAAATGGCCC
>CALUYP010000048.1 GCA_944325055.1 uncultured Elusimicrobiales bacterium | reverse complement strand
GCATGAGTAAGTTGGCTGCGAAATCATCGGCGGCTTTTTCAATAAGATCATCATTATCACTTCTCAACAAGATAACCTCATCTTTCCGCCCATTAATTAATTGATTATTATGCTGCAATACTAAATGCGCTAGCTCATGAGCCATAGTAAAATTACGTCTACGAGGGTTATCATATTGATTCAGAAAAATCACCCACTTCCCTGCCTTGGGGTTTTCTTCCAAATATCCTGATATATTACGGTCCATGTTTTCTAATTGGACTTCCACGCCAAAAATCTCTGTAACAACTCGATAAATATCTAATGGAATCATTGTAAAATGTCGGAGTTTGGCTTCCGCCAATATTTCCTCTACGGATGTTAAAGAAGGAGAGACGGTTTGTTGTTTCTCTCTTTTCTTATCTCCCTTCTTTTGCAGATCTTCTATAGAAAAATTTAAGACTCCCATACCTCAGTCCTCTTGTTTCTTACTCATTGGTAGCTGTTCTTCTTGTGTCTGCAACAGAGAATCTAACCTTTTATCAATTTGGTCACGAACCGCTTCTCCTTTCATCTGTTCTTCCACGCTGTCAGCTACACCTCTAGTAATTAAATTGCGAATTTCAAGAGATTTCATCTCTTTTAATACTATTTCCTCGCACATCTTTTTTGCTTTTTCTTCGCTTATAGCTTTGATATATAAGAATGAACACAGTGCATAAAGTCCAATGATAACAATTAAAAAAGCAATTAAGCGATCATAATAATCTAATTGTGTGCTCAAATATGTATCCAATGAGACATTAGAATTATTTAGAATATTCAAAAAAGCCTCTCTATTTCTTTTATCTACAAAAGAAATACTAACAGCATTAAAATCGCGTGGAACACTCGTTTGAGAGTTTAAGACATACAAAGTATAAGACGGCTTAGCATGAAAAAGACTGTGCAATGTAAAATGAGGGAAAAAGATCAAAGACAACAGTAGGAGCAAAAATAAAGAAACCACAACAAAGACAAAGGTTTTAAATAATTCTTTCATATTTATTTCCAAATGTTATTGATATGCTAATAATATAATATTTCACTACTCTTGTGTAAAAATCTAATTATTTTTTCCAATTAAAAAATTATAAAAAGCATTGACCACAGTACCCCATATACAACATTTAGACCCTTCAGCAAGTAAGTTGAAGGGTTTTTTGTATATAATTTCAAGCTTTTTATCTTTCAAAGACAGGTTCGCAAATATCAAGTTCAGAATCTTGCGTTTTTGCTCCGGTTGCGAACCTGCAAACAGCTCCGGCAGGCGGGAAAGCAGGTTTATCGCTCGTGTTAAGGTCCAGGCAGTATGTTTAGATGCTTCCGGGCGGTTAGACAGCTTGGCCTGCAAGGTTTGTTCTTCTTCCGTTAGTGCTTGCAGCTTGTTATTCACGATTTCGCTACTTATTAACCCGCTGGCTTCTTTTTGTACCCACACTTCCTTTTCTTTAGCAATTTGTCCCAATCTGCGTTGGGCCGCATACAAGGTGGCTTGTCCGGCTTGCTGCAGCGTGCCCAGTCTGCTTACTAACTGTTCCAAAGCCCTTTTAACAGAGCGTCCGGGACTTGAATTGCTTTCAGTTTACTCATTACCGCATCTATAGCCACTTCTTCACGAATTTCCTTGTAAGAACAGGGTATTTTATTGGCTTTTCCCGCACAGCGTAAATAGACATAATGATGTTGTTTCCCATCGGTTTTATTTGTCTTATACCTGTGATAACTGGATATATACGAACCACAACAAGCGCATTTTATCATTCGTTTGAAAGCAAAAGTCAATTTATCATACCGCAGCGGCTGTTTATGGTATCTTTGCCGGACTTGCTGACATTTATCAAATAATTGCTTTGTGATAATGACAGGATAGCGATCTGATCTAGTCGATGTAATCACGTTACAGGCTATAGCTGATTGCTTTGATTCTGATTTCTTTTAGATTCTTTCCCACAATTTTATTTTTGTATACTAAAGTAGAAGCTGTTCTTTTCTTTTGGTTGAGGTATCTATACAAATATATACAAGAGTTAGTCCGCCAAATAATCAATCCTTATACTTATGATCCATAATGTATCTAAGTTTCTCACATTTAAAAATATCATCCGCCTAGTATGCGCTGGAATAGTTTTGTTTGCTATGTGTAAATGCTTTTTTCCTCACGAACATCCCATTTCTCCCGTCATTCTGTTGATTAATCGCTATCCGTTGCAAGAAGAGGATAAGCGCTTTTTAAAAAGGGTGAATCCTTATGGGTTTCTGCTCAGCATCCCCATTCATCCCGGCTTAAAACCAAAAGAACTGAAAAAAGAGCTGGAAAGTGTGCTGGGAAGAAGTGATTTTTTGTTTTTTATAGACCAGGAAGGCGGTTCGGTTAACCGTTTGAAGCATTTTATAAAAGAATTCCAAGCCCCCTCTCCCCAATCTTTTGGGGAATTGGCTAAAAAAGATCCCGACAAAGCAGTCCGCGAAGTGTACGAATATGGTCTTCGGACGGGAAAAGCCTTAAAAGATTTAGGAATAGACGTGGTATTCGCTCCTTTGGCGGAAGCGGCCTCTTCTGAGATGATCTATCAGCGCAGCCGCTATTTCTCCACTGATCCTAAAATTGCCAAAATATTGGCTGACGCCTTTGCACAAGGAATCGATGACGGCGGGGTAACACCCTGTTATAAACATTTCCCAGGTGCCGCGACCTCTACTGATCCTCATGCAACCGCCCAGACGCTGGATCTTTCCGCAGAAACACTGCGTACACAATATGTGGGACAATTTGAAAATAGCAGCCGTTGGAACTGCCTGATGACGGCCCATGCAACTTATCAGGCTTTAGATAAAAAAAATATTTCGGCTTATTCTCCCTTGTTTTATCGTTTCTTACGAAAAGAAGTACCTTTTGAAGGGATCATAATTCCCGACGCCCTCAACATGCAAGCCGCTGCAGGCAGCGAGCTGGAATCTATTGGTGCACGCATGAATAAAGCTTTGGCCGCCGGCGCAGATGTAATTATGCCGTTTTTCCCTTTTAGTTCTGACCCAAAATGGATGGAAGAACAAATCCGTCAAATTCGGTCTCCTTATATTAAACGTTTTCAAAAGAAAGCTCATCTACTTAAGAGAAGGAATTAGTTTTTTCTTGAATCTAATTTTTGGGGTGTAGTTGTATCTGCTTGAAAGGTTCTTAATAGAAGAAAGGATCATTTTCCATCGGGTATTTTTTGTACAGAACAAAGAAGAAATCCTTTTTCTCCGGTCACATCAGCCGGATTTAATAACTGACAAGTATCTAACGTTTCGTTAAATTTTACTCCATATCGCTGCCAGACTGCTGGCCAATCCGTTGCTTTTTCTTGTGGAACTACGGCATAGATAGCGCCGGTATGCGCTCGAACAGTCTCCCGAACTGCTTCATCCCATCGGTGAGAATAATAACCCGAAGGAAGAGGATTTAAACGGTGCAAATAAAACTGACTTGCAACAGAATAATCTTGGGGATCAAACCAAATACCGCCTATATACCGAGCATCCTGTGGCAAAAAAGGAATCAATCCAGATACATGTCCAGACAATAAAACTAACGAATCTTTTTCAAGAACAGGTTCTTTAAAAAAAGAAAAATTATGGTTTTCTATTCCTTGTCTTTTTTCAGGAGTCCTTAACGGGAAAAACAACCATAATAATACGAGCGCACATAAAACAGCGCCCCTTCCTCCGATTAACCATACCAAACAACGGCCCAATAATAAAACCCCTAAAAATTCCAACACAATAGAAGAATCCGCCGTACGCCAACCCAATAACCAACAGATGTATATCCCTAGAAAAAACCAACTCAAAGCCGTCTCCGTACAAGAGTACTCTTCCGGTGGACTAAAGAAATATTTGGCCAATAAAATCACACTACACATGATCCCGCAGGCAATACGTACATCCAAAACATAGCCGGACAATGCATACCGGATGCGCCAAAACGGCAAAAATACCCACTCTTGTAAATTGGCCGGCAACTCCCACCGTTCAGCCCAAGGGGATAGGCCAAATGCCCAGCCTTTCGGCCAGAAAAACCCCAAAAAAGAATCCAGCACCCCTGTTTGCCAAGCATACCACATACCCACCGACAGAGCCAGCAGAAACCCCGCAAGGGCAAAAGCAATATCTTCTAGATAGTTCCTCTTTCTTGCTGAGCCGCTATGCAATACAAACGAAGCAGCAGTGATCCCCACCAGCGCTGGAAAAGCGGAAAAATGCAATCCGGCCGCAAACGCTGCTATAAAAAAACTCCACTTCCTTTTATACGGATTTTTTATATCAAGCAACAATATGAATGCCCAAACAGCAAAAACCGCCAACCCAATACTTCCGTTTCCAACGCCAATATTAGCTAAGGCGGCTGAACCTGTTACCGCCAGAGCTGCAAACATTACAACAACCAAATTCCCGTTTTCTTTAAACAGACGCGTACAGACTTTCCAAACTAAAAAAACCAATAACCCATACGGAAAACCTGCCAAAAACACCGATAGATGAGGAAAATTATTTAACTTTACAAATATAAGATAATAGGGAATATATAATAATGGATTGAGAACGGGCCCTTCTCCCGCGGCAAACAGATCCATATTCATCCGTCCGGTAAGAAGCGCATGAGCGGAATATAATGCCCGATCCATAGGAAGCATAGACGCATCCCGCCCCAAGAAAAGGCTGATTAAACCACCCAACACCGTACAAGCAACCAGCTGGATTGCTATACGTACCCAATAGGGAATCTTAGTAAAAACTCGTTGTAATTGATTGGTCATTTATTTTTACGCAGCTTAGTCTTAAAATACAATCCCCAAATCACACATAAATGAGCCCATCCATCCCGCCAACGGTTTAAATGCGGCGGCCGTCCGCGCAAATCTTTTTTAAATTCCGGCATCACACATTCAGCATAACGCCAGCCTTTTACCGCCGCCGCGCAAAGCATTTCACTGGCATAGGCCATTCCTGTATGATGCAAGTCTAGATCGGGGTATTTTTCCCGCAGCAGCATCCGCATCCCACTGTTGCAATCGTACACCGGATAGGAAAACAAACACCGAATGAAGCCTGATAACACCGGAGTCCCCACATAACGGTTTAGCCAAGGCATCGCCCCCCGTTGCATAGGAGCTTTCAAACGATTAGCCAATAATAAGTCCAACTTGTTTTGTTTTATATCAAGTAGCATTTGGGGGAAAAATCCCACCGGATAAGAACCGTCTGCATCACAAAACGCAACATATTTTCCCTGCGCGGCCAAGATACCCTGGTGCAAAGCCGCGCCATAACCCTTTTCCTTCACGTGAATTACCCGCACGCTGGCTGCATGGGCTAATTCAACGCTTTTATCCGAGGATCCATTATCAGCCACTACAATCTCAAAAGAAATTTTCCCTGCTAAACATGCCTCCCGCGCTTTCTCCAGACAAACTGAAAGAGCGGCTTGTTCGTTTAAGCAGGGAAACACGATACTTAGTTCAGGAGAGCAAATCTTTTTAGGCATAGTTTTAACTCGTTTTTTGCGCCTCACACAACATAAATCCATCATATAACATATCGGGCGAAATAAAGAAGAACTGGCAAGACTCAGTTGACGGAACCACTTTTATGCCATAGTCACTCCACAACGCGTCTTTCCACGCCCAACGAGTCGATGGAGCCAAAATATAGACCGGCCCTTCATGACGGGCGATTTCCCGTTGAATGATTGGAGCAAAATGATGGCGATAATCAGCTCGTTGCAACCAGTTAAAAGCCTGAATTTCCTGCTCTGGGGCGGAAGGCAACTTCTCCGGATCAAACCAAACGCCGCCGGCATACCGCGCATTCGGATTTAAAAAAGGGATTAAAAAAGATAGGTGTCCGGCCAAGAGTACAAATGCATTGTCCGGAACGGACACTTCCTGCGAAAAGACAATCGTTTTCTCCATAAATGGCTCTCTAGGCCATTCGGGTAACGGACGCAACAAAAGGGCCGCCCATACCGACGCTACAATACATACCGTAATACGAATCGGCAAAAATCTTTTTAATGCCAAAGCAAACAACCAAGCAGAGAAAACTTCTAAACAAACGGTATAGCGCATATTGCCAAACAGCCACACCCAAGCAATATAAGTGCCGGAAAAAAAGCACAGCACGATGGTTTCCCGTATGTTAGACAATCTTTCCTTTCCAAACAGAAATTTCGCCCACAGCACCCAACAAGAAACCAAGCCCAAAATAAGGCGAATATCCAACCGGTATTCTATCGCTAAAATATGGTATCGCAGAAAGGGAAGAAATAATATTTCCTTCCATCCGGCCGGCGTAAGGGACCCGTTAGGCAAAGCTTCCGCGGTGAAATAGGGCGATTTAAAAATATGATTGAAATAGGGGAAAAAAGGATTTCCAAGTTCCGTCCATTTTTGGTAAAGGAACCAACCATCCGCCAACAAAAAACCGCATAAGCCGCTTAACCCAAACAATACATATTTACGCCAAGACTCCCGCCTGCAAAATAATAAAAAAACCCCTCCCAGCCCTATTCCTACCGCAACCGGAGCGGCGGTATATTTAAGCCCGGCTGCAAATGCCGCAACAAAAGAGGACAGGCAAAGGAAACCGGTTTTATAATTGGACACAAATTTCAACAACAGCCACCCCGCAGTTACCCCTAATAGGGCGGTCTGGATTTCATTGGTAAAACGGCCTATTTGCAACAGCGCCGCTATTCCCGTTACAGCCAAACAAAAAACAAAAAAATGTAACCATTTTTCTATTGGCTTCTCTCTAGGAAATAATAAAGAAGTGCTTTTCCATACCGCAAACAGAAAAACCCCATAAAATCCTCCCATTAAAAAACCGACTAGATGAGGCCAATCGGTAAGAGCAGTAAACAACAAATAGGAAGGAATATCTAGCAAAGGATTAAAAAACGTATGGATGGCTCCGGCAGGAATTATATCCACTGCCGCACGCCCATGCAAAAAAGCATATGGAATATACAAATGATAATTTTGGAAGTCAAAGCACATATCCTGCCCAAAAAGTAAACTTATCCCTCCTCCCAAACAAATAAAAAATAGGAGAAGGGATAAGTTTTTATATTTGAACAGAAATGATGATTTATCCACAATCCATCCGTTCCAAATCGGCAACAAAAGCTAATATAGTAAAAATTACTCACATAAAGACGAAACCATCATTATGCAAACAGAAAAGTACGATTATAATTGTTTATTCTATGTAACATTCAGCCTGCAGAGATCCGCATAAACACTCTGAAAAAGAGCCATATCTTGAAAAGCCTACTTCCGGGCAAGAAGCTCCTTCACAAGACCGGGCGCCATTTTGAGGATTAAGTTCTAACTTAAAATCATAATCCCCAGGGCCTGTATATTCCGCATAAATATATTTAAATATGGTAGAACACCTAAAAAATCCCGCATAGGTAAAATTGTCAGAATCCTTAACGTCTATATCCAAGTCCTGCCTGATCGTTTCAAAATCGGTAGCTCTATCACCATCATCTGAATGACTTAAGCAATAGACGTTTAGCGCGGTATTAATGGCTTTTAAATTTCCCCAAGCTTCAGCCGTACGGCTCTTCATCACTGCCTTTTGGTATTGAGGCAATGCCACGGCAGCCAAAATACCAATGATCAATACAACAACCAACAACTCTATCAGCGTAAACCCTCTATTCATAAAACCTCCTAAAATAAATATAACTACATTATCATTCAAGCACCAACTATAGTTTAGCAAAAAAGACTCTGCCCTTCAATCTTGCCACCCTTGTTAAATAGTCCCCCACACCAAAAGCGAACCTCTCGAAACATGACAATTATTTACTTCTACACAAATTTTATGTATAGGCAGCACAATGGACAAAATCTCTCCCCATAAAAGAGATACGAATTCCATTCCTGTTATATAGCCCATATACTCTCTTAGAATTTTTGAAAGAAAAACAATGTTATATTTGAGTTATTTTCGTATAACTAAATCACTTTCAGAATTTCAGCTAAAATCTTTGCTAAGATGTATATAATTCCTTTTTTTAATCTGTTAAATGCCGCAAGGATTTAAAAGATGAATAAAATAAAATATGATGTCATTTATTCTATAGGGACTAATTGCGCCTGTGCGGAATATTTGCGCAAATATAATTTAAGGAAATACGCGGGTCCTTTAGATTGGATTACCTCTGCCAATATAAATGCCCCTTTTGAAACGATTTGTACGCATTTTCAATCTTTTTTAAATTTTACTTATATTGTCCCCCTAGAGGAAGATTCTCCAAAAGCCTGTAATCAAATTTGCAAACATATACAAAACGGCTATATCTTTTTTCATGATTTTATTGCAGGGCAAAACATAAGATTGCAGATTCCGAGCATTTTGGCAAAATATACACGAAGAGTAACTCGTTTTCAAAACGATCTTAAAAAGGGAAAGAAAGTACTCTTGGTGTGGTATGCGGAAACGGGCAGTCAATTGCCCTTCTCTAAGATACTTTATTATGTAAATTCCATTCGCCAATTACACACGGCGGATATACATTTTCTTTTTATTACTTATACAGAAAAAGGAGAAACCTTCTCTTGTCAAATTCCTTTGGAAGGGGTGAGTGTGTATCAACTTCCCGAAAAAAGTTTAGCTAATCGGAAAGAAGGCTACCTTCTGTGGGATCTAAAACAACTGGATCCTATTTTCAAAAATTTATCTCTCAAGATCTCTTATTGGCAAAACTTAAAAATAAAAATAAAGGCGTTCTTTTTTCGAATTCTTTCCGTTGGAATTATAAACAAGAAAAAACGCCATGCTTTTGTAGAAAGCCATGTCAAGAATGATGGGTGCTGAAACTTAGTGTTATTTTCTATGTATACACCAACGACTCAATCTTAAAATATTATTTTAAAGCCTATCTGTTTTCCCCTCTCCAATACCAACGAATAAATTAAAATATCCAGAAAAGAAATTTCAAAAGCAGTAAAATAGAAAGAGATACTTTACATATAAAGGGATGTTACATATGTCTTTTCAAGCCCAAAAAATTACACACGGTTTAATCAAATGGATTGCCGAGTGTTTTGAACAAAATGGAAAAGGCTGTACGGCTGTAATTGGCATTTCCGGGGGGAAAGACAGCTCTATTGCCGCAGCTCTTTGCGTACACGCCTTGGGGAAAGAACGCGTTTTGGGGGTGCTTATGCCAAACGGCACTCAACAGGATATAGAAGATTCAAAAGCCCTATGTCATTATCTGGGCATAAGAAATCTGCAAATCAATATACAAAATGCTTACCGGGATATTTTATGGCAAGTAGGTTCTTCTTTTTCATTGACCGAGCAAAGTAAAATAAATTTGGCTCCGCGCTTAAGGATGGCTACGTTATATGCTGTAGCACAATCCGTAAATGGCCGTGTGATAAACACCTCCAACAAGTCGGAAGCTTGGGTGGGATATTCCACCCGTTATGGGGACGGCGCAGGAGACTTTGCCCCGCTTTTAAATCTTACCGTAACTGAATTGTTAACAATAGGAAAAGAATTAAATCTTCCAGATAGGTTCGTATTTAAGGCTCCTTCGGATGGTTTGTCCGGAAAAAGCGACGAGGAAAAATTAGGTTTTCCTTACGCCGCGCTAGATGTATACATTCGCACTGGCATATGCGAAAACCCAATTTGGAAAGAAAAAATTGATTCCTTACATCAAAAGAACTTATTTAAACTTTCTTCCATGCCTTCTTTTAAATATGAGCCGGAATCATAAAAAGATTCCTCTTTTTTCCGTCCATTCTAGTACAAGAAAAATGGTCTGCCAACAGATGAATCCTTTTCTAATATAATTTTTTAAGTTCTGGTGGCTTTTATCTTTTTTATAATAAAAAAAAGGAGGATACGTATGAAAAAAACATTTTCTTTTTTGTTCACGATCGGATTTGTCTTATCACAAATACCAGTCGACGCCTGCACGGGAATCTCATTTAGTACGCAAGACGGCACCCAACTACAAGCCCGTACCATAGAATGGGGCGGTTTTTCGCTGGAAAGCAAACTCGTAATTATGCCGCGGGGGCAACAAATACTTCTTTCACTCCGCAGGGCCAAAACGGTCTTTCTTGGAAAAATAAATACGGAGCCGTTGGTATCAGTGTGGTAAAAGATCCTTTTATCGGTGAGGGGGTCAATGAAAAAGGACTGGCCGCCGGTATTTTTTATTTTTCAGGATATGGCAGCTTAGGCGCCTATAACCCCAAACGGGCCAAAAAATCGGTAGCGGATGTGGAACTGGTACGTTGGATATTAACCAATTTCGCTACGGTAGAAGAAGTGATACAAGGCCTTAAAAAAATAGATATTGTAACAATTTATCCTCCACAAGCCGGGCAAGAAACCTCTTCTACCGGGCATTGGCGCATCGCCGATGCAAGCGGGCGCAGTATTGTGTTGGAAATTGAGAATAAGGGTGAACGTCATATTTATGAAAATACAGTTGGAGTGTTTACTAATTCGCCTTCTTTTCCGTGGCAAGTAACCCACCTAAACAATTACGTTCATCTGCAGGCCGGAGATGTGCGCCCCCAACCTTATGGTAAGACCACCCTCTCCGCTTTCGGCGCTGGGGCCGGTATGTGGGGACTTCCCGGCGATATTACGCCTCCTTCCCGCTTCGTTCGGGCCTTTTTCTATTTACACACCGCACCCGTTATGCCGAACGCAGAAGCAGGCGTTTTGCAAGCCTTTCATATTTTGAATAACTTTGATATTCCAATCGGCGTAGAGTTTGCTCCGGATCAAAAAATACCGGACTTACCCAGCGCCACCCAGTGGACCAGCGTTACCAATATGACCCGGCCGTCTTTCTATTACCGCACCATGAATAACAGCCAAATCCGGCAAGTGGATCTAAGCAAAATTGATTTTGCTTCGGTAAAATCTCAAGTCCTGCCGCTGGATAAAACACCGGAACAAATAGAGATGCTTTCCTTCTAATGAGTAAAATTCATTAAAAAATCCTCCGCTTAAAAAAGCGGAGGATTTTTTAATCCGGCAAAAAAATTACAATTGTTTGATAACAGCTTGGGCAAACTCTTCCGTCGTTGCACTGCCTCCCAAATCAAAGGTGCGCACGTTGCCTTGCTGCAACACTTTTTCTAAAGCGTTTTCAATTTTTTGAGCGCATTCTATCTCTCCCAAATGCCGAAGCATCAAACAGGCGCTCAATAAAAGTGCCGTCGGGTTCGCCTTATGCTGTCCAGCCAGAGAAGGGCTGCTTCCATGTACGGCTTCAAAAACAGCCGCCTTCTTGCCGATATTGGCGCCCGGAGCCACCCCCAGTCCGCCCGTTAATCCGGCCGCCAGATCCGAAACAATATCACCATACAAATTAGGCAGCACCAAGACATCGTAATTTTCCGGATTGATGACTAACTGCATACATAAATTATCCACCAATACTTCTTCGTATGCAATTTGCGGATACTCTTGGGCCACCGTCCGGACGGCTTCTAAAAAGAGTCCGTCAGAAAATTTACAAATATTGGCTTTGCTTACAGCCGTTACCTTCTGCCGTCCGTTTTGAACGGCATACTCAAACGCATACCGCGCAATCCGCTCCGAAGCGCCGCGCGTAATACGCTTAATGGATTCGGCGGTATTTTCATCGATTTTCCGTTCTATTCCGGCATATAAGTCCTCGGTGTTTTCGCGTACAATCACTAAATCGACGTTTTCGTAACGGCTCTTAATGCCCGGCAATGATTTGGCCGGCCGCACGCAGGCATATAAGTCCAATTCTTTCCGAAGCGCGACATTTACACTGCGAAACCCTTTTCCAATCGGCGTAGTAATAGGTCCTTTCAACGCAACTCCGTTTTTGGCAATACTGTCTAAAACGCGCCGAGGAAGCACCGTCCCTTCTTTTTCCAGTACGGCCGCGCCAGCGGCTTGTTTTTCCCAATTAATTTGGACGCCGGACGCTTTAATCACATCCGTTACCGCTGCCGTAATTTCCGGTCCGATTCCGTCCCCCGGAATCAATGTTACGGTATACTCTTTTGTCATACCAAATCAAACCCGCCGTGTTTTTTAATATGCGCCATCAAACCGCCTTCGTTTAAGATTTTAATCATCACATCCGGCAGCGGCGTAACGGGAATATCAGTTTTTTGGGTTAAATTATGAACAACCCCGGCTTTTACGTCCACCGAAAGTTCATCTCCTGCATTAATCTTATCGGTATCGCATTCCACCAGCAGTAAGCCGATATTAATGGCGTTACGGAAGAAAATACGCGCAAAACTTTTGGCCAGCACGGCATTGACTCCCGCCAATTTAATAATAGTAGGCGCATGTTCACGGGAAGACCCTAATCCAAAATTTTTACCGGCCACCACAAAATCGCCTTTTTGCATAGAAGAAGCAAAGTTGGGATCGGCATCTTCCAACACGTGTTTAGCCATTTCAGGCAGATTGCTTCTCAGGTGGAACAAACGGCCCGGCGCAATATGGTCCGTACTGATATCGTTACCGAATTTCCAAGCTTTTCCTTTTAATTCCATATTAAATCCCCCTCGGATCAGCAATATGTCCGGCTAATGCACTGGCCGCCGCCACCGCAGGGCTGCATAGATAGATAAATCCTTTTGTATTTCCCATCCTTCCTTGGAAATTGCGGTTCTGGGTAGACAAACAGACTTCTCCGTCTCCTAAAATGCCGCCGTGAACGCCCACACACGGCCCGCAGCCGGGCGTTTGTACGGAAGCGCCGCTTTGTACAAAAATTTCGATCAGTCCTTCTTTTAACGCTTGCAGCATTACATCCCGAGAGGCCGGTGTAATAAACAAACGTACTCCGTCCGCTATCTTTCTGTTTTTTAAAATAGCCGCCGCCACCCGTAAATCTTCGATACGACCGTTTGTGCAAGTACCAATATAGACTTGATTGACTTTGACGTCCGCCAATTCTTTCGCCGTTTTGACGTTGTCTACGGTATGGGGACAAGAAACCGTCGGCTCCAATTTAGAAGCATCTATTTTAATCACACGCTCATAAACTGCGCCTTCATCGGCTTTGATTTCTTTGAATTTATCGCCCCGTCCGTGTTCTTCCAAATATTTTTTTGTTTTTGAATCGGTCGCAATCAATCCCGCCTTTGCTCCGGCCTCCACGGCCATATTCGACAAAGTAAACCGGTCAGCCATTTCCATATTTTCGATGGTTTCTCCGCAAAATTCCAACGCTTTATATGTAGCGCCATCTGCGCCGATAAGCCCAATCAAATGCAAAATTAAATCTTTTGCGCCTACCCCCGCCTGGAATTTACCCGTAACTTCTATTTTAAAAGTAGCCGGTACTTTCAGCCAAGCTTTCCCAATCGCCATTCCAACCGCCACATCCGTAGAACCCATTCCGGTGGCAAAGGCGCCCAATGCGCCAGAGGTGCAGGTATGGGAGTCCGCCCCAATGAGAATTTCGCCGGGATTAACGTATTTTTCCACCAACAGCTGATGGCATACCCCTTCTCCAATTTCGGACAACACGGCCCCCGTTCTTTTGGCAAAATCGCGCAATACCAAGTGGGTATTGGAAAGTTCTTTGCGCGGGCTGGGAGCGGCATGGTCGATAAATAAAATGGTACGGGCAGGATTTTTAACGGTAGTAAAACCGGCTTTTTCCAATTCTGCTACAGTCAGCGGGCCCGTCCCGTCTTGAACGGCGGCAACATCCACGTCCGCCACCGTAAAATCTCCGGCGCGCACCGGCGCGGGAGTATGGGCGGAAATAATTTTTTCCGCAAGAGTTTGTTTAAGCATTCTGTTCTTCTCCCGAATAGTGAGGGGTAATGGTCATCACCTTGGCGGCGATGTCCGGATGATGGTAAATAAAACGCAATTCGCTTTCCACCAACGGCAATTGGTTATGTACGTTGGCATAGCGCACCAGCTCTAAGATTTCACGCGCATGTTGATCATTCTTAAATTCCAGTTCCAACTTTTCATATACGTTGCGGAACCCTTTAATACCGCCGTATTCTCCGGTCGTAATGACTCGTCCGGTTTCAATAATTTCCGGTTCGCCGCGGCCGAGTTCTTCAAAATCATAGAGTTCATAGTTGCGGCGGTCTTTAAGGGCACCGTCCGCATGAATACCCGATTCATGCGCAAACGCGTTTGCACCCACAGCCGGTTGGTTTATGGGTATCGGTACGCCAAATGCGTAGGAAGCGTATTTGGCCAATTGCCACGCCTTATTTAAGCGGATATTGGGGTTTAATTTATAATCTTTCATTCCGCTTCCATGTACAATGGCCAGCAAACAAGATACTAAATCCGCATTTCCGGCGCGTTCTCCCAATCCGTTGACCGTAGTATTAATAAACGCTTCCGAACCGCCGTCTACTGCGCCTTTGGCCCCCATAATGGAATTGGCGACCGCCATGCCTAAATCGTTATGGCAATGAAGTTCAATCGCGATATGAGAAGCTTCAGCAATCTTGCGAATCCGCTCATAAATCACGTCCGGCGTGTCATAGCCCAGCGTATCGCAATAGCGGAAGCGCGAAGCGCCCGCTTCTTTGGCGGCGCAAGCAAACTCGATTAAGAAATCCAGCTCCGTGCGGGAAGCGTCTTCGGCATTCACTCCTACTCCCAACGCTCCTTTTTCTTTGGCCAACCGTACGGCACTCACCGCTTTATTTAAAATATCTTTCCGATTAAATTTACCGCCAAATTTGCCGGCAAGCATTTGGTCCGAGGTCGACATGGACAAATTACAATATTGCAGACCGGGTACGTTTTGATAAGCCAATTTGACATCTTCTTCCACCGCACGCAGCCAACCGCTTAGACGGGTTTTTGTCAAAATGCCCTGCTTAACTAGTTCCAAATTGGCGTTTAAATAATTGGTTTCGTGGTTCGTGGTTGGAAATCCAAATTCAGAGAAAGCAACTCCCAACTCATTAAGGTAGAAATTCAACATGGTTTTCTGCAGCTTAGATAAACCTAAACGGGAAGTCTGTACGCCGTCCCGGTTGGTAACATCCACAATCCAAATCGTATGTTTCATAACAGCCGGTCCTCCAAAATCAGTTTTTATTGGTAAATTTTAGCATATTTAGACGATTTAAACGCTTCTTGAAGGCGCTTCTTTTAGGCGGTTTAATTTATATAACGGAAAAAACGCCGGGAAGCTCGTAAAATGCCCCCGTTGACGGGTATTTCAACGGGGGCATTTTCCGGAAAAAACGCAAATTAAGCTTCTTCGGCAGATTTTTGGAGCAATTTTTCAAATTGGTCAGCCGGCAGCGGGCAAGAGAAAAAATAACCCTGCGCCAAATCACAGCCGGTATGCTTCAAAAAATCAGCCTGGTGACGGGTTTCCACCCCTTCAGCCACCACTTGTATGGACAAGGATTTAATCATGGAAACCGCTCCCTCAATGACTTTATGGGCGTAAGGATTTTCTTCAAATCCGCTTAAAAATTCCTTATCAAGCTTAATGCTGTCAAACTGTAAGCTCTTCAGCACATTTAACGACGAATACCCCGACCCGAAATCATCCATCGCCACCGAAAATCCCAGCCGGTGCAAGCGGCGGATAACGTTCTGCGCGCGTTCCAGGTTATTGAAAATCACGCTTTCGGTTAACTCTACCTCAATCATTTCATGTGCAATACTGTACTTATCCACCACCCGGAGCATCTGTGGAATATAACGAGTATCATTCAAATGCAACCGCGAAAAATTAACCGCTACGGGTACGGTGCTTAATCCTTTTTCCTTCCAGCCCGCCAACAAACGGACCACCTCTTCTAAAATAAACATATCCAAACGCAAAATAAATCCGTTTTTTTCGAAAATCGGAATAAAATCATCCGGTTTTACAATTCCTTGGTCCGCCCGGTTCCATCGCACCAATGCTTCCGCACCATGCATTTTGCCGCTGACCAAATCACATTTAGGCTGCAGATACACCGTAAAGTCACCGTGTTCTAAGGCGCTTTCCATGGTATTTTCGATTTGCTTTTCGGCTACAATCCGTTTTCGGTCGGCTTCGTCATAAAACTGGATCTTTTCAAAAGACATTTTTTTGGCGTTTTCTAAAGCCAAATGGGCACGGTCGAGCATACTGTAGAACGGAATATTCTCTTTGACTTCATATATTCCAAAAGCCACATCCAACATTAAGCAGGAGTCTTCCACCGTACAATCCCGCCGCAGCTGCGTGGCAAGTTCCTTGATCCGAGCGAGAAAAGATTTGTGGTCATCGTATTTTAAAAGGAGAATAAAATTATCCGCCGTAGAACGGCAAAAACATTCATCCGAATTAATATTTTCCCGCAACACGTCCGCCACCCGCTGAAGCACTTGGTTTCCCCGTTCATAACCGTGCAAATCGTTAATGGCTTTAAATTTGCTGATATCAAAAAGGACCAACGCAGCGCGGCCGTTTAGTCCCGCCAATTTTACGGGGAACTGCTCACACATGCGGTTGAAATTATCCGCGCCGGTCAGACGGTCGACAAAAGCGGTGGCAAATAATTGGCGGTTGCTGTAAGCGCGCATATGAAAGATATAAAAAATCAAACCTAAAAAAACCACAAACACGGATAAAAACAACAAAAATGAAAGCCAAGTTAAATATTTGGCCTGATGTTCCACATATACCGCCGGCAAGGCCGAAATCATATACCATCCGTTCATTTGCAACGGAATAAAGTGCAGGAAACGGTGCCCTTTTTCGCTGCGAAAACCGGTCATAAAATGCTGGCCCGCCTGGACCAATCCGCGCAGAGAATCCAACGTCATATCTTCATCAAAATCTACCCGGGCCAATTCTTTGAACGCATTAGAAAACCAAGGCTGCCGGTATCCCATTACCGGTTCGCCGCTGCGTTCAATAATCAGGGAATATCCCCGGCTGCCCATGGCAGACAACGCTAATAACGGGCGGTAACGCTGTGGATTTTGCAAAGCGAAAAGAATCCCTATAAACTGGTTTTGGCGGCGTAAAGAAACGGATTGTACTAATATGTCTTGCCCATCTACAGGATCCAGCTGACGGGCGGAAAGATAATGGTCTGTCTCTTTCGTTCGGGCGGCGATATCCGCCAAAAAAACGGGATTAAACGAACGTTGCTCCGAAAGAAAAACTCGTCCATCCTCCGTCAGGACTCCCAGTAATTTAAAGTCATTATGTCGGGTTTGGCGTTGTAAAAAGGCATTCAGCAAAGAAGGATCCGTCCACGGATAAGTATCTTCTACCGTAATGGCAATGGATTCCAACACGCGCTGGTCATTTTGAATTAAACGGTTAAAATCCGCCGCCGCTTCCTCGCTGGCGGCCGCCACATGCGTTTTGACATCCCGTTCCAAAATATGGCTTACCCTCTGCCAATACAGCACCACGCCGGCGGCCAGCACGATCGCCGCCAGCATAAAACAAAAGATAAATAACCGAAAAGAAATACGCTGCATATAAATATCCGTACGGCAATATGCCACGCCGCGTAGTTATTATAGCATTTCTCCGTCAAAAAGCCAGTGAAGAGAACCCCACTCATTTTTTTCGCTCTTTTTGTTTCCGCACAGTAAAAATTTGCACGAATATCTTTAAAACGCTCTTCCAATTCTCCTACAAAAAATCTACGCTATTTCTACCCCTACATAGAGAAATGCTCTTCCACAAAACGGCTGCAGGCAAGTTGCCCCTTTGCAGAAAAATAAAATACTATAATAAAGCAGGAGGAACTCTTTATGAAAACCGCTTTGCTGGTACCCGTTTACAATGAACAGGAAGTTTTGCCCCTTTTCTGGGAGGCAACCCAGTCTGTTTTAAAAGAACTTCCGGATGAAAAATTCGAGTACATTTTTGTAAATGACGGCAGTACCGACGGATCGCTTCCTCTATTAAAAAGTTGGGCAAGGCAAAATCCAGCGGTAAAAATAATTTCTCTTTCGCGCAATTTCGGGAAAGAGGCCGCCCTCACTGCCGGCCTGCAGGAAGCAGTCCAAGCAGATGCGGTCATTATTTTGGATGCCGATTTACAGGATCCGCCTTCCCTAATCCCCCTTTTTCTGCAAAAACATAAAGAAGGCTGCGAAATAGTCTATGCGGCACGGCAAAACCGGCAACAAGATTCGTTTGTCAAACGGCTTACCGCCCGTTGTTTTTATAAATTTTATAATTCTATTTCCACCCGTCCCCTGCCGGAAGATGCGGGAGACTGCCGCCTGTTGAGCCGCCGGGCGGTACAAGCCGTACTGTCCTTGCCGGAACGGGAACGATTTATGAAAGGGTTGTTCAACTGGGTGGGATTTCGGACGGCGTCCGTCCCGTTTACCCGCCCGGCGCGAAAAGCGGGCCGAACCAAATGGAATTATTGGCGGCTGTGGAATTTTGCGTTGGGAGGGCTTACCGCTTCCAGCACGGTGCCACTTCGCTTGTGGACATATTTCGGATTTGTGGTATCCGCCTTTGCTTTTTTATATGCGGTATGGATTACCTTCCAAAAGATTGTGTACGGAAACCCTGTCAGCGGGTATGCTTCACTTATGGTAACGATTTTATTTTTTAGCGGAGTACAACTGATCTCTTTAGGCGTCATTGGCGAATATTTGGGACGCGTCTTTATGGAAGTCAAGCAACGGCCTCTTTATTTAATAGACGAAAAAATCAATTGTGATGAACCGTTTTAAAAAACCGCCTTTTAAGCGGTTTTTAAAAGCGATCCGTTTTACGAATGCGCCTGCTCGGAAGCAACGCTTTGCTCCTGTTCCCGAAACAGTCCCAGCGCTTGCTGTGAGTAAGCGAAAAACGGATAAAAATCGTTTTCCGGATTACGCAAATCCGTTTCCGGCTTTTCCGTATAAAACAGCTTCTCCTTGGAAACTGCAAACAACCGCACCATTTTTGAAGAAGAAGGAGGCGGCAGTTCCTCCCCAGCCGCAACCGACTCCATCTGGTCCGTAAGCTTGCTTGCATGGGCCAGCATCCGGGCGGCGGCTTCCTGCAGCGACTCGTTGCCATGTCCTCCAATCATACCGCCCAAACCGCTTTTGCTGTTGTTTTCAAAATATAAGCTGCTGTCTCCTAATGAATTGGTCGCAAGAAACAGATGTTTGGTTTCTTCTCCATCCTGCATTGCCATTTCTATGCCGGCTACAGAAATTTTATCCGGGCCGATCTCGATAACCCCTTTACGGTTCTCTAAATTTTTTACATCTAACCAAAAATTCCGCATATTGAGATAAGCCTGTTTCATATTCCCCCCTATTTTCATTACAATATAGCATTTTAAACTCTTTTTGGCGCACAGGGAAAGGATTAGGAAAAAGCTCAAAATTGGGTATAATGAAAAAAATAAGAAAGGGAGGAAATATGCCCCAGAAAGGACGCGTAGTCATTTTAATGATGGATTCTTTTGGATTGGGCGGAGCCGCCGACGCCGCTGTCTTTGGAGATGAAGGAGCCAACACCTTAGGTCATATTGCGGCCGCACGCGGCGGATTAAAAATTCCCAATTTAACGGCACTCGGTCTCTTAAAAGCGGCACAAGCCTCCACCGGCCTTTCCCCAGTTGCCGGGCCGCAGCCTCCCGCTTCTATACACCTTCCGTCCAAGTACGGTTTTATGCGGGAAACCAGCCGGGGGAAAGATACCTCTTCCGGACATTGGGAAATGGCCGGATCGCCCGTAGAATTTGAATGGGGATATTTCAAACCGGATTATCCGTCCTTCCCACCGGAGCTGATTGGAAAAATTTGTGCAGAAGCGGGTCTGCCCGGCATTTTAGGAAATAAAGCCGCCTCCGGCACCGCCATTATTGAAGAACTGGGAGAAGAACACCTCAAAACGGGAAAGCCTATTTGCTATACCTCGGCAGACAGCGTGTTCCAAATTGCCGCTCATGAAAAATATTTTGGTCTGGACCGCCTGTATAAAGTCTGCGAGATTGCCTTCAAACACGTCGCCCCCTATAACATTGCCCGCGTGATTGCGCGCCCGTTTGAGGGAGAAAAAAAAGGCGAATTTAAACGCACGAAAAACCGGCATGACTATTCCGTCAAACCGCCGATGATTACCGTATTGGACGAAATCAAAAATGCGGGCGGAGCAGTAATTTCCGTTGGCAAAATAGCCGATATTTTTGCCGGACAAGGAATCACCAAAGCCGTCAAAGCGTCTGGATTGCCAGAATTATGGGATACCACCTTAGCTGAAGCGAAATCCGCAAAAGACTTTAGTTTAGTATTTACGAATTTTGTGGATTTCGATATGACTTGGGGCCACCGCCGCGATGTGGAAGGCTACGCCCAAGGACTGGAATATTTTGACTCGCGCTTACCCGAATTAGCCGCCCAAATGCGCCCCGGCGATCTTGCCTTTATCACGGCTGACCACGGCTGCGACCCTACCTACAAAGGCACGGATCATACACGTGAAAACGTACCGGTAATTATGTTTGGTCCGAACGTAAGACCTGCATTTTTGGGCGGACGCGATACTTATGCCGATATCGGCCAGACCATTGCAGATTATTTTAAACTGCCACCGCTCAAATTTGGAAAAAGCTTCTTAAACGATTGATTGCTTTCCCATAAAAAATCCGGACGTATCTACGCCCGGATTTTTTACATATCCCCAATCAATTTATAGCAACCACTTCATAACCGGCTTTTTGCACGGCTTGTTTCAGCACCTCGTCATTGATCTCGGCATTTGCTTCCACAACCGCACATTTCCGCCCCAAATCCACCTTAGCCTGTACTCCGGGAATTGCGTTGAGCGCCCGTTCCACCCGGCCGGCACAATGGGAGCAAACCATTCCTTCAATAATTAAAGTTTTTCTCATACCCTTTTCCTCTTTTTCGGTTTTTTCAAATAGGTGCACCGGTTTAAAAAACCGCAACCGGAGCGCATTTGTTACCACACACACGGAACTCAAACTCATTGCCGCCGCCGCAAACATAGGGCTTAATTTCCATCCAAACGGCAAATATAACACACCCGCAGCTAACGGGATTCCCAACAGATTATAAATAAACGCCCAGAATAAATTTTGCTTGATGTTCCGCAACACGGCGCGGCTCAACTGCAAAGCAGTGGCCACTCCAGTTAAGTCATCTTTCATCAGCACCATATCCGCCGATTCCACCGCCACATCCGTTCCGGTGCCTAACGCCATCCCGACGTCGGCGCGCACCAACGCCGGCGCATCGTTTACTCCGTCGCCCACCATGGCTACGGTTTTACCCTCGTCCTGCAAGCGGCGGATGACGGCTTCCTTTTCTTGAGGCAATACGCCGGCAATGACCTGCTTGATTCCTGCCGCTTGTGCCACGCATTGGGCAGTTTGTTCATTGTCGCCTGTCAGCAAAATCACTTCAAGATGCATCTTTTGAAGCAGCTGTACTGCACTCTTCGCCGACTCTTTAATCGTATCTGAAAAAGAAATCATTCCTAAATAGGATTTCCCACGCGCAAAAAACAAAGGAGTACGTCCTTTTTCAGCCGCTTGTTTTAAACAAACGTCTGCATCTGCTACGGCAACCCCCAACTCCTGCATATAGGTTAAATTGCCTCCCGCTAGCGTTTGATTACCCTCTTGGGCGCATATGCCGCGGCCGGGAATGAGTTCAAAACCAGATACTTGCAACAGAGGCGTATTGCGCTGGTCCGCATAAGTCGCCAGTGCGCGGGCAAAAGGATGTTGGGAAAAATATTCTAATGAAGCTGCTTGTTCTAACAGCTCTTTTTCTGTTATTCCTTTGGCGGGCACAACGGACGCTACTTGCATTTGTCCAGTGGTTACGGTTCCCGTTTTATCCAAGACGACGGTGGTGACTTTTTGGGCGCGTTCCAATGCAGCGGCAGATTTAACTAAAATTCCGTTGCGCGCGGCACTGCCCGTCCCAACCATAATGGCTGTAGGCGTAGCCAACCCCAACGCACAAGGACAAGAAATAACAAGCACGGAAACCGCCGCAGAAAGCGCAAAACTAAAGCTGGTTCCCTGCGCCAACCAAACGATTAACGTCAGCAACGCTATGGCAATAACAGCCGGCACGAAAACGGCGCTTACACGGTCCGCCAGCCGCGCAATCGGCGCTTTGCTCCCGGCCGCTTCCTCCACCAAAGTGACAATTTGCGCCAAAACCGTATCTCTTCCCGTACGTTCTACCCGAAGCTCTATATATCCGCTGGCTAAAAGCGTCCCTGCCGCCACCTCGGCGCCAATAGGCTTATCCTGCGGAACGCTTTCCCCTGTCAAAGCCGATTCGTCCGCCGCTCCGCCACCCTCTATAACCACGCCGTCCGCGGCAATTCGTTCCCCGGCACGCACAACCACCATATCTCCCGGCACCAATCCTTCCACTGGAACGGTCACTTCTTTCCCGTTTCGCAGGACAGAAGCCTCTGCCGGAATCAAACGGACCAATGCCGAAAGAGCATCCGATGTTTTTACCTTTGCACGCGCTTCCAGCCATTTGCCCAAAGTAACCAACGTTAAAATCATGGCCGCTGATTCAAAATATAATTTATGCTGCGTCTCAAATGCCGCCGTCCAATCGGGATGTTCCATCAACCCTAAAATGCGGAATAATCCCCATATCCCGGATAATAACGCTGCACCCGCACCTAACGCAATCAAACTGTCCATATTAGGAGCCCCGCGCAGCAACCGTTTAAACCCATTGGTAAAAAATCGACGGTTCACAGATAAAATCGGACACGTAAGCAGAAACTGCGTCAAAGCAAAGATCCCTGGATTTTTTTCTATTCCCTGCGGCAGTGGAAAAGAAAACATATCTCCCATCGCCACATATAATAACGGCAGCAAAAACAGAACCGACGCCATAAACCGATTTTTTAACCGGATCGCTTCTTCCTTTGCAGCACGCTGGGGAGAGATGACTCCCATTTCTTCCCCCGGCGCAAAAGCATCATAGCCGGCCGCACGGACCGCTGAAATAATATCTTGGGCATTCAAGCGGTCTTCGTCATATTCGGTTATCAATGTATTTTGAAGCAAATTAACGGTTGCACTGCGTACACCCGGCAATTTTGCAACAGCCCGTTCTACATGCGCTTGACAAGCAGAACAGGTCATCCCGGTTATATTAAATTTTTTCTTCATCGGTTTAAACCCCTTCTCTTTAAAGAATAAGCTTATCGTCGGGGATTGTCAAGTAAAACTCTTTTTGCTTTGTCTGGCCAACCGGCCAAAAAGAGAATGCTTTCCCGGCGTTCTTACGACGACCGCCATTTTGTTTTTCCTCTCTTTTTTGCTACACTATATCCCATGACGATACTTATCATCATACTTATGCTCATTTTAAACGCCTTGCTGGCTGCCTATGAAATGGCGCTGGCATCCGTTTCTCGCACCAAATTATCCATCCTGGCTCAAGAGAAACGCTTAGGAGCGGAACAAGCTCTCTTTATGAAAGACCATATGGAAGGCAGCTTGGCTGTAGTTCAAATTGGGATTACGCTGGTGGGAGCCATCGCCGCCGCGGCAGGCGGAGCGGGAGCCGATGAGATGTTCTCTCCCGTACTTCAAGAGTGGCTTTCTGTTCCAAAACGACTGGCTGACGCTTTATCTGTAGCCGTAGTGGTCATACCGCTTAGCTTTATTACCATTGTGTTTGCCGAACTTACGCCCAAAACCTTTGCCATTAAAAACAAAGAATTTGTAACGCTTAAATTTTCGCCCATTATGCGCGTGTTGTATTCCATTTTATCGCCCATTGTACGCATTATGGAGGCCATGGTGCGTTTCTTTACGCAAAAACCGTTAAGCAATAAAAAGCCCGATCCCAAAGAAGCCCAAAAAGCGGCGATGACGGATTTGCGTACTGCGGCGGCTATAGCTTCTTCCTCCCGCTTATTTGGAAAAGCGGAAGAAAAAATTGTGCTCTCCAGCGCCATGTTTTGCATCCGTAAAATCCGAGAAATCCAGGTACCGCTGGATCAGGTATATATGCTGGACGCGGGCGACTCGATTGCCGATACTTTTGTGAAAGCCCATCTGGATATGCATACCCGTTTTCCCGTGCGGGAAAACCCACAAGATCCGCAAAGTATTATCGGATATTTAAACTTCAAGGATATTTTTCTCTCTACCAAAATGGCGGGTAACGCTCCTACATCCGCGCGTACCATTATCCGCCCGATCTTACGACTGGAAGCCGATATGTTGATTTCCACCGCGTTGGAAAAATTAATGAAAAACAAACAACATATTTGTTTGGTAACAGAGGAGGAAAAAATTACCGGCATTCTAACGCTGGAAGATATCTTTGAAGAACTGGTTGGAGAAATAGAAGATGAATACGATTTCTTTCCCGCCTATATCCGTCCGTTCGGGCAATCATTGGTAGTGAGCGCTTCGGCTAAAATGGCGGATGTTTTTACACAACTCCAGCTGCCAGTACCGCAGGATATCTCGCCAAATATGACCTTAGCCCAATGGACGGAAAAACAATTAGGCCGCGAATTGGATAAAAGCGACAAACTCAAATCCGAAGGATTATTGGTGGATCCTCGAAAATTCCGGCGCCATAAACTGATGGAAGTCTTAATTAGCAAAGCGTAATTAGATAACCTCGGCTTACAACCGAGGATTATGAAAAAGATTTATAAAACGCCCCGCTTTGGTTAGCAGGGCGTTTTATTAGTGTAACTTACAATAAACCGCGAGAACAGATTTGTTCACGTAAAGAATTAGGACTCTTAAAAAGAATGCCGTCAAATCCCAAGTTGGCAGCCGCAGCAATATTGGCCGGGTTATCATCGATAAACAAACAATTGGTAGATTTCAAATGAAACCGCTCCAATAAGCGGGCGTAAATTTCGGGATCAGGCTTGACCAGATGTTCCTCTCCGGATACCACAAGGCCGTCCATCTGTTGCAAAAAATCATAATGGGTACGGGCAATGGGGAAAGTTTCCGCCGACCAATTGGTAAGAGCAAACGCCCGGTATCCTTTTCGTTTCAATTCGTAAAAAACCGCTACGGTTCCTTTAATCGGTCCGCCCAGCATTTCCTCCCATCTGTTATAATAATCTTCAATCTGGATGGAATACTTGGGAAATCTTTCCTTTAATAAAGCAATCCCGTCTGCAAACGGACGGCCGGCATCTTGTTGGGTATTCCACTGGAGAGTACACACGTTTCCAAGGAACCATTCCATTTCTTCCGTCGAAGCAAAAATTTTCTTATATAAATGGCGCGGGTTCCAATCAATCATTACGCCGCCCAAATCAAAAATGATATCTTTCATACAATTACCCTCTCCCAAATATACAAAAAACCCGCGTTTAAAACGCGGGTCTGTTTATAAAACCAAGGTATCTTCCATTTCCGGACCGGTAGAAATTAGGGAAATTGCCGGATGTGGATAAGTTTGGGAAGATAATGTTTTTAGATTCTCCAGAAATTGCTTCGCTTCAGGAGTAAAATCCTCATATCTTCTCACACGGTCATTCCCGGGAAACATATCAATATGCGTGATGGCGATTTTTGTACAGTTGTTAATCATAATGGCCCTGGCGGCTGAACGCGGCTCAAACGCACCAATACGGCGCAGCCGTTTGCTCACGCTTCCTATTTCATGGCCTTTTGTATGATAAACTTCCAATTTGTTTTCATCCGTTAACTCTTCTTCCAAAGGACCGGGGCCAACCCGCGTAATATATGGTTTAAACACGACATATACGTCCCGTACCGATTTGGGACCTAAGCCCGCCTCTCCCAAAAACGTGCTGGCGGTGGTATCGCGCGAGGTAACAAAGGGATACTCCCCATGCAATAAAGAGAGTTTAATGCCTTGCGTACCTTCCAACAAAATTTCTCCGTCTTGATCCAAACAGTTATTTAATAATTCGGGAACATCTTGAATAAACTCTTTTAACAACGGCTCATCTTTGGCAAATTTGATATTGCGCCGTTCAATTCGGTCGCGTACGGCCTGCCCTAATCCCGTTCCAACGCTTCCAATGTGCTTCATAAAATGCGAGGCATTCTTCTCGGCCGCAGTTTGTTCGTCGGAAATCAATACTGCATAAGGATCGATAATCAGCCGGTCTCGCGTCCCGGTAAACTGGATTTCTTCAAGCAGCCATTCTGTTTTCGTATACGCGCCGGCACCTAATACCAATTTCGTTTTCGGATTTAAAAATCCGGACGGAATATTTTTAAGCGTGTAGGACTTTCCGTCCTTAACTACCGTATGGCCCGCATTGGGACCGCCTACCCGCACGCAATAATCATAATTTCCTTTATAAGACAAATAAGCGGAAATTTTACCTTTTCCTTCATCGCCGGCTTGTCCGCCGCATACAATATCAATCATACCTTCCCTCCGCCATTTCGCACGCCAGGCCCAAATATTCTTCCGGACGCAATGCTTTTAGTTTAACACGGGTCTGATCATCAATAGGCAAATTTTCTATCAACTGGTCCAAGGACGCCATTGTTATTTTTTGTCCGCGCGTCAAATCGCGCAACATTTCATATGCTTGGAGATAGCCCCCCGCCCGCAGAATCGTTTGAATTGCCTCCGCTAATACTTCCGGATGGGATCGCACTTCTTCTCTCCCCAAAACCCGGTTAAAAGAGATCTTGGATAACCCGTTCAAGACAGATTCATACGCTACACACGCATATCCAAACGCTGCCGCCATGTTACGCAGCACCGTGGAATCCGATAAATCCCGCTGGAGACGCGAGACCGGAAGTTTCCGTGAAAAAAATTCAAATAACGCATCCGCTAATTCTAAATTGCCTTCGGCATTTTCAAAATCAATGGGATTAACTTTTTGCGGCATGGTGGAAGAGCCCACTTCCCCCTTTATTGCTTTCTGCCGTACTAACCCCGCCGAAACATACTGCCACATATCTCGGCATAAATCCAACAAAATGATATTTATCCGACGCAAATTATCAAATAATTCCGCATAACTGTCCCGCGGATCCACCTGCGTAGAAAGAGGAGACAGAAACAGTTTAATTTTCCGTTTATGGTTTAACACAGTCTCCATTTTGCGTGCGGCGTGCGGCCAGCTGACCTGAGGAAAAGCTGCATAATGGGCATTAAAATTTCCCACCGCGCCGCCCCATTTAAAGGAAATTTTCCTCTTTTTCAACTCTTCTATTTGACGAGTAATTCGGCAAAGATATACGCGGATTTCTTTTCCAAAAGTAGTCGGCACGGCCGGCTGGCCATGCGTACGCGCCAGCAAAACAGATTTGGCTTCTTTACAGGCTAATTTTTCCAATTCTCTTTGCAGTTTTGCCAGCAAGGGCAAGAGAACCTTTTCCACTCCGTCTGCTAATAAAAGTGCATAAGCGGCGCTGTTGACGTCTTCGCTGGTCAGCGCAAAATGGATCCAAGGCAACCGGTCCTTGAGAGAAGTGTTTTCAAGTCGCAAGCGCAAAAAATATTCTATGGCTTTTACATCATGTTTGGTAGGCGGGATATTTTGATATCCGTTAAATTCCAAGTTGCAAATAAGTTTTAAATCGGCTTCAGACAAAACTCCCTTCTCCGCCAACAACTGACGTTCTTGTGGAGAAAGCGTTTTAAAATGGGGAAGCTTTAACTTGGAAAGAATTTCCAGCCATGTACATTCTATCCGCACGCGGGATGCAAGAAAGGCGGCTTCGCTCATTACACTTCTGAGCGCGCCCAGTCTGCCGCTATAACGGCCGTCCAACGGGCACAGCGCCGGTATGTTCATATTTATATTTTACTAAATTAAAGAGAAAAGAATTTCACAAAAGAATACCTCTATACGTAAAGCAGCTAATCTAGCTGCTTTACGTACATAACACTCTATAATATAAATAAAAGGGATATCTCTTAATCTTCGGATTCATCTCCCGTAGTGGGGGCAGAAGAAGAACAACCCTTTAAGGCCAATAAATACACCGTCTTTGTTGTGGTATCACTTGTCTTTCTCTTTTCCCAAACCAATTCACAGGATGATAAATCTTTTCCGGTATTGGTATGCATAGCAGTAGGCTCAGGAATATCTTTTCCATCCAATAAAAAACCAGTCGTAGTGTCTCCTTCATACAGTGTCACCGAAGCGCCTTTATTCCCTAGAATATTCGTGGTAGAACTTTTAAGAAGAGCTACTTTCTGCTTTAATATATTTACAGCTTCTAATGTATTAATATAAGAATCCTGTTTATAATTCTGCTCCCCTCCTTTAACTTGTACTTGAGGAAGCAACCCTGTAGAAGGGAGACTTTCATCTTCCGCATCATAGGAAGCATAGGAAACAGAAGCATTTCCATGAAAGACTGTATTTGGCATATTAATACTGGCGCCGCTACTCTCTATAAGATCATCAATACGCAAATTTGTATCACTTTCCATAGACACCGTTCCACTAGAATTAATATTCAATACAGGTGTAGTTAATCCGCCTTTAAAGGAAGCTCTGTCTGATATCTTCAAATAAGTATATTCCCCCATACGGGATGGATTATAACTAATCGTGGAAATCACTTCCGCAGAAACAGAAGCCGTCATACAGAAAAACAGGCATATACTAAATAATTTTTTATAAACTTTAAACATACTTTTCTCTCCCCAAAAAGCATTTTCGCCTTACTAAATAGTGTATCTTAGAATTTCAGAAAATCAAGTTCTTCTGTCTTTATTTTAACAAATATATTTCTATAAAAAACAACGTCCCGTTCTATTTGAACGGGACGTTGTGTAAACCGAATTTTTACTTGGCTGCTTGTGTTTTCAATTCAGTCTGTTGGTCTTTGACTAACTGTTCGTATGGGCCAAACCCTTCCTGTACGTTCCATCCGCCGCCCAATGCCTTGGATAAGTTCACCACAGCCGCCAATTCATCATTGCGTGCGGAGGCCAAATTCATTTCGGCGGAAAGCAGATTCTCTTCTACATCGAGCAAATCGGTTACGCCAATCAGCCCCGCGTCTTCTTGCTTTTTAGTCAAATCGTAACTGCGCTACATGGCTTCGGTTTGCTGCTTGTAAGAATCAAAAATTTCACGGTTGATCCGGTTTGCCGCAATGGCATCCAATGCTTCTTTGAAAGCCCCTTGCACCGTTTTTTCATACGAGGCCAACATCTCACGATATTGAGCTTCTGCTTGTTCGTTTTCCGCACGGATTTTGCCGCCTTCAAAAATAGGCGCTAATAATTGTCCGCCGACAGCCCAAACGCCGGACGATCCGGTAAACAAATCATTCAATGCGCCGCTGGCATAACCGGCAGAAGCCGTCAACGGAATAGAAGGGAAATAAGCCGCGCGGGCCGCACCGATATTGGCATTGGCGGCAATCAGCTGTCCTTCCGCGGAACGCACATCCGGACGGCGGGCGAGCAAATCGGACGGGATTCCTTCCGGCACGTCGGGAATAAGCGTAATTTCCGACAGACTCTTCCCCCTCGCCGTATCGTTCTGGACCATTTCCCGCGGAGATTTTCCTACCAACACGGAAAGAGCCGTTTCCGTCTGAGCAATCTTCAAACGCAGTTGCTGTTCCTGCGCCTGCACGCTGGCCATATTGGCTTCCACACGTTTCAAATCCACTTCCGTACAATAACCGTTTTGATAACGGCTGGTATAGATGCGCACATTTTCTTGCCGCGCCTTTAAAGTACGCTGGGCGATTTCCAACTGGGCATCCAACATGCGAAGCGAAAAATAATTTTTGGCTACATCTGCCGTGAGCGTCAAGCGTATCGTATCGCGTGCGGCCTCACTGGCAAGCAACTGGGCGCGGGCCGCTTCGCTTAAACGGCGGTATTTACCCCACAGATCTAATTCATACGAAACCGACACATTAGCGGTACTTTGCGTTTCGCCGGAACCGGCCTGGCTGCCAGCCCGTCCAGACTCTGCCGCGGCGGAAAGACTCGGCAACTGGTCTGCCGTGGCAATCCCCACAGCGGCACGGGCTTGATCTACCCGCGCAACGGCGGCTTGTAAATCTTTATTGTATTCCAACGCCTCCGCTTCCAATTGGTCCAACACCGGATCTTGGAATACTTCCCACCACTTGGCATTGGTAAACACGCTAAAGTTATCGGAAGACTGCCCGGCAGGCAAATCCAGTTCCGGCTGTTTATAATTGGGTCCTAACATACAACCGCCCAAGAAAAGGGACGCCGCCCACACAGCTCCTAATTGTTTTAGATTCATATTTGCTCCTCTTTATTTTCAACTTGCACTGCAACCGCCGTTTCTTTCTTTTTCCGACCGTCAAATATGCAGAAGAAAAGCGGAATAAACAACGGCGCAATCGCCGTAGCGGCCAACATTCCAAATACAACCGCCGTCCCAATCGAATGGCGGCTGGCCGCCCCAGCGCCGGTGCTGACAGCTAATGGAACACATCCTAAAATAAACGCCAGTGAAGTCATCACAATCGGGCGGAAACGCAGCTGCGCCGCCTGTACCGCGGCCTTTGCCGCTTCCATGCCCTGCTGTTTTAGCATGACGGCAAATTCTACAATCAAAATCGCGTTCTTGGCCGCCAACCCAACCAGCGCCACCAATGCAATTTGGAAATAAACATCATTGGAAAGTCCTCTCGCCCACGTACCGGCCAATGCGCCAAACAAGGCAAACGGCACCGCCAGCAACACCGCGATGGGAAGGCTCCACTTTTCATACTGCGCCGCCAGAATCAGAAATACTACCAACATCCCCAACAGCAACGCTGAAGCAGAAGAGCTGCCCGTCAGCTTTTCTTGATAAGTGGTTCCCGTCCAAGCCAAGGTAAACCCGGAGTCCAGCACTTCTTTGGCGGTTTCTTCGACGGCGCGGATGGCGTCTCCCGAGCTATATCCTTCCGCCGGGTTGGCGATGATTTTAGCCGCCGGGAATACGTTAAACCGTTCCACTACATCCGGCCCTAAAATGGGCGTCAGCGTGACCAACGTCGAAAGCGGCACCATCGCGCCGGAAGAAGAACGGACGTAAATACCCGAAATTTGTTCGGGCTTGGCGCGGTATTCCCCATCCGCCTGCATCATCACTTTAAAACTGCGTCCGGAATACGTAAAATCATTGATATAATAAGTTCCAAACGTTCCTTGTAAAGTCGTATACAACTCCGACAGCGTCACTCCCATAGCCTGCGCTTTGATCTCGTCTACATCCAACTTATACTGCGGCACCGCCGCGGAGAAAGTAGTACTAACGCTGGAAAGCTCCGGACGTTTCTTGGCCGCTTCAATAAATTTTTGCGTCTGCGCTTCCAGCTCCGCACTCCCTCCGGAACTGCGGTTTTGGATATATCCTTCCAAACCGCCCGTTGTACTCATACCCATAATGGCGGGCGGATTAAACGGCATTACCACCGCAGCCGGAATTTTAACTTGGGATTGAACATACAAATCCTGCACCACCGCAGCCGCTGAAAGCGATTTTTCCTTGCGTTCATCCCAAGGCTTTAACATAATAAACGAAGAGACCGCATTGCCTTTTTGGGTACTGCTGAGCAAATCAAATCCAGAAAACGTCAATTCCTGCGATACCGCCGGCTGCGCTTCGATCAATTCCTCCAACTGTTTGGCTACCGCATCGCTGTTGGATAACGAGGCCGACGGATCCAGCTGCGCCGCCACCATAATTACCCCTTGGTCCTCATCCGGCAATAAGCTGGTAGGTACGGTTTTAAACAATACCAATGCCGCCAAAAAGATGACCGCAATCAATATGGCGGACACCGATAAACGGCGGATAAAAAACGATACCCAAGAACCATATTTTTCCGTCATCTTTTCGAAAAACCGGTCAAACTGGTAGAAAAATCCTTTGGTCGGGTGTTCTTGTTTTTTAAGCAGCAACGCACACAAAGCGGGCGTCAGCGTAAGCGCCACCAGCCCGGAAATAATCACTGAAACGGCAATTGTAATAGCAAACTGCTGGTACATGACCCCCGTCAGCCCGCCCATAAACGCCACCGGCACAAACACGGAGCACAACACCAGCACGATCGCTACCACCGGGCCGGACACTTCATCCATGGCCTTAATGGTCGCTTCTTTCACCGGCAGATTTTCTTCGTGCATGATGCGTTCCACGTTTTCAATTACTACAATCGCGTCGTCCACCACCATACCGATCGCCAGCACCAATCCAAACAACGTCAACGTATTGATTGAAAATCCCAACAACAACATCCCGGCAAACGCGCCGATAATGGATACCGGCACCGCCAAACAGGGAATTAACGTGGCACGCCAGTCCTTCAAGAACAAATAGACCACTAAAAACACTAAAATCATCGCTTCAATCAGCGTATGGATCACTTCTTTGATGGAAGCGGTTACGAATAAGGTGGTATCATAGGCCACCTGATAGTCTATATCCAATTCCGGCGGAAAGTTTTGGGCCAGTTCTTTCATATGCGCGTCCACCGCTTCGGCGGTTGCTACGGCGTTGGCCCCCGGAGACAAATAAATGCCAATCGGTACGGCGGGTTTTCCGTTAAACGTAGCATTGAATTCATACGTCTGACTGCCTAACTCTACGCGCGCCACATCTTTTAACCGAAGGGATGTACCGTCGGGATTGGCGCGTAAAATAATTTCTTCAAATTCCTTTGGATCGGTTAACCGGCCGGGTGCGATGATGGAATACATCCGGTCTACTTTAACAGGCAGCGGCGGCTGCCCGATTTTACCGGCAGACCGCTGGGTATTTTGCGCTTGAACGGCGGATACCAAATCACTGACCGAAAGACCTCGTTGGGACAAAACATCCGGCTTAATCCAAATACGGATAGAGTAATCGTTGGCAGACATCACCTGCGCATCCCCAACGCCCTCAATACGTTTTAGATCATCTACGATATTGAGCAAGGCATAGTTGCCGATGGTGGTCGTGTCGGAATGTCCGTTAGGCGAATACAAAGCAATTAATTGCAAAATAGAGGAAGATTTTTTATCGACCGTAATCCCATATCGGCGGACATCCTCAGGCAGACTTGCCGTTGCGCCCTGAACGCGGTTATTGACGTTAATGACCGCTTGGTCGGGATCCGTCCCTACTTTAAACGATACCACCAAAGACATATCCCCATTGGAAGAAGAAGTGGAATTCATATACAACATGTCTTCCACTCCGTTGACTTGTTGTTCAATCGGTGCGGCTACGGTATTGGCGATTACTTCCGGGCTGGCGCCTGGGTACGTAGCGGACACTTCCACCGTGGGAGGAGTCAAATCGGGATATTGTTCAATCGGAAGCATCGTGATAGACACGATTCCCGCCAGCGAAATCAACAACGAAATGACCGTAGAAAAAATGGGACGGTTGATAAAAAATTTAGAAAACATACCCTCTCCTTATTTCGCGGCAACGGCGTTTGATTCCGTCTCCGAAGAGGCAGTCGCTTGCACTTTCCCGGAGGGAATAGCAGACTCCGCGTCCGCCGCAGCCGCCGCTTTATCCGCCGGAGCAGAGAGAGCAGGTTCAGCCTTTGAAGCAGGCACTGTCGAATTTGATGCGGAATTTACCAAAGCCTCCGTTTGCTTTGCCGCAGTTGCCGACACCTTTTCGGCAGAGGCCGCGGCAGGAGCGGCGGACGCTTCTTTGGCGGGAGAATCGGCCTTCTCATCAGCCGGCAACGCTTGCGTATCAGGCGCTTCAGACTCTTCAATTTCTTCTTCTAATAATGCAGTGCTTCTTCCGTCCTGCGAAAGAGGCTGCTCCTGCGGAGCGGGCGCTTCTGCCGCATTAAAAGTTTTCATTTGCACCTGTACTTGTTGTCCGGGACGCACTTTGATCAGCCCTTCACTTACAATACGGTCTCCGGCTTTTAATCCATCCGTTACGATATACATATCATCCTGGAGTTGCGCCTGAATTGGTCTGGATACGACCGTATCATTTGCGTCAATCACATAAGCCAGCATTCCTTGCGCGGTATTAAGCACGGCTGAAGAAGGAATCAAAATAGCGTTTTTATAAGTAGCTCCGACCAAACGCACCCGCACGAATTGTCCGGGCATTAAGGCGCGTGAATTTTTAGGATTGGCAAATTCCGCCTTCATGGCCAAGCTGGAAGTTTGGGTATTTTCAGTGCTGTCGAAGAACACAATTTTTCCTTTTTCAGGATAAATTTTACCGTTATTTAACAACACCTCCACATAAAGGGGCGCATCCGCCGCAGCGGTACGGCGGTATTGATCGGCGGCCAATTTATCCTGTTGTTCTTTGGTGCCAATAGAAATTTGGCCGGAAACAAAACCGGCGGATAGTTTTTCAAACTGGCGGCTGGGCATAGAGAAATTAACATACAGCGGATTAATTTGAACCATTGTCGTCAGCAAACCGGACTCTCCGGCAGGAGAAATCAAGCTGCCCACCGATTGTGCTTCTTTGCCGGCAATTCCAGAAATAGGCGCCGTCACTTTTGTATAACCTAAATTAATTTCCGCATCGCTTACACCGGCTTGGGCCACTTTTACATTTGCTTGGGCCGTTTCATAGGCGGAAAGGGCATTATCATAATCCTGCTGGCTGATAGCATTATCCGCACGCAGCCGTTTCATACGTGAATAAGTACGCTGGGTACGGCGTTCTTCCGCTTTGGCTTGAGCCAAAGTACCCTGGGCTTTTTCCAACGCCACTTTATATTCTTTATCGTCTATTTGGAACAGCTGTGTTCCCTCGGTAACATATTCTCCTTCATTATACAGCCGGGCTTGCAAAATACCCCCTACTTGGGCGCGGATTTGGATTTCCAGTGAACCCGCCACTTGCGCCGGATACTCTATATTCCATGGAAGATCTTTTTGTACCACCGTAATGGCATTGACCACAGGTGCAGGCAAAGCACCGGACTTTTCTGTTTTTTTGCAACCGCTTATAAACAAGGCTGCAAACACCAAGGCGGTTAACGCCGCCGGCAAAAAATATTTTTTATTCATTGATTTAAATCCCCTTTTAAGGTTCACGCTATAGAAGCGTATGATAGTATTGTATAAAATTTATTCCCATAACTTTTTATTTTTAAAGATTATAGACAATTGGCAAACGCTTCTTAAACGCTTATAATATAAGAACCCTTTAAGCGGAGCCAGAAATGAAAATAAAATCATTGGAACAAGCCATCGGAAATACGCCCTTGGTTGAAATTGCGGGGTTGGGCCCCAAACGAGGACGCGTTTGGGCTAAGTTGGAAATGTATAATCCTTTTAGCGTAAAGGACCGTGCGGCGCTCTATATGATTCATGCCGCCGAAAAAGAAGGACGCTTGTGCGCCGGAGGGACCCTGGTGGAACCTACCAGCGGCAACACCGGTATCGCTTTAGCCTTTTTAGCAGCGGCGCGCGGGTATAAAATCGTTTTGACAATGCCTGAGAATATGAGCGCCGAACGCATGAAACTGCTTAAAGCACTGGGCGCCAAGCTGGTGCTTACTCCTAAAGCGGACGGAATGAAAGGCGCAATAGAAGCCGCCAAACAAATTCTGGCCCAAACGCCCGGTTCTTTTATGCCCGGACAGTTTGACAATCCCAACAACGCGTTGGCGCATGAAAAAACCACCGGACCTGAAATTTGGAACGATTTAAATGGGAAAATAGACTTTTTTGTAGCTGGCGTCGGCACCGGCGGCACGATTACCGGAACAGGCCGTTATTTAAAAAGTAAAAATCCAAACATCAAAATAATTGCGGTAGAACCGGCGGAGTCCGCGTTGTTATCCGGCGGGAAAGCCGCGCCGCACGGGATTCAAGGAATCGGGGCTAATTTTATTCCGTCTTTGTTGGACCGGTCTTTGCTGGATGAGGTGATTTGCGTCACCACGCAAGACGCATACCGAACCGCACGGGACCTGGCTACCGCTCAAGGCATTTTACCCGGCATATCAGGGGGGGCGGCATTATGGGCGGCCTTGCAAGTGGCAAAGCGCGCACAAAACGCCGGTAAAAATATTGTTACCCTCCTGCCGGATGGCGGCGAGCGGTACTTAAGCACCGGATTATTTGAATAATTGAAACGAACCGATTAGAATATAGATATGAATAAATGGCCTTATATTCTTATAAGTGCGGCGTTGTTGTGGACGGGGTTTTTATATGCCCAACCCGATGCGCCGGAAATTGTGATTGAGATACAAGGGCAGCCCTCTGCCCCGCGGGAATCTGTTTCCGTGTGGGACAAAAACGCTCAGCAGCTTACGAAACTTTTCCGCAAGAAGGACCGCTCTTATGTATTGTATCAAGTGGACACCGTGTCATCCAAAGACGAAATCATTTCCGCAGAGGACGGAACGCAATACGCCTACGTGCGCTACGGAAGTGATGACGGGGATTACCGGAAATTTCTTTTCAAAGCGCAAGAACCTCAGCGCTTCGTTGCCTGCGCGGCGAACATCGAAGACGTCTTAGCCATAAATAAAAAATACCAGGTAAATCTGGGAGTGGATCGACGGGATTTTGTGCGCCGTTACGAAAAACAAGCTGCGCTGATGAATTTAACCGACCAAGCCGCCGGTAAAATTTATCAAGTTTATAAGCTCAATTATTCTGACGTCAATCATAAAACGCCTTCTGCGCATTATTTTGTTTTTTCGGAAGATGCCCTTATCGGCACCTATGCCGGGGAGGAAGCTTATAATCAATTTTTAAACGAATTATCCCAAAGCAACCAATCGCTGCGCAACGAACAAAAAAAGCGAGAACAGGCGCGTCAAGCCCAACTTCAAAAAGCACGTCAAGAATCGTTGGAACGGGCTCAACGTCCCGTTCGAAAAGCTCTTGTATCCGGCGGCACAATAGAAGACCAGATGTATATGCCCCGCGCCGTTAATGCTACGCCGCTGCCGGCTTTAACTCCAAGCAAAATCCCGGCCGGCACGCCCCTGCCTACTCCTTAACGTCTGCCTATATTCGCCGCCGCATCGGAAATCGCGCACACCCGCCGGCCCGGCAGAAAATGCTCCCCGCTTGGGACTAACCTATATTTCCGCCTTTTCAAAACGTCCAGATTTTTTATAATAAGGGTATGCCTATGGATCCCGTT
>CALUYP010000047.1 GCA_944325055.1 uncultured Elusimicrobiales bacterium | reverse complement strand
GCACACTAGGGCTGATCGTGATAGCGCTTCCTTCGGAATATATCTATGTAAACTTTGCAGCCTTATCTTTGCTGGGGGCCAGTCTTGCTTTTTGGCCTTACAACCATGCAAGGAAAAAAGTATTTTTGGGAGACAGCGGCGCAACGTTTTTAGGATTTATGATTGCCGCGCTGTCTATGGGAACAGGATACAGTGAACGCGCAGACTGGGGTTTTCTGGCGCCCTTATTTATATTAGCGGTTCCTTTATTTGATACGGCTTTTGTCATGCTGGCGCGTATTTTAAAAAAGAAAAATCCGCTCAAAGGCAGCAACGACCACATCGCCTTGCGGCTTAAACAATTAAATTGGAATCCGAGTTTAATTATAGGAGTATTCGCCGGGACGGGTTTATTTTTTAATATTTTAGCGTTTACTTTAACCCATTGCTGTATTGAAATAGCTATAGCTCTTTTTATATTTTCAATAGCTGTATTGGGTCTGGTCACATTATGGATGCTGCACTTGAAAACAGAATAATATGCATATAAAGACTTTGATTTTAGGCGCCGGACTGACCGGATTAAGTACGGCCTATCACTTACAACAGTTCGGAGAAAGCGATTATTTAGTGGTGGACCGCGCGGAGAAGCCGGGCGGTTTATGCGCCAGCCAAGAAGTAAAAGGATTCACGTTTGATTATAGCGGACATCTGTTGCATTTGCACAGTGATTATGGGAAAAAACTTGTTAAAAAGTTGCTAAAGAACAATCTTCTCCGCCTCAAACGCAAGGCTTTTATTTATACAGGTTCCTCCCGTATTCCTTTTCCTTTTCAAGCGAATCTGTTTGCCCTTCCTCCAGAACAGCGTCAAGCCTGTGTAAAAGGCCTTTTAGAAGTAAACTCTGAAATTCAAAAAAAACCATCCAATTTCGAGCAATGGTGTTTGCAACGTTTTGGTAAACCGATTTATGAACAGTTTATGCGCCCCTATAATACCAAGCTTTGGGAATGTTCTCCCAAGGAGCTTACTTGCGAGTGGTGCGGTCCGTTTGTGCCTAGGCCTTCCCGCAAAGAAATTCTACAAAGCGCACAAAAACCGTTGAAAAAGAGTTACGGCTATAATGTTTGTTTTTATTATCCCAAACAGGGCGGCTGCGGCGCGTTGGCAAACGCGCTGGCCAAAGAGCTAACAGGGCTGCGCACCAAAAGCCCCGTGACACAGATTAATTTAAAAAACAAAACAGCCCGTTTTGGAAGGAAGAAAGTATTTTTCGAAAATTTGGTAAATACCCTGCCCCTGCCTGTTTTTTTAAAATTGCTCGAAAAGGAACCCCGTTTAACCGCTTTGTCGGATCGGCTGGCACATACCTCCGTAAACGTATATAACTTGGCTTTAAAAAAAGAAATAAAACCTTTTAGCTGGATTTACTTTCCGGATGAGCAAGATCCTTTTTACCGTGTAGGCTTGCAAAGCGGATTTTCCCCCCGCAACGCACCAGACGGCACTTCCTCTCTGTATATAGAATTACCCGGCAGTCTGCCGCAAAACACGCATACGGAAAAACGGATTTGGGAGGCCCTTCTCCAAAAAGGTATAATTAATAAAGACGACAAAGTTTTATTCTCGTTTTGGCAACGCATTCCTTACGCTTACGCGCTTTATGACAAACGGCGTGCGCAAACGGTAAGCCGAGCCATAAACGCTTTGAAGAAAGCGGGATGCTTTTGTGCAGGACGTTACGGGAAATGGGAATATTCCTTTATGGAATCGTCGCTGCTGGAAGGCTTGGAGCTGGCGAAAAAACTAATATAATGGGGTGTTATGAAAATTCTAGTTTTTGGGGGCAGTTTTGATCCGGTCCATAAAGGACATATTTCTCTTTTCCGCCGCGCGATGAAGATGATTGCGCCGGATGCCGCCCATATTGTACCGGCCTATCATTCCCCTTTCAAAGCGAAATCGCCTACACCGTTCCGTTTGCGCATGAAAATGCTTAAACAAGCTTTTTCAGGATTGGGAAGCAATATCATATTTGATGATTATGAACTCAAACAGGGCGGAAAAACCTATACCTGCCAATTGGTCCAATATCTAAAACGCCGCTATCCTCATGCACAAATCTATTTATTGGTTGGGACCGATTGTTTAAACGATTTACATAACTGGAAAAATCCCGCCTATATCTTTGAGAATACCACCGTAGTGGCCGGGAAACGCCGCGGATACAATGAAGAACCGGCCCGGTTTAACCATATTTTTCTACCTGGTTTTTTTCCGAAACTCTCTTCCAGCCGTGTACGCGCACACATTTGGTCATGCGGAGAGATTCCAAATACCGTCCCCGATAAGATTGCCCCAACCATCCGGGAAAACCAATTATATGGTCTGACGGTGCACAGCTGGCTTAAAGCACATCTAAAAAGCAACCGTTATTTACATTCCAAAAATGTGGCAGAAATGGCCGCGGCCCTGAGTGATATTTACGATGTAAATGTGGAAGAAGCAGTTCAAGCAGGCATTTTGCACGATGCGGGAAAAGGATTTTCCGGCCCGGAATTAGTGCGTTTGTGCAAGGAACATAAAATCAAAGTGCCTTTTTTTGAAGATATCTGCCGTTTAGAACCCAGTCTGCTGCACAGTTACGCTTCCGCATGGATTGCCCGTCATTTGTTCGAAATCCGAAATAAGGATATTTTGAATGCCATTGCCGAACACACTTTAGGCAGCCTGCATATGAGCACCCTTTCGAAAATTTTATTTGTAGCGGATATTTCCTCTAAAGACCGTAAATATAAAGATGCTTTCCTTATACGGAACTTGGCTTTACAGGATTTAGACGCCGCCTTGCTGTATGCCGCCAACCGTAAGTTACTGTTTACCATTGACTCACAAAAATGGCTCTGTCCGGCGGGGATTGACTTATGGAATCATCTCATAAAACAAGAAAAATAATAGAGTATTCTGTTCTATGCATCATAGTCGGCATATTGATATGGGCCGGACTGGCGCAGTTTTCGTCTCCTTTAGTTAAAGCATTGGCCAAGCACGGAAAAGAGGAAATACATATCACGCTGCAAACCGCTCCGGTAATGCGGTTCAACTACAGCCCGTATTCCCAAAAAGCAGTAGTTTCGGTCAGCACGGAAAAATACCAAGTAAAAAAACAAGGGAAGCCTATGCTGTCCCAAAACGAACGGTTTTTTATTCCGGAAACGACAGACCGGGATAAATTCTGGAACCGTTTTAAATATGTTTTATCTTCTTGGCGATACAATCCGCTGCTGGCGGCGGAACTAGTTTGGGACTATCTCCAGGCTTGGCATGACAAACGCACCAATCTCACCCCGGCCGAATTTATATTGCTCGGAATGGAACTTTCGAAGCTGACCCCGTCGGACTTTGCCGTACGTTTTCCCTCTTCTTCTAAAACTTCCAAGAAACGGTCTGCCGTCTCTTCCGCTCCTGAAATGGAAGATATGGCGCCACTGGCGGTAAAAGACCGCCCGATTGTAGTGGGAATTTTTAACGCGTCCGGAAAGCGTGGTTTGGCATTATCCCTGACGCAATACCTGCGCGAACAAAATGAGAAAGGACTGCTGCGCGTAGATGTGCTACAATATGACAATTATCCTTCTTATCAGGAAAAATCGTTTATCGTGGATTACAGCGGCCGGCTTGTACAGGTTAAGCAATTAAGCCAAGCAATCGGCATTAACAGTGAAATTCAATCAGAAAATTCGCCGAATGCTATTTGCGATACACGAATTGTACTGGGAAAAGACTTTGAAATGCCGCTGTAAAATGCTAGACTAATTTATTATTATTAGGACTGTTTTTAAGAGGAATTTTATGAATCTAAAAGAACTGGTTTGTTGGGCGGCCCGGCTGGCAGATGACAAAAAAGCGGAAAATATTAAAGTCATTGATTTGTGCGGACTGTCTTCTCTATGCGATTATATTCTAATTGCTACGGTCACATCCAAACCGCATTTGGAAGCGGTAGAAGAAGAAATCAGCAAAAAACTTAAAGAGGAAGGCTACTATAAGCTCAACCGGGACGGAGCCGACAGCAACCAGTGGCGGGTAAGCGACTATGGTGGCTTTCTAGCTCATATCATGACACAGGAAGCACGCGATTTTTACGCGTTGGATAAAATCTTCAGTTTTGGCAAAGCAATTAATTTTAGAAAGCCGGTCAAGAAGGCCGCTAAGAAAAAATCCGTCTCCTCCCGAAAACCAACGTCAAAAACGATTTCTTCTCCCAAATCAGCAAAAAAACTGGGGGCAAAAAAAGCCATTTCTTCCAGAAAGAAGGCTTCCAAATCTAGTACGAAAAAAACAACCGTTAAGAAGACCGCTGTAAAAAAAGCTGTCACGCAAAAAACGGCGGCTGCCAAGAAAGCAGTGAAGAAAAAGTAATCAACATGTTAGAAAAATTGAAACAAGATATTAGTCTAAAATTATCCAATGCGGACTACTTCAAAGGTTATGAATTGCCGGAAGTGGAATTTTCCGTTGCGCCTGTCCATACAGGAGCTGATATTTCCATGGTATGGGCTTTGTCCGCCGCGAAAAAGATGCATAAAAACCCCATGGAAATCGCCAAAGAAGCCTGTGTGGTGCTGCGGGAGATTACGGCTATTGCCGACGCAGAGGCTTTGCCGCCTGGTTTTATCAACTTAAAACTAGAAGAAAAATTTATTATAGACACCGCTTCAGACCGGCGGATCAAAGACCGCGACGCTGAAATTTCCAAACATAATATTTTAATTGAATTTGTATCGGCTAATCCAACAGGTCCCTTGCATGTAGCGAGCGGCCGTGGCGCCAGCTTGGGGGACAGTTTGGTAAAAATTCACCGTGCGTTGGGTTACTCGTGCGACAGCGAATACTATATAAACGACGCGGGCAATCAAGCGGAGCTTTTAGCCGTATCCATTAAGGCCCGAAAAGAAGGGAAAGAACCGCCGGAAAACGGTTACCATGGATCTTATCTGATCGATCTGGCCAAACGCATGCCGAAAGATTTAACAGAAGCCGAATACGGTCGTTGGGCGATGGAAGAACTGATCAAAACCCAGCAGCAGGATATGAAAGATTTTCATGTAGATTTTACCCGCTGGTTCCGGGAATCTGATCTGCACAAAGAAAACGCGCCTCAAAAAGCGCTGGAAACACTTACAAAACAAGGTTACACCTATAAAAAAGAAGGGGCGGTGTGGTTTGGTTCTACAAAAGATGCCGAAGCACAAGACGATAAAGACCGTGTACTCGTACGCAAAGACGGCCGGCCTACTTACTTTTTGGCGGATATTTCATACCATAAAAACAAATACGACCGCGGTTATGATACGCTAATAGATATTTTAGGGGCGGACCATCATGGTTATGTACCGCGCATGAAAGCGGCGGTACACGCCTTAGGAAAAGAGGAGTCTTCTTTTATACCGATTATTCACCAGCTGGTGCATTTAACAGAACACGGTGAACAGGTAAAAATGTCGAAACGCGCGGGCCGTTTTATTACGCTCAGAGAACTGATGGACGAGGTAGGAAGCGACGTATGCCGTTTCTTTTTTGCCAGCCGGACTCCTAACGCCCACATGTTGTTTGATATGGATTTAGCCAAAAAACGGACGAACGAAAACCCCGTTTTTTATGTGCAATATGTACATGCGCGTATTCACTCGATTTTCAAATCGGCGACGGAAAAAGGGTTTACGGAATACAACGGCGTCTTAACGCCTTTAGCCCCGCAGGAACGCGCACTTTTACTGAAATTGGTTTGGTTCAAGCAAGTTTTGCGCAATTGTGTGGCAGATTTAAGCCCCCATCATCTGACGACGTATTTAGTTGAACTGGCGGGCCTATTTCATGCATTTTATGATACTTGCCGCGTGCTGGATGAAAAGAATCCGGAACTGACGAAATCCCGGTTGTTTATTTGCCAGCGGGTAGGGGAACGTATCAGAAAAGGGCTGGAATTTATCGGTGTAAGCGCACCGGAAGTGATGTAGAAAGGGCTGAGTTTATAATTGCCTGTATAAGAATCTCTTTCCCCCGACAGGGCGGACGGAGATTTTTATTCTGGAAGAAAACTGGAAGGAGATTTTATGAAAAGAAATCTTTGTTTATCTGTGGTTTTTCTATTTTTTTCGTTATTTCTAACGGCGCAAAGCCTGCCAAAAGCGGAAGAAGCCTATGCACAAGGAAATTTCCGCCAAGCGCTTGTCCAATATGAAGAAATCTTAAAAACTGCCACGGGAGAGGTCCGCTTGCAGGCCCAGCTCCGCAAAGCGGCGTGTGAATACAATCTGGGCGAGTATATGACGGCCGCCAAAACAATGCTGGCTTATGAACTGCCGGAAGAAGATATTTGGAAAGCCCGTTTTTTGCTCTACCGCGTACAGATGTCCGAACAGGTCGCTTCGCTTTATCCGGTTTTGATGAATGAAAGCGAGATCGTTTCGGAAGGAGTTTCCGCAGAAGAATGGACGCAGGAACAGTGGAACACGCAAATAGATAAAGATTACCAAACGCTCTGGGCATTGCGTGCGATGCTGATTAATGCGCCGGTAGAAAAAGAAAGTCTTATTTTAAATACGAAAGATACCGATATACGGCGCATTCCGACTCTTTTTGACGTCGTAATACAAAGCTGGGTTTCCCGGCTGCAAAGCACCCGTAAGCCCGTTCCTCTCGTGCGGGAAGCAGAGTATACTTTTTTAGACGGGACAGCCCAGCCTGTTTTTTCCCAAAAAGAAACCGCCGAACAACTGGCTTATCTTTTAGAAACCGCCTATTTATTAGACGGTAAAAACCGTCAAGACGCTAAAACTTTCTGGCGTACGGATTATATTCTACTTCCCTTTGATAATCCCGCTCTTTTCACGCTAGACCCCAAAGAAAAAGCCTTTACAAAAGCGATAGAACAGCTGCAATTAATCAGCGGTTATACGCCCCAAAAGATGGGATTCTGGAGCAAGCTGAAGAAATATGTTTCTCCAAACGGAACAGAATATGGCCGTTCTTATGCGGCGTACCGGGCAGCCCAGCTGCTTCATGTAAATGACGACCCGGAAACCGCCTTAAAAATTTGCCAATATGCAATGCAGTCGTTGGAGGGTTCTTATTATGTTTCGCTGTGTGAACAGCTTTCTCGGCAAATTACGGAGAAAGAATTATTTTTTACCCGTCTTCCGGAAGCATTTTCCCCCCGGCCAACGCTTTCTTTTTCCGTTCTAAACGCACCCCGTTTTTATGTACG
>CALUYP010000046.1 GCA_944325055.1 uncultured Elusimicrobiales bacterium | reverse complement strand
TTATGCCCGCGTACTGGCGGATCTGATTGCCGCCTATAAACCCAATAAATTTTTACTTCCCGCCACCAACTTGGGCCGCTCGCTTTCCGCTAAGACGGCTGTTTTTGTGGGAACGGGACTGACGGCGGATGCGACCGAAGTCGTCATCAATAAAGAGGACGGACAGCTTCACGCCACGCGCCCCACGTTTGGCGGCAATTTAATGGCTACCATTACTTGCGCGCACACGCGTCCGGAAATGTGTTCGCTGCGTCCGATGTCGTATGAAAAAGCGCCGCGACAAGCGGGGCGGACGGGCGAAGTGGTCAAATTCACTTTTGACCCGAAAAAACATACGACGCTTGCCAAATTTATGGAATTTATCAAAAGCAAAGGCGACGGGATGGATCTGTCGGAAGCGGAAATCATCGTAGCCGGCGGCCGCGGTGTAGGCAAGGCGGAAGGATTTGAACTCTTGCATAAACTGGCCGACCGTTTAGGCGGTGCGGTAGCGGCTTCGCGCGCTCCGGTGGACAGCGGTTGGATTGATTACCGCTACCAAATCGGCCTGACGGGCCGCACGGTAAAACCGAAAGTCTATATCGCCTGCGGTATTTCGGGCCAGATCCAGCATATGGCGGGGATGAGCGGATCGGACGTGATTGTAGCAATCAATAAAGACGCCGAAGCCCCCATTATGAAAGTAGCCAACTATGCGGTGCAGGGGGATCTTTACGACGTCGTGCCGGCAATGTTGGAAGCGTTGAAATAAATTCTTTGTTTATTTTATCCGGCGGATAGAAATTTTCTATCCGCCGATTTTATATAATTTTTTGCTGGTAGTAAAATAAAAAGTAGTTTTGAATGGGAGCGCCTATTGCTGGTTGATTTTTAGGAAATAAATTATAAAATTATAAATAGATTTTTTAATAACAGGTAAAGGATTTAAAATGAAAAAAGGGTTTACTCTGATCGAATTATTGGTAGTGGTGTTAATTATAGGTATATTAGCGGCTATTGCTTTGCCTTATTATGAAAAGGCTGTGCGCAAAAGCCGTACGGCTAAAACATTTACTTTAATGCGTTCTATCAAAGATGCGGAAGAACGTTATTTTATGGCAAATGGACGATATACGATGAATTTTGAAGAGTTAGATATTACCATACCCAATTCTTGTAAAATTTCAGGTCGGACAGCGCAATGTTCTTGGAATGGTATGCCGGTACAATATGGATTGTCATTGGCTAACTTTAGCCATCCAAATTTTTATGCAATTAGTGCAAGGGAAAATGGAAAGCCTTGGTTAATGTGGCAGTGGCAGCTGGACAGAGCTGCTATAAAACCGGGTAAACGAATTTGTTTCCCGCAAGATACGCGGGGGGCAGAACAATGTGAGGAATGGGGCGGCGTTCCATGTGGAGTCTATGGAGGGTGGTACCCGGGGGTAACGAAATCATATTGTTTGCCCGATTAGCGTATCAGATAGGCTTCTTCGCCGTCTAGCGTAATGGGTTGTTCCGAGCCGGCTTGACTCGCACAAAAATCTGTTCCGGCGTTATTAAGACCGATGCAGGCCAGCTTCATGAAATTATGGGTGGTTGTCAGTTTATACTGGGTGTGGCTGTCTGGGTTGAGCAGGGTAAAAACAGCTTCCCAGCAGGGTTCGGCAGAATCGGCTTTCGTCCGGCAGAAAGCGTAGCCGGTATAATTTTTCAAATTAGATTGTTGGAGTTTTTCAGTTAACCGGTCGGCTTGTTCTTGTGTTAAGTGTTTTCCCGTCACATAGTTTTTCTGCCGCCCCCACAGCATCACTACTTCCGTCATTCGGGCGCTTTCTACGGCGTTGAAATAATAAGGCAGGGCAATGGCTGTCAAGATTCCTATAATTAATACGGTTACCATTAATTCTATTAACGTAAATCCTTGTTTCATAGCGTTCCTTAGATTGTCGGCATATGACTTTGTTTATAATATGCGTATTTTATAGCCTTCTTTTTCCAGCAAAGCGGCGGTTTGTTGCTTTTTGTCGCCTTGAATTTCCAGGCGGCCTTCTTTAACCGTACCGCCGCACCCCAACGATTTTTTCAGCTTTTTTAACAGTTCTTCTTTTCCCTGCGGATGTAGCGGCAATCGTTCCACCAGCGTCATACCGCTTCCTTTGGCGTTTTTGGCAAAGCGTACCCGAACGGGTTCTGTTTGCTTTTTTGGTAAGCCCAGTTGGTTGCAAATACAGGGAATATGTTTGCAATGAGGGCAAAAATCCGGATCGGTGGAAAAGAAAATTTCGCCCATTACTCCGCCTCCGCAAGATAGCTTTTCAGCAACGCACGGATTTCCGCTTCGTCGGTTTGCAATCCCAGAGACCAAGCCGTTTCGTGAAGAATGTTTTCCAGAATATCCTGCAATTTGGTATCTAGTTCCGCCAGGGAAAGATTCCTATCCATACGCAAGTAGTCTTCCAGCACGGTAGCCTGCTGTTTGCCCAATAACGCGCGCAGCGCGCGGGTATTGTTGATTTTAAAGCGGAAATACAAGGGCCCGCCAAAAGAAAGCTGCGTTAGAAATTTTCGTGCAGTCAGCATAAAAAGCGTCAACATTTGGGCCAAGCGTTCTATACGGATGGTTTTCACTACGTGCCCGTTTACCATTTCTTCCTGGGTAATGATTTGTTTGCTCATTGCCAGTCCGTAAGCGTTAAATTCCGTCATCCGGTAGACGCCCCGTTTATTGGAGATAACCGCCGCACCGTCTTGAACGGGTTGAAGCGGAAATTCCGGATCCGCCATCACGCCGTATGGGGCGCGTGCGGAAGAGGTCTTAATGATTTGCGGCAAATCTTTATAATTCGTCAGCGGTTCTTCCGGATATAAGGGCATAATCGATGCGGCGCAGACGGTTTGCCCTTCCGCAGACAAGTTCATTGTTTTTAAATAATTTTCAAAATGGCTTTCGGCTTTATCGTACAGAATGTGGCGTAACCGCTCGGATTTGCGCCTGTGGTCTAGCAGCCAGGGCAATTTTTCGGGATGGACGATAGTTTCCGGGCGGCTGCTTTGTCCCGTTCGGATATAGGCGCGTTTGGACTTGCCCACCAAGTGCGGGGTGAGATTGCTTTGCGGAATATTAATGACAATAAACATCCGGTCTCCATGTTCATTGATGCAAATATTGATGTCTACAAACACGATGGGATCAATATAGACCTGAATAATGTCTTCGATGGAGTTACGGATTTTTTCGTGGTAAGGAATTCCGGAAAATGGAGGCTTCGGTTTATCATTCTTGTCGTCCTGCACGCCTACAATGATCGTACCGCCCATGGAATTGGCGAAAGAGGCAATGGTTTTGGCAAATTTTTCATGGTTTTTGGGCAACATATACTTATAGTCCAGCTGTTTGCCTTCGGGAAGTTCACGTCGGCAAAACTGCACTATATCTTGGAAAGTCAGATTGTGAATGGGCTTGTCAAAAAACATCGCATCACCTCATTGTTGGCCTGGAGACAGTTTAATTGATAAAATTATTATAATAAAATTATGGTTGTTTAAACGGAAACTTTCAAGGACTGTTTTATGAATTCACCCATATATGCGTTGGCGGGTATTGTTACCGAAAAGTTTATCGCGGCCGATCCGGCCGCGGCCGCCCGTGCATTGGAAACGTTGGCCACGC
>CALUYP010000045.1 GCA_944325055.1 uncultured Elusimicrobiales bacterium | reverse complement strand
ATAAGGATTCACTGCATACAGATATTGCGCTCCGTAAGAAACCGCCGCTTCCAATATGCTCACCGAAGAAGCCCTCCCCCAAAGCGCTTCAAAATCTATTTCCGCCCCGCTTACTGAAACCGCTCCGCCGAAAAAGGCGGATACCGTCTGATCGCCGCGTTCAATCCCTCGTGCCTGGGCTGGAAAGGATCCGAACATCATCAAAGTAAAACATAAAACAGGAAACAATATTTTGTTCATACATATTCTCCTAAGAATTTTTCTTAATAATTTATTGTAGTAATTTTGGGGCAAACAAAAACCCCGCGCTAAAAGCGCGGGGCAATAAGTAGGATTAGCTATTTTTAAAAGCGATAGCCCAATTTGAAAAGCAAAGCAAAATAGCTCAAGTTTTCTTTACCGTATTCGTTGGAAAATTTGCCGTAATCAAATGTAAACGCTTGGTAGCGGCCTTCCACTCCCCAAACCCAGTTATCATTAATTTGACCTTCCATACCTAAACCGAGGTAATAGGCAAAGGAAGTGCTGGTTTTGCTAGTAGAAGAGCTATCCCGATCCAATGCGCCGCCACTCATTTCAGCATAGTTGTAATCAAAGGTAGCTTTGGAGGACGCAATCCCTAATCCCAACGGAATGTAGAAACGGGTATTGGCCTGTGGATTGAAAGTATAGCGGGCGGCCACCATGAAATTCTGCACATTCATTTTGCTGTCAATTTCGTCTTCGCCCCAGTTGGCCGTATTGAAAAAATATTCTCTTTCATATTCAGCTTCGCCAAAATTATTGCCGTTGTATTCGGCACCGATGGCAAAATGAGAAGTCAACGCATACATATATTGCACTCCATAAGAAGCCGCGCCATCACCCCAGTCCAGTTCGGCATTTCCCAATGAATCGCCCGTGATAGACTCCGACCGAACACCCGATTCCTGCAGCGGAGCAGATCCCCCCAAGAAAACGGAAACCAGTTGGTCACCTTTTTCACTTCCTTGGGCAGACCCGTCCATCGGCCAAGCACACAACATACTTAACAATACAGCAAATAATGTCAGTTTTTTCATCAAATTCTCCTTTTTTGAATTTTTTATATCATACAAATTTACAAAGAAAAAACCTATACAATTTTGCATAGGTTTAAACGAAAAACGGTTTATGCCTGCGGAGGCAACGGCCCCACATCCCCGCTAAGCGGCACTTGATAAGGCGTTTGAATCCATTTTTTAACGGAATCGTCAAAACCCCATTTGTCATCAAATGATAAGACGTCTTTGTATTGTTTCATGGCTTTTTCCCGCTCACCCAGCACGTCATACACTTGCCCCAAGCGTACCTCGTTCCATACGCCCCAGCGGCTGGGTTCTTGATGCTGAATGGCTTCTTTCCTTTTTTCAAACAACGCGCGGGCCTGTTCAAAATTCCCTTTTTGCATTTGCACCGTACCTAAAGCTGTATACGCACGGGAAATATAGATGTCTTTATAAAAAGGATCTTTGCCAATCCGTTTTAAAAATTCTTCGGCTTGGACCGTAACTTCATCGTAATTCGCCGTTTCATACAAACAAATAATCTCTACATAATGCATCAGCGGGTTTTTAGGATACTTGGCCCGCAATTCGCGGATGTATTCCAAAGATTTTTGCGGGGCATAATATTTACCCGTGCGGGTGTTTTGAACTTCAATTAAAATCAGTTTGGCGCTGTCTGAAGTGAAATGCGCTTTTTTGCGGGCTAAATTAAGCTGGGCGACTCCTTCGTCCGGATCGCCTTTGATCGCCACAATCTTCGCCAGAATTTTAATGACGGAAGGAAGCGTTCCCGCATAATACTGATAAATGCCCAAACCAAAATACGCATCATAATACGTAGGATCTAATTCCAAGGATTTTTCTAAATTTTTGATGGCCTTGCGCCCGGAAAAATAGGCCGTAATCCAACTGCGGTTGCGCATGCTAAACATCGCGCGCAGCCCATACAGCGCACCGATTCCCATATAGCCGTTTGGATCGTCGGGATATTGTTTAATCCAGCGTTTGATGCCGGTAATGGCGTCGTCCAGAATCTGTTCAAACACTTCGCGCTGGCGGTCGTCGCTCAGCTCGTATTCGTATTCGTAGCGGCTCCAGGCTATCATCGCGTTGCCAAAGTGTGCAAACGGATGGTCGGGATATTCCGAAAACACTTTTTCTATGTTTGTTTGCGCCGTATCAAAATCCAAGCTGTAAACGCCGTTAATCCCTTCGGTGGCGTATTGCATTACATCCGGAGGAAGCGTGAGCTCGGCAGCCGCAGGCAAAAACGAAGCAAGCAATAACACGCTGGCGGTTGCCAGACAGAAAAAACGCTTCATTATTTTTTGGCCTCAATCTTGTCTTTGCCAAAATACGGCCGCAGTGCCGGCGGAATAATGACCGACCCGTCCGCCTGCTGGAAGTTTTCCAAGATGGCGGCGAAGGTGCGTCCTACGGCTAGGCCGCTTCCGTTTAAAGTATGCACATATTCTTGTTTGCCTTGGGCGTTTTTATAGCGAAGACCCATGCGACGAGCTTGGAAGTCCAGGCAGTTGGAGCAGGAAGAAATTTCGCGGAAGCGGTTTTCGCTCGGCATCCAAACTTCAATGTCATATGTTTTCGCCGAAGAAAACCCTATATCGCCGCTGCACAATTCCACCACATGGTACGGAATACCCAACTCTTTTAAAATTTCTTGCGCATCGGACACCATAATCTCCAACATCTGATACGAATGTTCCGGTTTGGAAAGCATCACCAGTTCCACTTTATCGAATTGGTGGTTGCGAATCAGGCCGCGGGTATCTTTGCCGTATGTACCAGATTCTTTGCGGAAACACGGCGAATAAGCCGTCAGCTTAATGGGCAGTTCCGCTTCGGGTATGACACGAATGCGGTTTAAATTGGTCAGCGGGATTTCCGCGGTGGAAATTAAAAATTGTTTCGGCTCTCCCGTTAGCTCGTACATATCCTCGCGGAATTTGGGCAGCTGCCCCGTGCCGATTAAAATATCTTCGTTTACAATGACAGGAGGCAAAATTTCGGTATAACCTTTTTTGGCATGCATATCCAACATAAACGAAATAATTGCCCTTTCCAACCGCGCGCCGTCGCCTTTAAACAACGCAAAACGACTGCCGGATAACGCCGCCGCCGCTTCAAAATCCAAAATGCCCAATTTCTCACCGACGGCTTGGTGGTCAAGCGGTTTAAAATCAAATTTAGGAAGCGGAATCGAACAAGGCAGATATTCCGGATTATCCGCATCCGACACGCCCACCGGAATATGCTCGTTGGGCATATTGGGAATGCTTAACAGCAAATCGTTAATTTCTTTTTTAAGAGGTTCCAGCTCGGCTTCCTTTTCCGCCATTTCTTCTTTAAGCTTGCCGACTTGTTCCATGGCTTCCTTGGCGGCATCGTCTCCTTGTTCCTTTTTAATTTTGCCAATAGATTTAGACATCTCGTTGCGTTTGGCGCGCAATTCTTCCACTCGGGCCAGCACGGTTTTGTAAGCCGAATATTTTTTCAGCACGCCGTCTATCTGCATCGCCAGTTCCGGTTTCCGCAAAGATAAGCGTTTTTTCACGTCTTCAGGATTTGCAACGATATATTTGATGTCTAGCATAAAAACCTCTTTATTTGTTTTCTAATTCGATTAAATAGGGCTCCGGAAAGAAATGGCGATAGGGTTTAAACGTAGCGGCGGCATATTCCATTCCGTAAGCCGTCAGCAGCCGCAAACTGACCGGCGCCACCGAACTTTGCCCGGCCACTAACGCTCCTACCGAAAGCGCCAACAAAATAAACAGCGTTTTTACCAACACAAAAAACGCTTTGAACAACACGGCAACGGTCTGCTGGGCAAACGAAAGATGATAGGCCCTCATTTCTGTTCTTGTTCTTGAAGCTTGGCTAATTCTTTGGTAAAACTTTTTACCAAGCCCCGCGCAATATAATCAGCGGCATCCAACGCGCTGGCGGCTGAATCTTCATCCGAACCAATCCAAATAATTTCAGCCGTTTCCACATCCACCAGTTTCGCAATAATTCCCACCCGCGCATTGATGGTATATTCTGTAGGACGCACATCCGTAGAATGCGCATACTGCGTACCTACGTTGCGCGTATACCCGACATAAGTGCCATCCGGCAGTTTCATCACATCCTGCGTATAGACCGGACGGCTCTCTGTTCGCTGCGTAGCCGTCATCGTCAGCTCCGTACGGGCCGGCGTATAAGAACTTACTTCCCCTATTAACAATACATCCACGCCTAAAATCTTACCGATTTCACGCGTCGTTTCCGGAGAAAGATATCCTGAAACCGAAATATTATGTTCTTTTAACACGCTTTCCAACTGGGCTCGTTCAACCACTTTAAAACCAGCCTCTATTAAATATTTGGCAAATAAATTCTCTACCCCCTGCATAGAAGCCCACGAACTGGAGAACCCCATTACGCCAATGCGGTTCATTTGGTTAAAATCATATGTCTTGCTAATGACCGTTTTAGGAGTGCATCCCCACGCCGTCAGCATGCATACTAACGCCAAAATGATAAATTTCTTCATATGATAATTATATAATTTTTACGCTCTTAAAAATAAAGGTATAATAAAGAAAATATGACTGCATTAACTCCTCTTTTTATTCAAAAAGCGCGTCAAATCAAACTGCTGCTGACGGATGTGGACGGCGTGATGACCAATGGAACCCTGAGTTTCTTTACCGATGCGCAAGGCGTAGCGCGCGAAATTAAAAATTTTGAATCGCTCGACGGCATGGGCCTCTTGTTTTTGGCCTATTGCGGCATCCAAACGGGAATTGTTTCCAAAGGAGCCAGCAATACGCTGGAATTTTGGGCCAAAGAATTGGGAATGAATTATCTGTTTTATAATACTTCGGTAAAACACCGCGCTTTAGATTTTTTATACCAAGAATACCATATCCTTCCCGAAGAAATTGCTTTCATCGGAGATGATTTGATTGATTTAGGATTGCTTTCGCGGGTCGGACTGCCGCTGGCGGTAGCCAACAGCGTAGCGGAAGCCAAACAACTGGCGTTGTATACTTCCCCCAGACACGGCGGCGATTCCGCCGTCCGCGATATCGCCGAGCAAATTTTACGCGCCCGCGGTCAATGGGATCAAATCGTTCAAGATAATATTTCCGGTCAATTTCAAAACCCGAAAAGGGAACTTCGTATTGTAAAAGGGTTGTAAAATTTTTACAATATATTGTATGTTTTTCCAAAAAAGGAGCTTTATGAAAAAATTATTTTTATTGTGTACCATGTGCTTCGCGCTTCCCGTCGCCGCGCAAGAATATTATGGTTTGCAGGAATACGGACTTCGCAAAAATACCACCCGAATTGAATTTTACGGCGGAATGGTTTTGCCGCAAGACAGTTGGTCCCGCAACGGTCAGGAAGTAGACCTAGGTGGAACCGGTTGGACTGCAGGCATTGGATTTGTACGGAATATTACCCCCGTCTTTGCCTTAGGAGTAGATGGGAACTATGCCCAACCCGGAGATGGAGATAATTTTATTTCCGGTGGACAAAACGCCTACTACCGCACCGGAATTGCTACTGGTCTTGTGACCGGGCGTATCAATTTCTTCCCTTCTGAATCCACCCGCCTGTATGTTCCTGTCGGCATCGGCGTAGGACATATGTTCGCCCGCCAAAAAAATGAAGACGGCTCCCATCTGACTACCGACAGCACCGACTTGGCCACCATGATCGGAGTCGGCTTGGAATTCGATATTGATGAAACCGTGATATTCGGTGTGGAAGGGCGTTATTATTATTTAGACGCGGGAGATGATTTTAAAGAAACGTTTGGAAAAGGACATTATCATTATTTAACAGTAATGCTTAAGTTCGGTACGCGTTTTTAAAAACACTATTTGCAAAACCCACCGCCCTATCAAAGGCGGCGGGTTTTTTATAACCCAAAAAAGGGGTTAGTATTAAACTTAAAAAGGATGGAATCTTTGCATGGAACAAAATATATCCGTCACAACAATGACATTACTTTCACTCATTGTATTAGCGGCGCTGACCCTGCCGTTTCTCATACATAAAGTGGAAGAAGAATTGGAAATTTTTCTATTGGTATGTGGTCTGTGCGCCGTAACTATTTCCGGCGCATGGAATGGACATTTGATTGTGGAAGCGCTGAAAGAACCCCTTGCTATTACCGCCGCGGTACTGGTATTAGGCGTACTTTTTAAACGCTTTGGACATTGGACGGCCCATGCCATACACGCCGTTGAAACAAAAACCGGTCCTAAAACTTTACTCTTTTTGACTGTCTTGTTAATTGGATTGTTCTCCAGCATGCTTACGGCTATTATCGCCGCGCTCATTACGGCAGAAATTATTAAACTGCTTCAATTGCCCGCCCGCGCAAAAACACAATTAGCGGTATATGCTTGTTTTGCCATCGGTTTTGGCGCCATTTTAACGCCTATTGGAGAACCGCTCTCCACGATCGTCATCGCTAAATTAAAAGGGGATCCTTATCATGCCGATTTCTTTTTCCTGCTTCGACTCATGGGACTATGGATTGTACCGGCTGTAGTGTTGTTTGCCGCTTTAGCCGCCCGGTTGGGAAAAACGCCTTTAACCACCAAGCCCGAACAAAAAACCGACGCCGAAACATATAAGCAAATTACAATACGGGCCGGCAAAGTATATATGTTTGTAGCCGCCTTGATTCTGTTGGGAGAAGGGCTCAAACCGCTGGCAACGCGCACGATTACGCATTTATCCAAATATGCGCTCTACTGGATTAACTCTCTGTCCGCCGTATTAGACAACGCCACTTTAGCCAGTATTGAAATCATGCCGTCTTTGCCGCAGGAAACGCTGGTGTTTTTACTAACATCGCTGATCTTGGCGGGCGGGTTATTAATTCCGGGGAATATCCCCAATATCATTTGTGCGTCTAAACTGGGCATTAAAAGCCGGGACTGGGCGAAAGAAGCGCTGTCTGTAGGCATCCTTTTAATGCTGGTTTACTTTTTCTTGCTCTCTATTGTATTATAAGGGTATGGACGATATTTTTATTAAAATCTTTCTGGCGCTCGTGTTGGGCGGCGCCCTCGGATTGGAACGCCAATATCATGATAAACCCGCCGGATTCGCCACCAACTGTCTTATTTGTTTGGGAGCCATGCTGTTTACTGTTCTGTCCGAATATATGAGTTTGCAAGGAGGAGATCCAGGACGAATCGCCGCGCAAATTGTGACCGGTGTAGGCTTCATTGGTGCAGGCTCTATTCTGCGAGACGGCAATAAAATTTCCGGCCTGACGACCGCGGCCGGCGTTTGGTTGGTAGCCGCGATTGGAATGGCGGTCGGTTTCGGACAATATTTTTGGGCCGCTTTGTGTTCTGCGGGTATTCTGCTTGTCCAGCTCGCCGTACGCAAAACCCTGAAATTGGTGGAATTTGTAAAACATTATGATACCGTGTTTCTGATCTGTGATCCCAATTGGCACGTAGTCGAGAAGATTATCCAGCAAATTGAAGCCCAAAATATCACTATCTTAAAAAGTGAAATAACCAAACAAGATAACTATTTCCACGTTAGTTTAGTAGCTACTTTTACCGGACACGATTTCCAAAATATCACCAAAGAATTATTGGAAATGCCCGAGGTGCACAGTTTGTTTAAATAATATGAAGGAGTCCTTTTCTCTATGACGGATAATATACCTTTGTTCAACTTAAAAGAACAACATGACAGTTTAAAAACGGAAATCAATGCGGCCGCTACGGAAGCGTTAAATTCCATGCATTGGCTGCTCGGCCCGCAAACCGAAAAATTTGAGGAAGAATTTGCCGCTTTAATTGGCGTAAAACATTGTATTACCTGCTCATCCGGCGCAAGCGCGATCCAGATCGCGTTGGCGGCGGCGGGAATCGGCGAAGGCGACGAAGTGATCACTACTCCTTTTACCTTTATTGCCACTACGTCGTCCGTATCGCTGACCGGCGCAAAATTTGTGTTTGCCGATATTGACCCCCGCACCTACAATTTAGACGTACACGACGTAGAACGCAAAATCACGAAAAAAACCAAAGCCATTCTGCCCGTCCACCTTTATGGTTACCCGGCCAATATGGACGCTATTATGCATCTTGCCAACGAACACGGCCTAAAAGTGATTGAAGACTGCGCCCAAGC
>CALUYP010000044.1 GCA_944325055.1 uncultured Elusimicrobiales bacterium | reverse complement strand
TTTCAGACAAAGTAACTTCTAAATCATATGGCTTAGGAATAAAATAATCCGCCCCGGCCGAAATGGCCCGATCCCGCGATTCCGAGTCGGACAAAGTAGACATAATGACCACCGGAATACGCCAAGTGGCGTTATCGGTCTTTAACAGTTTACATACTTCAAAGCCGCTCAACTTAGGCAACATCAAATCCAATAAAATCAAATCCGGCTTAATCTGTTTGGCGGCCTGCACTCCCGCCACGCCGTTTTCAGCCCAATGAGTTTCTATTCCTTCCACTTTGAGCGCGCCGACTAAAGCCGTTCCCAATACTTTGGAATCTTCTATCAAAATCACTTTTTTCATTTTAAATCTCTTCGCAATGATCTTTATAAAGCAAAATAGCATCGACATATTCATGGGCGTTACGCATAATGGCATTGACCTCATCTTCTTCCAACTGACGCACCACTTTGGCGGGTACGCCCATTACCAAGGACCCCGCAGGAATATTTTTTCCTGCCGGCACAACCGCCCCTGCGCCGATAATGCAATTCGGCCCGATTTCGCTCTCCATGACCACCGCATTCATCCCGACCAAACAATTATCCCCGATTTTACTGCCGTGTACCACCGCGCCATGCCCCACGCTTACCCCGCTTCCAATCATACAAGGCGCGCCATAATTGACGTGAATACAAGCATTTTCTTGGATATTGGAATTATCTCCCACCGAAATGGCGGCAATATCTCCTCTCAGCACCGCACACGGCCAAACCGATACGTTTTCCCCCAAAGTTACCTCGCCGATTAAAACCGCCGTTTTATGCACATAGCAACTGGGTTGAACCCGGGGAACCAAGTCATTAATACGTTCTTTCATGAGAGAATCCCTCCCCTAATTTTTTCTTCCGCGCAGAAGGAGGTGTAGAAAGCTGAAGCCCCCAATAAATAAAAATACTGATAATTCCCGGAATAATATAATACACTACGCGGTAAATAAGCGTTGCCATCAAAGCAGCGTCCCAATCTATGCCCATCTGGGAATATACAGCCGTCATCGCTAGTTCCATAGCGCCTAATCCGCCCGGCAACAGCGGAATGAGCGTCGTGACCATTCCGACGGCGAACCCGGCCACCAATACCCCCGCCGTAATATGCACTCCCACCGCCCGGAAAGCAAAATACAGCACTAAAATGGTAAACAGCCAATCGGCGCAGACGTAAACAATGGTTGAGGTCAGTTTCTTTTTTTTCTTATGAATTAAATCAATTCCCTCATCAAGCTGGTCCATAAACGTATCATATTTTCCTTTTGAAATAAGCGCGCGAAATACATGATAAAGGACCTTATTAATCATCCGAAACGTTTTGCGCAGCCATTTGGAACGCCATTCATTGTTGAACAGAAACGCCGTTACCACTACGCATACGGCACACATAATTACGATCAACGCGAAATTTTTTACTAACTGCATGGTGGTGGCGGAAGAGTTAAACAACATCAGCACCGACCCCTGTAAGATAATCATCGCCAGCACAAAGTACAACAGTACCGTAATTACGATGCTGGCCGTCACGCACATGCCAAAAGGCACGCGCCGGCGGCTGAGCAAATGCGCGCGCAACGCAAATCCGCTCACGCCCAAAGAAGACACGACATAATTGACCGTTGTGGAAACCAATGCAATTCCAATCGCGGCGCTCTTGCTTATACGCTTTCCCATAATGCGCAGCACTTCATACAAACTAAGCCCCATCGCCACATAAATCAGCACGGAAGAAGCCAGCGATAGGAAAAGAAAGCGAGTACTCACACCCTGCCAAATTTTGACAAAACTATCCCTCGTCTGGTACACCATAACAACAATGATGCCGACGGAAAAAACAATTCCCAGGGAATAGAGTAAAAACTTAAGCGTTTTTTTCACGCATCAGCTCCGGGATAAAAGGATGAATAAATTATATAATTTATTTAAAGGGAAAAGTCATTTGTTTTAGATTATTTTCCGCCTCATTTCCGGTAACCGGTTAAAGCAGGGTTTTTTCAGCTATGAAAAGCATTAAAGTAATTGGCGCAAAAGGCCACAATTTAAAAAATATTACGGTAGAACTTCCCAAAGACAAAATGGTCGTGGTAACGGGGCTTTCGGGTTCAGGCAAAAGCTCGCTGGCGTTCGACACGATTTACGCCGAAGGACAGCGGCGATACGTGGAAAGTATGTCCGCCTACGCCCGCCAGTTTTTGGAACTAATGGAAAAACCGGACGTGGAACATATTGAAGGGCTTTCGCCGGCTATTTCCATTGAACAGCGCAATCCGTCCAAAAATCCGCGTTCTACGGTGGCTACGGTTACGGAGATTTACGATTATCTGCGTTTGTTGTTTGCTCGCGTGGGACACCGTTTCTGCCCTCAGTGCGGGCGGGAAGTGCAATCCTGGAGCGTGCAGGGCATTGCGCAGGACATCTTAAAGAAATTCAACGAAAAAACGGTCTACATTTTGGCGCCAGTCGTACGCGGACGCGCCGGCACTTACGAAGAATTATTCGCCAAATTTAAAAAAGACGGTTACGTCAAAGCCCGCGTGAACGGAACGGTCGTCTCGTTGGAAAACAATCCCTCGTTGGAACGCTATAAAAAACATATCATTGAATTGGTGGTATACGAAATTTTTGTGGAAGAATTTGACCGAGAACGCTTCGTGGAAAGCTTGGAAGCGGATTTAAAATACGCCAAAGGACTGGTGCACGTATTGGAAACGGAAGGCGATAAGCCGCATGAATTCACTTACAGCGAAGAAAACGCCTGCGCCCACTGCGGGATTGGATTCTCCGAGTTAGAGCCGCGTTTGTTTTCGTTCAATTCCCCCTACGGCGCCTGCCCGGACTGCAACGGACTGGGTCTTAAAATAGAAGTGGCGGAAGATCTGGTCGTCCCTGATCCGACGCTGTCTATCAACGAAGGCGCTATCGCCGCGTGGGATAATCCAGTCACCACGCGCACCCACCGCTGGAAAAATTCCTGGAGCGGTTATTATTATGATATTTTAAAACAGGTCTGCCGTCAGAACCGGATCAATATGAACACGCCTTGGAACAAACTTTCCAAAGCCCAGCGCAATTTACTCTTGTACGGCACGGGCGGGGCGAGTTACACGTCGGTTATTTCGGGAGGAGAGGAGGATTTTGAAGGCGTCATTACCAACTTAAAACGCCGCTATCAGGAAAGCGAGAGCGATTTTGTGAAGGAAGAAGTTTACACCCGTTTTATGCGCGAAGTGACCTGCCCCGCCTGTCAGGGAAAACGTTTAAAACCCGAAGCGTTGGCCGTGCGCGTAGACGGCAAAAACATTCACGAAATTACCGCGATGCAGGTATCGGCGGCGAAGGCCTTTTTTGACCAGATCCACCTGTCCGACAAAGAAAAAATCATCGCCAAAGACGTCTTAAAAGAAATCCGCGCGCGGCTGGAATTTTTAAACAGCGTGGGGCTTTCTTACCTGACGTTGGAACGCAAAAGCCAAACGCTTTCCGGCGGCGAAGCCCAGCGCATTCACTTGGCCACGCAAATCGGTTCGGGCCTTACGGGCGTGCTGTACGTGCTGGACGAGCCCACCATCGGGCTGCACTCGCGTGACAACGACCGCCTGATTGAAACGCTTAAAAATCTGCGCGATTTGGACAATACGCTCATTATCGTGGAACACGACAAGGACACCATTTTGGCTTCCGATTACGTCGTGGAACTCGGCCCGGCGGCGGGAGAGCACGGCGGCGAAATCGTAGCGGCCGAACCGACGGCGGATTTCTTGCGCAACGAGCAATCGCTGACGGCTTCTTATCTAAACGTAAAGCGGATGATTCTGCCGCGCGAAGAACTGTGCAAAGGAAACGGCAAATTTCTGGAAATCATCGGCGCGAAACAGTTTAACTTAAAAAATATAGGCGTCAAATT
>CALUYP010000043.1 GCA_944325055.1 uncultured Elusimicrobiales bacterium | reverse complement strand
TGGATGAGTTCCGTCACGGAAGACTTGCTTAAAAATTCATTCTCGTGATAGAAAATGATATTTTTACGGGCATGCGGATAAATTTCAAACAAGCTTTTTATCATCGAATTGCAAATCGGATTAACTTGCTCTCCGTGATGCATTTTCCAGATATATGTTTGTTTGGGGTTTTCCACCGCCAATTCCATCATCATTTTATAAAACTGATATTTTTCTTCCTTATCATAGGTTTCCCAATGTAAATTGGATAAGATAAGGGTATATTCTCCTTCATACGGTTCAGGCAAATGGTCATAAGCCGGGTAGCCAATGACCGTACTGGAAGCGGCTGCATTTTCGGGATAATAGGCCAGCACATGGTCGGCAAACGTTTCCGTACAGAAGGAATCGTCGTGAAAAATTTCTTTGTGCGGCACGTCATAATAATGCAGCCCCAATTGAAATAATCCGTGCTGCAATTCAAAAACCGGAACTCCCAATTTATTAAAGAAATGGATGATCTCCAAAGAATACGCATGGGGCGCGGTGGCTTGGGCGTCCGTCGTGATAAAGGCGCCAAACAAGTTCAGCTTATATTTAAATTTTTTAATGTCCGCCGTAAAATAGACGTTGGGCAGCTCATAAAGTTTAGACCTGCGGTAAAAATCCACCGGGATGTAATTGGAGTGAAAATAAAATTCCACATCCGGATTTTCCTTGAAAATATTGTAAAAGAGGTCAAAATGATGCACCCCTCTTAAGTAGCAAAAAACGCGTTTGGTTTTATCTTGAATAATATTTTTTAGCATAAAAAGTCCTTTATAGCCGGGTTTAAATTTTGGTTGGTCGAATGATGCGCCGCTACGTCTAAATACGCATTCTCTCCCACTTGGTACAATTTCTTTCTGTTACGGTAAATCTGCTCCAATTTTTCATAAAAATTATTTTGGTACAAAAATCCGTTTACGCCGTCTTTAATAACGGATGTAAACTCATCGCAGTCTTTGGCCAGCACCGGTGTTCCTACAGAACCCGCTTCAATATATTTGATATTGCTCTTAGCGTTGTTAAACGGATTTTTATCCAGCGGCACCAGCAGCAGGTCGTGCTTGGCATAAACGTCCAGCATTTGCTCAAACCCGCCGTATTTAATCACGCAGACGCGTTCCTTAAAGCGGGCAAAACCGTTTTGAAAACTGCTTGCCCCCAGAAAGGAAAGCGTTACATCTTCATGCTTGAGCATAAAGTTGAATAAATCCAAATATACCGTAGAAGCGTCATACCCGTGCGTTTCCGAACCGGAAGCATATAGCAACTTAAAGCCCTCCGTCGTATCACGCTCCTTCTTTTTGAGACAATCTTCGGATATTTGATTGGGGAGAATCGCCGTATTTACTTCAAACTTCCGGCGCATCTCTTTGGCAATAAGCGGCGTAGATACCGTCATTTTAGGCGTATACAGGTAACAAAGCGATTGTATAAGCATATTATTAACCGTATTGTCATACGAGATTTTACCCGATTTATAACGCCCCGAATAGGCGGCGTAATCGCTAATTAACAAATCGTCCACATCCACGATAAAGTTTCTCTTGTGCTTGGTGAGTTCCTTTAAAATTTTGGCACTCATACCCGAGCGGTGCGGCCGGTTGAAAATGACCAGCTTGGCGTGATAGAGCTTGTTTAAGAAATCGCGGGAAAGATCGGTAATGGATTCATCCGCCACGGTATAATGGTTCTTTTCAAAGAATTCTTTTAAAAAGTTGACTCTCCAGATATACACGCCATCCGTTTTGCGCACCGTAGTCAAAATCAACACATCCAAATCATCGTATTTTACAGCCGCTTTCCAACGGTTTTTCTTTCCAAACAGCTCATAATGAAGCAACGGATTCATTTCCGCCTCTTTCACATCGTCATAGAAGCTTAAGTAGAGGTTCCCGTCAAACTTTTCAGACGGATTATATCCTTCTTTCCAGCCGCAATACAAATAATGGGCCGCCGGATTAGAATCCGTAACGTGATACGTTTTGCAATACCAATCCGCATCAAACAAGGAAGAGTTTTGAATGGTTTTGAGCATTTTATTTTCTTCCGCTTGGTCTTGTTTCCAACCGCAAACTAAATCAGACGCTTGATTAAAAAGGTCTTGTTTAAGCTTATAATCATCCACCTGGGTGGAATTATAACTGTTATGGATCCGCCAGTAAGTAAGCTGTTGGGGAATATAGAAAACCGCATTTCCCTTGGCGATCAGCTGCCGATAAATCCACCAATCCAAAGCGGAAGGCCGCGGATTATCCGCAAGATTGCATTGCAGCAAGGTTTCCTTCTTAATCATACAGCAAGACAGGGTGGGTATCCAGTTGGATTTGCGGAATTCTTGGTATGTAAAATGATTGATAGTATGACGGAAACGCAATCGTACTCGCCGCAATACGTTTTGGTCCATTTGAATGCATTTCTGATAACTGCCAAACAGACATACGTCATTGGTAATGACGTTGGCTTTGGCAAAGGTGTTAATGATTTTGACTTTTTCTTCCAAATGGTTGGGCGTCCAGTAATCGTCCGACTCGCAAAACGCAATATAATCGCCGGTGCTTTTCTCCAACCCCAGCTGTACGGTTTCAATCAACCCGCGGTTTTCGCCGCCGGGATGTTGATACAGTTTCATAAAATCATACTTCTGAACGTATTTTTGAATGACTTCTACCGAGTTGTCCGACGAACCGTCGTCCACAATGATTACCTCATAATTCTTATACGTCTGCCCGGCTAAACTTTCTAACGTTTCTTGAATATAATCCTGATAATTATAGCTCGCTACAATAACGCTGATTTTGGGGGTCTGATTGCGCCGTTTGCAAATCCACCGGTCCCAGAAAGAAGGCTTGTCATACTGGAAGTTATCTTCTTTCACCGCCGATCCGCCGCGCCCTTCCGCGCGGCCATAACGCTCATAATGCACTAAAGGACAAATTTTGGCTTTTTTGAGATCGTTATACAACGCCAAATATTCATCTCCATTAAACAAAAGACTGGGGTTCCGCCCTTCCTTCCAGCCATAATTCAAATAGTGCCAAATGGGATCAACGCCTGAATCCCGGACATCCGGATTTTGCTCCAAATACCACGCCGCATCAAAAAGTTGTGAATTGAGCAGCGTCTTATAATTCTTGGTCTTTTTAAAATCATATTTTGCCAGTTTTTGCTCGTATTTACTTTCCGAAATCAAAAACAAAGAACGCAACACTTTATAAAAATAATACTTAGACATTATCGGTCTCTTGCTCCTTAATTTAACTTTTTATAGTATACCGGAATTTTGCATATTTTGATAATTTGATGATTGGAACTGGTAATGTTGTTGCTGTAGAAAAAGTTGAAAATGCGCTGAAACTTTGCCTGATTTTCAAACCACCCATTTTTATCAAATCCTTTTACTTCATACCCCTGTGCACGGACCAAACAGCCAAAAACCCGTTCAAACGCGTGCGAAAAAGTACCGTCCTGTACCGATTCGTCCGTAACGGGAAAATCCGCCAACACAAAATGAGATTTTACCGGTTCCAACAGCTGCGCCCGCGCCAAAAACATCGTTCCGGCGGCAAACGTAATTTCTTCGGGCATTGGTAAATGCATCTTTTCCATGATTTGCGTCACTTCAGGCCGCAGATATTCCGAACATTCCGGCTCGGACGTAATCAAATAACGTGAAGACAACATCCCCAACATCGGATTTTGCTCAAACGCCGCCAAGTTGCGCCGCCATATCTCCTCAGACCCAAGAAGCGCGTCCATCAGCAGGTTAACCCAGCGTTTTTTAGTTACACAACGTCCATTAATCCACGTCTTTTGCAGACCGGATTTACTCTTGGTATGTATCTTTAAAACCAGACCATACCGGGCTAAATCCGCCTTATGCAAAAAATCTACAAACGGACCAATATCATAACCGCGGTTTTCCGCCTGCCAAACGGTGCTTTGCGGATGAAACTGCTTGATTTCCGATTCCAGCGGTGCATTGGCTTGGCTCAGCGTTACATACAGATGATAGGGGTGGCCGCCCATATGCTGCAGATACTTTCGTATTTCAGGCCACCTTTCCGTATAATGCAGGTGCAAATGCACGGCTGTCGGCTTCATTTCTTTAAGTACCACTCCACGGTTTTACGGATACCCGTTTCAAAATTTTCTTCGGCTTTCCACCCCAATTCCGTCTCCAGTTTGGTAGCGTCAATGGCGTAGCGGCGGTCGTGGCCGGCGCGGTCTTTCACAAAGGTTACCAGCGTCTTATACGATTTGCCGTCCGGGGCAGGTTTCAGCTGGTCTAACAGCCCGCAAATGGTATCCACTATCTGCAAATTATTGCGCTCGTTGCGGCCGCCGATATTATAGGTTTCTCCGGAACGTCCTTTCTGCCACACCAAGGCGATCCCTTTGCAATGATCCAATACATACAGCCAATCGCGCACGTTTTTACCGTCTCCGTAAATCGGAATCGGCTGGCCGGAAAGCGCCTTGCGGATAATCGTAGGGATCAATTTTTCCGCGTGCTGTTTAGGACCGTAATTATTGGAACAATTGCTCGTCGTCACATTCATCCCGTACGTATGATGATAGGCGCGGACAATAAAATCGCTGGACGCTTTGGACGCCGAATAAGGCGAATTAGGAGCGTAAGGAGTCGTTTCGGAAAACAGCCCCGTTTCCCCCAACGAGCCATACACTTCGTCGGTAGAAATATGGTGGAAACGGCAGTCCTCATAACCGGGTTTTACCTGGCCGGGCGCACTCATCCACTGCTTGCGCGCCGCTTCCAACAAGGTAAACGTGCCTTCTATATTGGTTTTGATAAACGGCAGCGGCCCGGAAATGGAATTATCCACATGGGATTCCGCCGCAAAGTGAAACACTCCGCGGATATCGTATTGTTCAAATAAACGGTTTACCAATTCGGCATCGCAGATATCGCCCTGGACAAACGTATAGCGCGGATTGTTTTCGCATTCTTTTAAGTTATCCAGATTGCCGGCATACGTCAGTTTATCCAGATTAATGACGCGGTACTGCGGAAAAGTTTCCAAAAAATAAGGAACGAAATTCGCTCCGATAAACCCGGCTCCTCCGGTAATCAAGATAGTTTTTTCAGACATTCGTCCACTCCTTTCGTCCAATGGTCAATCTGCAAACCAAATTCTTTTTTAATCCGATTTTTGTTTAGTACCGAAAAAGCCGGACGCACGGCCTTGGTGGGATATTCGCAAGTAGCAATCGGCCATACGCGCGCTTTTAACCCGGCCTGACGCACCGCGTAATAAGCCAAGTCATACCATGAAGCTACGCCTTCATCCGTAAAATGATACAGGTTCTTTTTTCCCTTTTTTAACCGGGGCAGTACATGCAAAATAGCCGCCGCCAAATGCGGGGCATAGGTAGGCGTGCCGATCTGATCGGCCACCACGCGGATTTCTTCCTTGGTGTTTCCCAAGTTCAGCATCGTTTTGACAAAATTCTTGCCATACGGGCTGTACAGCCACGCCGTACGGATGACCGCCGCCGTATGCGCCTGGTTTAAAACGGCTTCTTCCCCTGCCCGTTTGGTTTTTCCGTATACGCCCAAAGGCCGGACGGGATCCTCCTCGGTTAAAGGCGTATGGGCCGTACCGTCAAACACATAATCGGTGGAAACGTGGATAAGCGGGATATTCAACCGGGCGGACAACCGGGCCAGATTGGCCGGTCCTGCCGCATTAATCTTATTTGCCAGTTCGGGTTCATCTTCGGCTTTATCTACGTTGGTATAAGCGGCGCAATTGATAATAGCGTCAAAAGCGTGTTTTTGGGCAAAGGCTTCCAACGCCGCATAGTCGGTAATATCCAGATCCGCCGCGTCGGTATAGACAGCGCCGTTAGAGCCCAATAAATCTTTTAGGCATAAGCCCAACTGTCCGTTTGCTCCGGTAATTAAAAACATGGATGCTCCTTATAAAAAGCAAAAGAAGGATTTTTTAAGTCCTTCTCCGACAACACCGCCTCGGCCGGATTAATTTTCCAATCAATGTTCAATTCCGGATCGGTAAACAAAATCGCGCCTTCGGCTTCTTTGTGATACAGATTATCACACTTATAGGCAAAGCGGGCGGTTTCGCTTAAAACGGAAAATCCGTGGGCAAAGCCGCGCGGAATAAAAAACTGTTTTTTGTTTTCGGCGGAAAGCTCCACGCCAAACCATTTGCCAAACGTGGGGCTTCCCCGACGCAGATCCACCGCCACATCCCACACCACACCGTCCAATACGCGCACCAGTTTGGCTTGGGCATAGGGCGGTTTCTGAAAATGAAGGCCGCGCAAAGTCCCCTTTTTGGAAAAACTTTCGTTATCCTGCACAAACACCGCGCCGCCGCAGGCTTCTTTCCAAGCGTCTGCGTTATAAGACTCAAAAAAATAGCCGCGTTGGTCCGTAAATACTTTTGGGGTAATTACCGCCAAGCCTTCAATATCCGGTTTAAAAAAATCCATTTTTCATATCCTCCGGAATATTGGCTAAATACTGCCCGTATTCCGTGTTTTTCATAAGTTCTGCCCGGCGGGCCAGCTGTTTAGAGTCAATCCAGCCGTTTTTAAACGCAATCCCTTCCAAACAAGAGATCTTTAGACCCTGCCGGCTCTCCAAAGCTTCAATAAACATAGAAGCTTTAATGAGATCGGAATGCGTCCCGGTATCCAGCCACGCCATTCCCCGTCCCATTAATTCTACATTCAGCTCCCCTTTTTGTAAATACCATTCGTTTACAGCCGTTATCTCTAATTCGCCGCGTGCGGATGGTTTCAAATTCTTGGCCACTTCCACCACCCGGTTATCATAAAAATATAACCCCGTTACCGCCCAATTAGATTTAGGCTGTGTGGGTTTTTCTTCAATAGAAACCGCTTTTTGGTTCTCATCCACTTCCACCACGCCATAAGCTGTAGGGTTTTTAACGTGATAAGCAAACACCGTAGCGCCGGATTTCTGCGCTGCTGATTTTTGCACTAATTTTTTTAAATCCCGTCCGTAGAAAATATTGTCTCCCAAAATCAGGCATACGGAATCCTTCCCGATAAAATCCGCCCCTAATATAAACGCTTGGGCCAATCCTTCGGGGCGCGGCTGCTCCACATAAGAAACATTTATGCCAAATTCCGACCCATCTCCAAAAAGATGCTTATATAACGGCAAATCTTTCGGAGTAGAAATCAACAAAATATCCCTTATCCCCGCCAGCATCAGCACAGACAACGGATAATAAACCATCGGTTTATCGTAAATAGGAATCAGCTGCTTGGATACCGCAAACGTAGCCGGATACAAACGGCTCCCCGTACCACCTGCTAAAATAATTCCTTTCATAAAACCCTCTTTTTTAATAATTTATCTGAACCAACAAGCAAACCGCGACAAACTTTCATCTTTCATATAACCAGCTAACCAACCATACATTTGATACTTCATCCGCTGTACATATCCGCAATAGCTCCGTATATGTCTGATAGCCTCAAAAGCGGCCCGACAGGTTTTGGAAACGGGATATTCTTCCGGCAACGTATATTTACGCATTCTCCGCACCGCCTGCAGCGTCAGTCCAATCAGCTTTGCATACAGGGCTGCTCCCGTAAAATGACGGCGCGGAAATTCACCGCACAGCCATACCATCGCCTGCAGCGTCCCATAAGCCGAAATCGCTTTATTGGAGGATAACGAATTCGGGTTCGCCACCCTATACAGATAGAGATGATCCTGTATAAATACGGGATTTTTGGCGTGCTGGTAAAGTAATATCTCAAAACCGATATCTTCCGTTAAAACCCCCGGAGCAAACCGAATCTGATTTTCCTTGATTAAAGAGGTCTTAATCAATTTCAGCCATACCTGCGAATCATCCAACGCGGTTTGCAGCCGCTGCACCGGCGTATTACCGGGGTTCACGTGCAAAAACTCTTTACACCTTGCTTCACACGGCGTCTGGGAACCGTCCCTTTCATCTAAAAAATAATACAAACACCGCACCACATCTGCTTGACGCTCCAACGCCGTTTCCAGCAAACGGTTTAAATAATCCGGTAAAATGCGGTCGTCTGCATCCACAAATGCAATGTATTCTCCCGTCGCAGACTCTAACAGCATATTGCGCACCCCGGCTATTCCTTGATTTTTGCCACATTGAATGACCTTGATCCGGGCATCTTTCCGGGCATATTCTTCCAATATACGAGGGCTCTCATCTTCCGAGCCATTATTCGCGCAAACAACTTCAAAATTCTCATAGGTCTGCGCCAAAACCCCATTCAAACAAGCAACCAGAAACTTTTCCGCATTGTAAACCGGAATCAATACGCTGATCAATGGCCTTTTATCATTATACATAAAAACTAGATTATATAACTGTTTATAATTATAAAAAATAAAACGAAAGGAGAACTATGCAATAAAAACACAGTCTCCTCTATATCCTACATATTATGGCAAATTCTATATAATTACGCAAGCAAATAAAAACCGCCTCAACCGGCTCTTTATTCCCAATTCAAACCATATGCTTCGCTCCACAATTTAGCTTCTAAAAGCGTGTTATCGATTACTGCTTTAGGAATAAAAGGAGCTTCTTTTGGATATTTTTTATGTAATTTCATTAACTCTCTAAAATAGTCCAATACAATCAAGCGTATTCCGCCTTTGCGGTACAAGTCTAACTGACGCGCTGAATTATGGAAAAATCCCGTATATCTGAAATCCCCATGAAAGGGATGCAATGAAGCAGGAGCATTGCGCTGCAATTCGTTTAATTTTATAACAAAGGGTTCTTTATTTAAAAGTGCCTTTTGTTGCTTTTCTAAATAAATTGTTCTCAAAGTACTTCGATTAACTATATGATGAATGCCTCTATAACTATCATCAGAATAGATTTTTTTCCATTCTTTTGCATATAGCGGATGAACACTCTCCTCTTTGGACGCCAAAGAAACAATAGCCCGCAAATAGGCATAGCTTCCCCATATAGAAGATGGATGGCGCAAAACGGGAGCCGGAATGCTGGCCAAAATATCGATATCTAACTGTGAAAATTGCCCTTGAGGAGTATAGAGAGTACGTTTATTTGGGAAAATAGACACCGCATATGGTTTTTTGAGCCGAATTACCTGTTCCGCCAGTTCGCGTGTAACTGCAGGAAGATTCCAATATCCGCTGACCAGTCTTTCAAGGTTAGGCTTAACTCCCTTTACAGAGGGTAGGGTTACCACATGGAATATTGTTTTTTGCCCATAAAGAAGCGGCTGAGAAGCAATCATGCAAAAGCAAAAGGCAAGCCAAATAACAAGGACTTTTTTCATAAGAAGCACTCCGTGTAGGATCTATCCTTGCTGAAATCGTAACGCCACAGATCAGATTTTCAGCAGTAAATTTTTTAAAAAGCAATTAAATGGCGTTTTTTTTATTTTATATTATTTTATAGTTTTGTCCAGTTTTTTATATTATTTGAGTGCATTTCAACTAAACATTTCTATATTAATACTGCAAACATACTTGCAATAATAATTTAAATTAGTTATAATTAAATAACCTTAATTAATGATTTATTAATTAAGGGGACAACTAAAGCAAACCAAAAACGGAGCTGGCAAAAAGAAAGGCACTTCCCTTTCTTTTTGCTTGAGGAACCGACGGCCGGCTGCTTTTTCCAGCCGGCCGTATTTATCATTATTTTTTCGAAATACTTGAAATTTTGTTAAAAAAAATTACCCCTCGATGCGGGGCAATTTTAAAAGATACTGTCGGCAGCCAAACCTTATTTCTTCAAAAAAGCGACCGCTTCTTCTTTTGTTTTTATTTCACCATTCCATTGAGCTTTTCGGACTCTGTCCAAAGCGCCCGAGATTTTACGTCCAGCCAATCCAATTTCTCTCAGCTCTCCCCCTCGAATAAAGCACGGTTCCAACGCTACCGGAGCAAGTCCCGGCAACACGGCCTGCAAAATTTCGCGCTGAAGAACTGAAAGCCCCCCCAAGGGACACATCCTTTCTTGGGCAATTTTCCATGCACCTAAAATTTCTTGAGCGGTTTCTTTAGGAATACGAAGCGTTTTTAAAAAATTCTCGCCGCTGGCTCCCACCAAACAAATCATCACGCCCATACGCGCCTCTGGGGAAGATACCCGCAGCATGGCGTCATTCCAATGCAACCCCGGCCAAGCAAACTTAAGCATATCGTATTTTTCCATCAGCGAGAAAATTTCTTTTACTCTCTTTTCTTTTAATACTTTTAGAAATTCTTGACAAAAACGCTCGCGCGTTAAAAGCAGGGGATACTCTTCTTTGACCGCTTCTCTTAACAATCGTTCGGTTTTAGGAGCCAGTTTCCAGCCGAAACGCCCAGCAAACCGCACCGCCCGGTACATTCGGGTGGGGTCATCCAAAAAACTTTTATCGTGCAAAATGCGGATGATCCCCGCATCGATATCTTTTTTGGCTCCGAACGGGTCATACGGCTGCCCGAACGTTTGGGGCAGAATGGAAAAGCACCAGGCATTGGAAGTAAAATCTCTTCGAAACAAATCGTCTTTCATTTCCTTGGAGAAAGCCACTACCGGCAATGCCCCCGGATAAGGATACGCCTCTTTGCGTGCGCGGACCATATCAATTTTGAGTCCATTCTCCAAATTAACCCGAAAAGTACCGAATTGGGAGAATTTGCGTTTTCCTCCGCCCCAGCGTTTTACACAGAACCCGGCGACGGATTCTTGGTTTCCGTCAAACGCCAAATCAATATCGAGCGTATTTTTCTTTAAATAAAAATCCCGCACGGCTCCTCCCACCACCCAAGCTTTAAGTCCCAACTTCTGGGCATATTCTCCAATGGCATAAAGAGGTTCTTTATATTGTTTTGGTATTCTGGAAATCATAACACTGACGGCGGCAACGCGCCCTCCTCGCTCATATGATCCACAAAGTTACGCAACAATAAGCTGTTTAAACCGTTTTGAAGCACCTGACTGGCGGCAACGGCGTATCCGTTGGCGCTGTTATTTTCCTTGGGAGCGGGAACATAAAACGGGAAATGATTAGCCCGTGCATAAGAGGGTTTTAAACGTACTATCTGAAACCCCATATCTGCCGCAGCGGCGGCAACGGCTTCCGATTCATACAAATCGGTTTCTTCTTTTTGCAAAATATTTTTTAACGCTTCCAGTCCGAACACAGAAACAGGCGGATAATCCATTTGCAACTGTTTTAAAAGTGTATTTTTAATTAGTTCATAATCTTTTTGCATCCGGGCCAATAATTCCGGTTCACGCCGGCGGTCTTTTTCGGAAAAAACAAACACCAACAATTCAGCCGGCGCATCAAAATAGATTAAATCTCCGTCATGATGGAAAAATGTTCCGCATTCCGGACACTGCACCAGATTTAATTCTCCGCCCAATATGGCGGTTTTCAAATCGGGATCTTGGTCCGCACTGACCAGAGACCAATACTCAACATCAAACGGCTCACAATGATTGGGGCATTTAGCGGCCGCTTCGTTTTTAATGGATTTCATATGTATTATTTATAGCAAAAAAACATTAGTTTGGCTACTCCTTTGAAAATGATAAAATGATTGTATGAACTTACAAGCCCGTTCCAACTTTGCCCGCGATATTACAGTTAAAGGGCTGATTATTAATACGGCGCTGTGCGCCGCCAAATTTGCGGCCGGCGTACTGGGCCGCAGCTCCGCTATGGTGGCTGACGCTGTTCACTCGCTTTCCGACTCGCTGACGGATATTGTAGTGCTGGCAAGCCTTAAATTCTCGTCCCGCCCAGCCGACCAAGACCACGCCTACGGACACGGTCGTTTTGAAACAATGGCCACTTTGGTCATTGCTTTGGCTCTGTTGGGAGTAGGCGCTAAAATTCTCTACAATGGACTGATGGATATTTTTCGCTTAGCGGAAGGCGGTACAATCGCCCGACCGCACGCAGTGGCTTTATGGACGGCGCTTCTTTCTATCATAGTAAAGGAATGGCTGTACCGCTATACGTTAAAAGCCGCCAAGCAAATCGGCAGTTCGGCTTTGGAAGCCAACGCTTGGCACCACCGCTCGGACGCTATGAGTTCCATCGGCACGCTGCTGGGAATAGGAGGTGCTTATTTTTGGGGGAACAAGTGGACGATACTGGATCCATTGGCTGCCGCCGTGGTGAGTTTTTTTATTTTTGAAGTGGCTTGGAATATTTCAAAAACCGCCGTTCAAGAATTAGTAGATAAATCGTTAGGCCCCCAAGCGGAAGCCAAAATTATCCAAATCTGCCGGCAGACGGAACCCACCGCCGCCGCACACCACATCAAAACGCGTAAAATCGGCGGGTATGCCTGTCTGGAATTTCACGTTTATCTGCCGGATGAATGGAATTTAAAGCGCGTACACGAATCGACAGATAAAATGGAACAAGCTTTGCAAGAAACCTTTGGAGCACAAACATTGGTCAGTATTCATCCGGAACCGCTTTCCCTGCATAAAACCCGCTAAAAGTTTGCTACAATAAGAACAAGCCCCGTTAGCTCAATTGGATAGAGTCCCGGTCTTCGGAACCGGTGGTACAGGTTCGAGTCCTGTACGGGGCAGGTCTTTTTTTGCACCCGGCTTTTGCCGGTTTTTTTATTGATTGATATTATTCTAAAAAATGCTTCGCAAAGGCAGGTTTTTCCGAAGGTTGTAAAATTTGCTAAAATAGAGATATCTAAATTTGTAGTAAGGAGCGTACCTATGGGTGGACATTCGCACTGGGCCGGTATTAAACACAAAAAGGCCCTCGTAGACGCCAAAAAAGGTAAAGTATTTACCAAAATTTTAAGAGAAATCACCATCGCCGCTAAAATGAGCGGCGGAAATCCCGATCAAAACCCCCGCTTGCGCAAGGCCATTGACGATGCCCGCGCGGCTAATATGCCGTCGGACAACGTCAAACGCGCCATTATGAAGGGTACCGGTCAGCTGCCGGGCGTTTCCTACGAAGAAATCACGTACGAAGGCTACGGCCCCGGTTCGGTAGCCGTGATCGTGGAATGCACGACGGACAACAAAAACCGCACTTTTTCGGAAATCCGCAAAATTTTCACCAGCCACGGCGGCTCTATCGGCACGGCGGGCTGCGTGTCTTATATGTTTAAAGGGAAAGGCCTTATTGTCGTTAAGAAAGAAGACATTTCCGAAGACGATCTGATGAACTTGGCACTGGAAGCCGGCGCGGAAGACGTCCGCACCGCGGGCGATGTGTACGAAGTGATCACCAACCCGGACATGGCGGAATTGGAAGCGGTTAAAAAAGCCATTGAAGCCAAAGGCATTACGCCCGAATCGGCCGATTTAACGATGCTGCCGGATACCGAAGTAAACATCACGGACGAGCATACCGCCGAAACGTTAATGAAAATGTTGGACGCTTTAGACGACCACGACGACACCAAAAACGTCTACGATAACTCCAATATAGACGACGCCGTCGCCGCCAAACTAAACGCCTAACGCCACAGAGGCAGCTTGAATAACCAAACAACCACCGTTTTAGGTATAGACCCTGGTTTAGACAGAACGGGATGGGCCATCCTCATAAGGGACGCCCGTTCCGTTTTGTCTTTACGGGCGTGCGGACTCATCCATACGGACGCTAACCAAGAACTGCCCCAACGGTTGGAATATATTTTTAAGGAACTGCAAAAACTCCTTACTGTCTATCAGCCGGATCAGGTGGCGATGGAGCAGAATTTTTTCTTAAAACGCGCCGTTACGATGGCCAATACGGTCATGACGCGCGGCGTAATTATTTTGGCCTGCCAGCTGGCTGAAAAACCAATCTCTTTTTATCCGCCCAAACGCGTTAAAATGATGCTGTGCGGAACGGGAACAGCCGACAAAAAACAAGTACAGCGTATGGTCCAGCTTACCTTAAATCTGGATAAAGCCCCCTCCCCGGATGATACGGCCGATGCCGTCGCCATTGCCGTCTGCCATGCCAAAACCGCCCCGTTACACGCTAAGATAAACGTCAAAACCGCTTTCTTGGAAAAACTGAAAGCGGCCCAAAAAGCACAAATCAAAAAAATCATTAGATAAACGCCTTCACTGCTTTTTCATACAGGCTATTCTTTTAGGAAAATTAAAAAATATTTTTATACAGTTTCGCCCAGAGGGGCACCGATAATATGCTAAAATGAAAATATGATAGCGTATTTAAAAGGCGAAATTTTGGAAGTCAAGGAAGACGGCATCGTCATCGTGTGCGGCGGTGTGGGCTACGAAGTGAACCTGGCGCACAGTTCCGCCTTGGAACTGACTGTCGGAACGGAAGCGTCGCTGTACGTGGCAGAGTCCATTTCCCCCTACGACGGAACGGTGCTGTACGGATTTTTAAATAAAGAAGACAAAGACCTTTGGCTTTTGTTCAAAACCGCCATTCCCAATACGGGCCCCAAAAAGGCGATGGAATTTTTAAACAAAGCCCTGCGTTCGGTGGCGGACTTTCACAACGCCATTTTAAAACGCGACCCTAAAATTCTAACGGGTATTTTCGGATTTACGGCAAAAACCGCCGAAAAACTGATCCATTCGTTAAAAGACAAAATGGACGCGATTACCGTACAAGGTGAAAGCAAAATCAAGGTTATGGACGAAGCCCCCTATATGAGTGGCGTGATGGAAGCCTTAACCGCCTTGGGCTATTCCGCCGCGGAATCGCGCCGCGCGATGGAAAAACTATACGCCGAAGGCATAAACCCTAACGATCAGATTGAACATATCATCAAAGAGGCCCTGCGAGTGTTAAAAAAATGAGCAACCAAAACGAAATTTTAACTGTTTCCCAACTGCCGGACGAATCCGCCGGGCTGGAAGCGGCTCTGCGGCCCAATACGTTAGATGAGTTTGTCGGGCAGGATAAGCTCAAAGAGAATTTACGCATTTTTATTGCCGCCGCCAAATCGCGCAAAGAAGCGTTAGACCATTGTCTTTTTTATGCGCCGCCCGGACTGGGTAAGACCACATTAGCCAACATTTTAGCCAAAGAAATGGGCGTGAACATCAAAGTAACTTCCGGTCCCGTGCTGGCGCGTCCCGGCGATTTAGCCGCTATGCTGACTACGGAACTGGCCGACGGCGATATCCTTTTTATTGACGAAATCCACCGCTTAAACCCCGCCGTAGAAGAAGCCTTATATCCGGCGATGGAAGATTTTACGTTCTTTATTAACACGGGTAAAGGGGCAGGTTCTACCACGTTAAAACTGGCCGTTCCGCGCTTTACGCTTGTAGGAGCGACCACGCGTTCGGGCTTGCTCACCGGCCCGTTGCGCGACCGTTTTGGCATTGTGTTTAACTTAGGATTTTACGAAGTGCCGGAAATTACCGATATTCTGGAACGTTCCGCACGCCTCTTAAACATCCAAGCCGACCGCGAAGGCCTGACGGAGCTGGCCAAACGCTCCCGCGGTACGCCGCGCATCGCCAACCGCCTGTTGCGCCGCGCACGGGATTTTGCGCAAGTGAAAGGGGACGGCGTTATCACGCACGACATCGCCACCACGGCGATGGATTCGCTGGATATTGACGCCGAAGGCTTGGACAGCGTGGACAAGCGGATTTTGGAAGCGCTGATTGACCGTTTTTCAGGAGGTCCGGTGGGCGTGGACAATTTAGCCATCGCCGTATCGGAAGCCGTAGATACGCTGACGGACGTCATAGAGCCGTTTCTCATTAAAGCCGGCTTTATTGCACGCACGCCGCGCGGACGCGTCGCCACGCGCAAAGCCTATGAACATTTAGGCCGCAAGCAACATACCGATTTACTTTTCTAGCCGGGAGGGCCAATGAAAAATTTACTGCGTTTACACCTGCTGTTAATTTGCACGTTACTTTTTTGCGCCTGCGCCGCGCCCTCCAAACGCGCCGCTTTAACGGCTCAAACCGCCGCCAAAGGTCAAATTGATTCTTCCGCGCTGACGCGCGCCCCGGAGCCGCAATCCCAAGATCCGCAGGCCAAACGCCGCCCCAAAGATGTAACCGTCCGCGTACTATTGGCGGAAAAACAAAAATCGGCCTCTATCAAGCATACGGGAAAAGTATATATCTACACGTTAAATTTGGATAAGAAATACAAAATTTCAGCCCCCGGCACTTTATCGGTCAAAGCGTTGGGCGGCGGCAAAATCCAAGTCGGCACGCTGCAGTCCGACAAAACGATCGTGCTGGAACCGGCCGTCAATACTTTGCTTGTTTGGAACAAGAACTCCTATTCCGGCAAGATTTTTATTATTCCGGCCGGCAATGCGTTTCACCTCGTGGAACACGCCCCGTTGGAAACCTATCTTTACGGCGTACTGCCGTACGAGATGAGTTATTCCTGGCCGCTGGAAGCGTTAAAAGCGCAGGCCGTGGCGGCGCGCACTTACACGTTAAAAACGCTGGAAAACGTGAAAAACCAAAACTTTGACGTTTTCTCCGATGTGCGCAGCCAAATGTACAAAGGCGGCGGCAAGCAGTATGATTCCGTCAAAAAAGCGGTGGACGAAACCCGCGGCGAAGTGTTAACCTACGAAGATAAACTCTTTTACACGTATTATCACGCCAACTGCGGCGGCGCTACGGACGATGTACGCAGCTGGAATCCCAGCGCGGTCTCCATTAAGCCGCTTTCCGGCGCTTCGTGCAAAACGGACTCGCACTCCACAAGTTACAAATGGCAGATGAATATCTCACGCGCCAAAGTGGAAAATTACGCCAAGAGCGTAGGTCTTCCCGGGTCGTTAAAAAGCATTAAAATTTCCCGCAAGACCGACACCGGCCGCGCCACCAATCTAACCATACGCACTTCTAAAGGGTCCAAAACCGTACCGTGCGGCAAATTCCGTTTGGCTACCGGCATCCGCAGCTGCAAAATCACCAAACTCTCCGTACGCAAAAACGACGTGCATTTTGAAGGAAAAGGCTACGGACACGGAATCGGTATGTGCCAAGACGGTGCAAACGGTATGGCCCAAGATGGGAAAAATTATAAAAAGATTTTGAAAAATTATTATCCGGGTTCGGAAATCAAAAATATATCCGATTATTATGGCATTTGAACGTTTTAAAAAACTAGATTTAGAACCGCTGATTGCCAAACAACCAGCCACACCGCGCGACAGTTCCCGCCAAATGGTGCTTCACCGCGACAGCCGCACCATTGAACACCGCATTTTCCGCGAGATTCACGAGTATTTTAATCCGGGCGACGCCTTGGTCATTAACAATACTAAAGTATTCCCGGCGAAACTCTTTGCCCATAAGCCGACGGGCGGAAAAATAGAAGTACTGCTCGTCCGTCCGTTGCAAAAACCGAATATCTGGGCCGTACTCACGCGCGACTATAAGGAAGGCGTCACGCTGGATTTTGGAGACGGTCTGACGGCTAAAGTAACCGGTAAAACCGAAAACAACGAAGCCATTTTGGAATTTAACCAAGCAGATCTTCTCCCTTTTTGTAACGCACACGGACTCATGCCCTTGCCGCAATATATTGAAAAAGCCCGTAAACACAGCGGTATGACTCCTAGTATCGAAACTGACAAAGACCGTTATCAAACCGTCTACGCCAAATACAACGGCTCTATTGCCGCGCCGACAGCCGGGTTTCATTTTACGCCGGAATTATTGCAAAAGCTTAAGGATAAAGGCGTCCACATCTGCTACATTACCTTGCACGTCGGCTGGGGTACGTTTAAACCTTTGCGCGGCGAACCGGAACAGCACCACATGCTGGCCGAGCTTGGCGAAGTATCGCCCGAAACGGCGGACACGCTTAACGCCGTTCGCGCCGCCGGAAAACGCGTTTTTTCCTGCGGAACGACCAGCACCCGCACTTTGGAAACGTTTACGGATGAAAACCATATCACGCACCCCGGCAAAAAATGGACGGATCTGTTCATTTATCCCGGCTATAAGTTTAAAGGGATTGACTGCCTGATTACCAACTTCCACTTTCCGGACTCTACGCCCTTGTGTATGACATCGGCCTTTGCCGGAGAAGATTTCATCTACGAAGCATACCTGCAAGCGGTGGAAAAGAAATACCGATTCTACTCGTTTGGCGACAGTATGATGATTTTATAATTTTCCGCTTCATACAGCCTGCTTGATTGTCTAAACACTTTCTTTCCCGGCGTATTTATTAGAGGACAGACGCCCTCCGATTTTTCATCCTTTTTTACCCATTCTGTATATATGATAAAATATATATATGGAGTCCCCCTTTCAAATTTTATCTAAAGACCCTCATTCCAAAGCCCGCACCGGCATTTTGTACACCAAGCACGGCGCGGTGCATACGCCGGTTTTTATGCCGGTAGCCACGCAAGCCTGCGTCAAAGCGCTTACCGACGAAGATTTAAAAAATGCCGGTGCGGAATGTCTGCTCTCCAATACTTATCACTTGTATCTGCGCCCTACTACCCAAATCTTGCAACAAATGGGCGGTATTCATAAATTTATGCATTGGGACGGCAGCATACTGACCGACTCGGGCGGATTTCAGGTGTACAGCCTTTCTAAATTTCGCAAAATCAAAGAAGAAGGCGTCACTTTTCAATCTCACCACGACGGCAGCAAACATTTGTTTACGCCGGAAAACGTCATTCAATTTGAAAGCGAAATTGGATCGGACATTTGGACGATGTTGGACGTCTGCATCCACGCCAAAGATCCTTCCAAATATGACGCGCGCGAAGCGTTAAACATCACTAAACGCTGGGCCGAACGCGCCGCCAACGCCTACGCAAAAACCGTCCCCGAACAGCATATTACCCAACTGGCGGACGGTTCTTATCAAGTCGAAAATTCCCTTTTGTTCGGTATTATCCAAGGAGCGATTTTCCCGAATCTGCGCAAAGAAGCCGCCCAGCATATGGCCTCTTTGCCTACGCACGGCTATTGTATTGGCGGGCTTTCCTTGGGCGAAACGCTGGAGCAGATGAATGAATCCGTCTTATCCGTTACCGAAAATCTGCCTGAAAACAAACCACGCTATTTTATGGGATTGGGAACGCCGGTGGAAATGCTAAATGCCATTGAACGCGGCGTAGATATGTTCGACTGCGTATGGCCTACCCGTGTAGCGCGCAACGGAATGGCCATGACCAGCGGCGGACGGGTAAACATTAAGAATGCACAATACCGAACGGAAGATATACCGCTGGATCCGGAATGCGACTGTTATACCTGCCGCCGTTACTCCCGCGCTTACCTATGCCATCTTTACCGCTCGGCCGAACTTACCAGCCACCGGCTGATGAGCATACACAATATCCGCTTCTTAATCCGCTTAATGGAACGGACGCGCGAAGCGATAAAAAATGGCACTTTTTTATCCTTTAAAGAAGAAGTAATCGCCAAATACCAAAACTTTAAATAAACATCCCCCGGCGCAACCGGGGGCTTTTCAAAGACAAAATCCCAAATAAATTCGATTTTTTAAAACTTACCAATTAATTTTCCAAATCCGCCGTTTGCTCTTTCTGCTTAGATTCATATCTTGGCAACAAAGAAAACAAGGCATAAGCGCTGAGCATTTGTAAAGTAAACGCCGCGGAGGCCGATACATAAGCATATGTTTTTAAACTTTCCACAGAAGGAACCGGATTGACCAAGTAGTAGAAATTTCCCAGTACCCGCAGCAACGGCACGAAAGTAAAATCGGCATTTGTCCATAAAGCAAGTACGCCTTGCAAGACCGTCAATATGCATACATAACGTTCCTGTAATAAAATAAATACCGCTTGCGAAATATATAAGAGGAAAAATCCGCTATGCAGTCGCCACAATACCCCGTGGGCAAAAATATCGCGCCCCAATAGAAAAAAATTCACGAAAGCGCCAAACAGGCAAAAGAAAAAAATAATCTTTACCCATATATTTAACGCAAAATACCGTTTTGCTAATTGTTGCATAGATTACCGGGACAAAGCCAACTTTTCTTTCTGTATAAATCTTTTCCGTGCAAATTCGATGAGCTGTTCCAAAATCAGCCCGTAATCTTCGCCGCACGCCTCAAACAACTGGGGAAAAAGGCTGGTCTCACTCATACCGGGCAGCGTATTGATTTCAGAAAAATAATACGCTCCGTTTTGATCCATCAAAAAATCTACCCGCGCCAACCCGCTTCCGCGCAAGGCCCGAAAGATATTTTCGCTGTCTTGCCGCATTTTTTGGGCCGTTTGTAAGGGAATATCCGCCGGTACTTTCGTTTCACAGCCGCCGGCGGTTACATACTTGGCTTCATAATCAAAAAACTCGCCCGCCAAAGAACGCAGCTCCCCGCAAGCAGACGATTTAAGAATCTCTTCATTCCCGTAAATGGCACAAAAGATCTCACGTGCGCGGTCCACTCCTTTTTCAACCATCACATCCGTGTCGAATCGAAGCGCAAATTCCACCGCCTCATGCAACTGTGCGATTTCCTTCACTTTACGCACGCCTACGGATGACCCCAGCCGGACCGGTTTTACAAAAACAGGAAGCCCCGTCTGCAATACCCATTTTTCCAAATTGGATTTATCGTATTTTTTAAATTTGGAAATAACCCGGTACGGCAACACCGGCGCACCGGTTTTCTGCGCCATTAATTTAGAAATCTCTTTATCCATCCCCATCGCAGAAGCCAAAACGCCACACCCGACATACGGCACGTTTAAAATATCTAAAAAACCTTGCATCGTACCGTCTTCGCAATTGGTCCCGTGCAACACGGGAAATACAACATCCGTCTTTAAACGCAATGAACCATCCGCCGTCACTAAGGTGGCTTCGGGATTTAAAACAGGAGTAAGCGGCTGATCTTGCGGTGTTAAAAATCCACAAGCTTTCTGCAAGAACCAATACCCCTCTTTACTAATAAAAACAGGATAAATTCGGTATTTATCCTTTTTCTGTTCCAGCAGGCGGCATACGGTCTGCGCACTGTGGACGGAAACTTCATGTTCAGTAGATTTGCCGCCATATAAAACAACAATATTTAACAAAGACATATCGATCTTTTCCTTAATAAAAGCCTGATGAAACATCATCAGGCCAGATTAGATATTTATCTTTCTTCCCGGAAGATGGACCATTTGATACGTCCAATAAAACTATCGGTTTTTTCTAAGAAATCTTCCCCGTCAAACAACTGTTGGTGCTGCGGTACAGGATCCGCTACCCTGATCTCAGGCAGATCCTCTTCAGTTTTGACTTTAGAAGAAACAGAAGCATTCATTTCCACTGGTTTTTCGGAAAGAGGAATTTGTTTTCCCTTGGAAGAATCCGTTTCTGGCGGAATAGGATTTGGCAGCGCCGTCTTTTTCAAAGAGTCGGTCCGATCTGCTTGGGAAATGACAGGTTTGGGTTCCAAAGAACGAAGTTGTTTCTCTGCGGGTTTGTCGGCGGCTGCTTTGCGGAGAGTTTCTTCTTTAACCGCCCGCTCTTTTTCTTGCACCAGCCGGGCAGCCAATAAGGCGGCGCTTTGATTACGCAAATGCTGGTTTTCTTTGGCTAATTCTTTCGTTTCAATCTCTAATTCTTCAGCACGTTTTTTCAACTGGGAGCTTTCTTTAGACAAAGCGTCTTTTTCCTGTTGCAAAGTTTCTTTTTCCGAATCCAGCTGACGGGAACGGATATCCAGCGAATCTTTTTCGCGGGCTAAAAATGCCGCTTGAGAAAAAATTTGGGTTTTCTCCTGGGAGAGGGTATCGTTTGTCTGCTGCAGGGTAGCATTTTGCTGGAAAAGCGCTTGGTTCTGATGGGTTAATTTTTCATTTTGCCGACCCAAAACTTCAATCTTATGTTTTAATTGTTCAATAACGGCATCATTGCTATTAATTTTCTCCACCAATTCTTTGAAGTTCTTTTCCAACAATTCTTTCTCCTGGCGTACCGCTTCTAAGGAAGCTTGGGCCTGTTCGAGCTCGGCGGCCAAACCGTCCCGCTGTCCCTCCAGCGTACGCAGCCGTTCCGAAAACACGGCCAATTGTTTCTGCGCCCGTTTGGAAGAGTCTTCTTCTAAAGCCGCCATCTCATTTTTCAAAGCGAGCAACTCGCGTTCTTTTTCTTCCAACCGCGCCAACGCTTCCTCTTTCTCGGCAGCCGCTTTATGCAGTTTTAAATTTTCCGCCTTAAGTGATTCAATTTCCTCCACTTGTTTCATACAAGTATCGGAAATCTCCTGCAATTGGTTTTCCAAACTGGAAACTTTCTGCTGGTATTCTTGTTTAATTGAAATAATGCGATTTTCAAAATCAAAAGATTTAAAACGTTCTTCAGCAGCGGTCAATTGGTCCCGCAAGGAAAGTATTTCTTTGGCTTGTTCGGCCGATTTCTTAAGCGCCTCCATTTTTTCTTGCTGTACTTTTTTAATTTCCCGGTCCAAGGCGCTGTTAACAGCTTTTAATTGTGAAGTTTTTTGGCGCAAACTGATAATAATGCGTTCTTTTTCTTCCCGATCGGCACTGGTGCGCTCTCTAACGGAATGGGCTAAACCGGTTTGGTAATGATAAACGGCAGTAATATCTTCACCGTTTGGTCTGAAAGAAGGCGCCACCGGATCAAAGCTGCGTTGGATATCCGGTTCCCGATACGTAAAATCTTTTTGGGCGCGAGCCAAATTTTCCACACTGGCTTTCAAGTTGGCAATCGTACGGGAGAGATGTTCCAAGAAGGCGTCTTTATCTTTCTGGCGCTCCATGGCTTCGCGCGTACGCGCCAGTTCCGAAAGAATAAGCTGGTTTTGTGTGGAAGAAGCTTCAAAACGTTCTTCCAGTTCCAAAATTTTTCGTTCTAATTTTTCGAATGACCGGTCGTACTGGGCCGGTTTGGCCGGAACAGATTCTTCGCGGGAAGGATATCGGCTTTCGGGAGAATTGACATCCGAGAAAGTTTGTTCTTTAAATTTTTCCAGAAACTGGGCAATATCGCTATGTCCGTCAAATTGGTTGTTTTCTAACGCCATGCTGCTTCCCCGCCAAAAAAATGCTTATATTTAATTTAACCACAAACACCCAATCGCTGTCAACCCCGTTTTCTGACGGAAAAAGCGCTCCTCAAAATAAATCTATACGCGCAGCTTTTTACGCACCGCACCTACCAGATAAAAAGAACCCGTACATAATATCCGCGGTGATTCTTCGGCCAAAACGAGCGCTTTTTTCCAATCCGGCTCAAATAAAATTTTTGCCTTTTTAGGAAGAGCGGCAAAAAGGTCCGCTTGTCCCGCCGCACGCGCGGAAGGAGGTACAGTTAAAATAATCCTCTTAAAGTGCGGACACAATAACGCCAACATCTTCTTATAATCTTTATCCTTCATAAACCCGCACAATAAAGCGGCGTCTGCCGCAAAAGGCGTTTTCTCCCAAAATTCCATTAACAATTCCACCGCTTGAGGATTGTGTGCTCCATCCAAAATGAAAGTATGATTTCCCTTCCGCTTTACTTCAAAACGGCCGGGAATTTCAACCGTTTCCAATCCTTTCCGTATGTCGGTTTCAGGTATATTTAATTTTTTGGCTGCTTGATAAGCAACACATGCATTGATGGTTTGCCGCCGGCCTAAAGCATGTAAAATCCATTCCTGATGATCCCGCGTGTGCAAAACCGTTTGGTTATTTACAAAATCATACGCATATTCGTAAAAAGGTTCCCCTTCCCCTATAAACTGCAGCGGCGCTTTTTTCTCCTTAGCAATTTTCCCGATAACTTCGCGCGCAACCGGATTTACCGTTCCGCTCAGAACGGGCACCCCGGGCTTAATGATACCAGCTTTTTCATATGCAATCTGGGTCAGACTCGAGCCTAAATACTGCACGTGGTCCAATCCAATGGAAGTGATCACGCTGAACACGGGATGACACACATTGGTGGGATCTTTTCTTCCGCCCATCCCCGTTTCCAACACCACATATTGCACTTTTTGTTTGGCAAAATAAAGCAAAGCGGCAGCCGTTAGAATTTCAAAAAAATTAAGTTCTTCTTCCTCTTCTTGAAACACTTCCACCACCGTTTGCGAAAAACGCTGTTTAGAAATGGGAACATGGTTAATTTGAATGCGTTCTGTTGGAGAAATGAGATGGGGCGAAATAAAGAGTCCTGTTTTATAACCGGCGCATTCCAGCGTACGCGCCAGCATTGTACAAACGGACCCTTTTCCATTGGTGCCCGCCACGTGAATAATTTTATATTGGTCTTGAGGATTTCCCAACCGTTCCAAGAGTTCGCGAAATCCGTCTAATCCCGCTCCGCAGCCGATTCCCGAACGTTTTAAAATATAATTAAAAACGATATCAAAACTCATTTTTATCGGGATTATACCTTCGTATATCCGCTCCTAAGGCAGTCAATTTTTGTTCTAAATTTTCATATCCGCGGTCAATATGATAGATACGCTCCACTTCGGTTTCTCCCTTGGCGCACAAACCCGCTATTACCAACGCCATACCGCCCCGCAAATCAGAAGCCTGCACATGAGCCGCTGAAAGCTCTTTTACGCCCGTTACACGCGCCACGCTTTTCTCGGTAATGATATCCGCACCCATGCGCACCAATTCCGGCGCATGCATAAAACGGTTTTCAAAAATATCTTCATCCACCTCAGCCGTCCCTTCACACAACGTCATCAACGTCATCCACGGGGCTTGCAGGTCCGTGGCAAATCCGGGATAGGGAGCCGTACGCACGCGAACGGGTTTAACCGTGCCGTTATAGGGCAAAACACGGACACTGTCTTCTTTAATATCCAGCGTAAAACCGGCTTCCTGTAAATCTTCCCACAAAATGGAGTTGTGTCCCGGCACGCAGCCCGTAACAGTCACATCCCCGCGGGTGGCGCACGCTGCCAATACGTATGATCCGGTTTCAATACGGTCGGCTACGACGGTATGTTTCGCCCCGTGCAAAGCCGTTTTGCCGTGTATGGTTATCTGTCCTTTATCGCCTACATGGATATCCGCTCCCATTTTATTTAAGAAAGCAATCACGTCGTCCACTTCCGGCTCTTTAGCGACATTTTCAAGCACCGTCTCCCCGGGAATCAAACACGCGCACATCAGCAAATTCTGCGTGGCCCCCACGCTGGGAAACCTCAATACGATTTTGGCCGGAACCAGTTTTCGGGCGTGAATAATCACGTTTCCGGCTTTGGTCTCGCAAGCTGCGCCTAATTTTTCAAATCCTTTCAAATGAATATCCACCGGACGCACCCCAATAGCACAACCACCTGGCAGCGGAATTTCAGCCGTTTTAAAACGCGCCAAAAGCGGCCCGGCCACCCAAAAGCTCGCGCGCATTTGCTTAACGAGTTCATACGGCAGGGTATTTTTAAGCGTACCATCGGCCGTAATCGTCGCGGTATTATCTCTATATTCCACTTTTTTGCCTAAATATTCCAAAATTTTAAGCGTCGTCCGAACATCGCGCAGATTAGGGACGCGGTGCAATATGCACGGCTCATCGGTCAGCAACGTGGCCACTAAAATAGGGAGAGCGGCATTTTTGCTGCCGCTGATGTGAACGGTACCATTTAACTTTTTCCCTCCGTGAATAATAAATCTGTCCATACAATCTCCTAAAATGAAAAAGGTTAATTTTTGCGGGCCAATACAAACCGCTCTATGTTAAATATATCTTTTTTTACTTCCGCCTTCCACCCAATTTCCATCAGCCCCCGCGCCAGAGGCCGCGGCTGGCCTTGACAAAGTTCCAATGCCAACAAACCGCTCGGTTTTAAATACCCGTCCGCGGCTTCGCACAGCGGGCGCGTAACAGCATACCCGTCCGCGCCGCCGTCCAACGCCAGACGCGGCTCGCACTTTACTTCCCGCGTCAGATCCTTCAGATCGGCGGTTGGGATATACGGCGGATTGGAAATAATCAAATCAAACGTCCCCATTACATTTTCCCACAAATCGCTTTTCAAAAATTGAACACGCTCTTCCACCCGGTGCAAACGCGCGTTTTTCTGCGCCACCCGTAAAGCGGCGGACGAAATATCCACCGCCGTGATGAGCGCATACGGAAATTTATTGGCCAACGCCACCGCAATACATCCGCTTCCGGTACACATATCCAAAAATTCGTAACGCCCCTTCCGATCAAACTGCGCGGAGCAGATTTCTACTAATTCCTCTGTTTCCGGACGCGGCGTAAGTACATCGGGCGTTACGCGGATGTCCAACCCGCAAAACGGCTGCACGCCTACAATGTGCGAAAGCGGCTCGCCGGCTTCTTTGCGCACCAGCATCCGTTCAAATTGCTGGACTGCTTCCGCCGGAACATCCTCCCCCCCGTTCGCCAGCACCCACGTACGGCTGACGCCAAGGGCGTAAGCCAACAGCCACTGGGCATTGGCTTGCGGCTCGTCCGACCCGGCGGCGGTAAGTCGTTGTTCGGCTTCTTGTAAAAGTTGGGAAATAAGAGGCATTCTTCTTCCTTGTAAAAAAGCCGGACGGTACTGCCACCGTCCGGCATATTTCAGTGAAAACCCGTTAAATCTGCAGGTTTTTTAATTTTTGTTCCACGCGGTAGGCGCGCAAGTCTTCCAAAATAGGATCAATCGCCCCTTGCATAATCTCCATTAAATTATGGTAAGACTTGTCGGTACGGTGATCGGTCACGCGGCTTTGCGGAAAGTTATAGGTTCGGATTTTTTCCGAGCGGTCTCCCGTCCCTACCTGCGCTTTGCGTTCGTCGTAAATTTCTTTATTGCGTTTTTCTTCTTCAATCTGATAAAGCTTAGCGCGCAGCATAGCCATGGCTTTTTCACGGTTTTTGCCTTGGTGCCGTTCTTCGCGGCAGGAGACTACAATGCCCGTGGGTTTATGGATAATGCGTACGGCTGTTTCCACTTTATTTACGTTTTGACCGCCCGCTCCGCCTGAACGGCAGGTTTCCATTTCCAAGTCTTCGGGACGAATTTCAATATCAATTTCTTCGGCCTCCGGCATAATGGCTACGGTGACCGTAGAGGTATGCACCCGCCCGGAAGTTTCGGTATCCGGCACGCGCTGCACCCGGTGCGTTCCGGCTTCAGTGCGCAGCCAAGAATAGGCGCCCTCTCCTTTAATAAACATACTGACGTATTTACATCCTTTTAAACCCGTAGGCGTATATTCCAAAATTTCAGTCGCCCATCCTTTGGTTTGTGCAAAATGCTGGTATACCCGCAATAATTCCGCGGCAAACAAGGCGGATTCCTCCCCGCCTGCACCAGGACGAATTTCCAAATAAATATTTTTGGAATCATTCGGATCGGGCGGGATAACCAAAATACGCAATTCTTTCTGCAACTGGGGCAGTTTGGCTTCCAATTCCGCCAGTTCATCCGCCGCCATTTTGACCAACTCTTTATCTTCACCGGCTTCAATCATCGCCCGGTCCTCTGCAATGGCTTTTTCGGCGGCGGCAATCTCCCGCTCTTTTTCAATAATGGGTTTTAAAAAAGCGTGGCGTTTGGCTTTCACAGCCAATTCTTGGCTGGAAAGATTACCGGAAGAAAGTTCCTCTTCCAACTGTTTAAATTCGGTTACATATTTTGTGGTATCCATAGAAATCCTTACGGGACAACAACGCTACAAGCTACAAAGAAAAAGAGCAGACTCCCTTTCGGTCAGTCTGCTCTTTTATAAAAGGGCTGCTATTTAGCTTCGGATTCAGTCTTTTTGGCCGCGGCTTTTTTGGCCGGTTTTTTGGCGGCCGCTTTCTTGGCGACGGCCGGCTTTTTGACGAGTTTGGCCTTAGCTTTTACTTCCGTTTTCGGTTTGCGCACCAAGGTTTTGCCTTCGGTTTTCGCAAAGCGTTTATTGAATTTTTCCACCATACCTTCGGTGTCCAGTAATTTTTGTTTGCCGGTAAAGAAGGGGTGGCAGGCAGCGCAAATGTCCAGCTTTAAAGTTTTGGCCGTGGAGCGGGTCATAAATTTATTTCCGCACGCGCAGACGGCTTCTACGAATTCGTAAGTAGGGTGTATTTTCTCTTTCATTTTAATCTTCCTTTCAAAATCTTATAGTTTATTTTACCATATATTACAGGCTTTGGAAAAGCAATTTTCTCCTCTGCCTACCCATCAGAAGGCATTGACTTCCATTTGTTTAAAAAAATCCTTATTGGACTTCGTCGAAGACAATTTCTCCAATACCAGCGTCATCGCGTCCACCGAACTCAAAGGAGCCAATACCTTGCGCATAATCCACACTTTATTGAGTTCGTCCTCGCTAAGCAATAAATTTTCCTTACGGGTGGAACTGCGGTTAATATCCACCGCCGGAAAAATACGCCGTTCGGAAAGTTTCCGGTCTAAACACAGTTCACTGTTTCCGGTCCCTTTGAACTCTTCAAAAATAACTTCATCCATACGGCTTCCGGTATCAATCATCGCCGTGGCGATAATGGTCAGTGAACCGCCTTCTTCAATATTGCGCGCCGCACCCAAGAAGCGTTTGGGTTTTTGCAAAGAGGTCGCTTCCAAACCGCCCGTCAGTACGCGGCCCGAAGAAGGAGCCACCGTGTTATAGGCGCGGGCCAAGCGGGTAATGGAATCCAATAAAATGACCACATCTTTCCCTTGTTCCGCCAGCCGTTTGGCTTTTTCAAGCACCATTTCAGCCACTTGAACATGCCGGTCGGCAGGCTCATCAAATGTAGAAGCCACCACTTCGCCCTTTACGCTGCGGCTCATATCCGTTACTTCTTCCGGACGTTCATCAATCAACAGAACCATTAGCACCGCGTCTTTATAATTTTCCGCAATAGAACGGGCGATTGCCTGTAAAATCATCGTTTTACCGCTTTTAGGCGGGGCGACAATCAAAGCGCGCTGCCCTTTTCCGATAGGCGCAATCAAATCAATAATACGCTGCGTCAGAGAAGATTTATCTATTTCCAAAGTAAACCGTTCGTTGGGATGAAGCGGAGTCAGATTTTCAAAAAGCGGACGATTATAAACTTTATCCGAATCCATCCCGTTCACTTTTTGCACCTGCAGCATTGCAAAAAAACGTTCATTGTCTTTCGGAGGCCGGATTAAACCCTCAATCGTATCCCCCTTGCGAAGCCCAAATCGCTTGATCTGGGAAGGAGAAACATAAATATCTTCCGCTCCGGCAAGATAGTTATTCTCTTCGGACCGTAAAAAGCCAAACCCATCCGGCAAAATCTCCAGCACCCCGCCGCCATACACAGAGCCGTTTTGCTTCGCCTGAACGGCGACAATCCGTCCAATCAACTCTTGCTTACGAAGTCCGGAAATATCCTCCAAATTGTAGTTAACCGCCAGCTTCGTCAGCTCCGGCATACTGAGTTTATTGAGTTCGCGGGCATCCATCGGTTTGGCCCCGTTTGGCTGGCGTACCGCGGGCTGCGGAACAGACATATTCTTCTGCATCGGACGCTGCGGACGAACAGGCCGTTGGTTTTTATTATCCATCCCTACGGCTGTTTTAGACGGCTTGATTTCTTTGGCAGGTTTTGCGGTTTTTACCTGCGACATATTTTCTTCCATTGTAACTCCTTACTTTAATCCGTAAATAGACTCTAATGCTTTATACAGGCTTTTTACTTTCAATCCCAAATCGGTTTTGCTGCCCCGGTTGGCGAGAATAATATCTGCCCGCCGGACTTTTTCGGATTCCGGCATTTGTCCGGCCAACCGTTTCTTGTACTCCTCCAAGGAAACGCCCCTCGTCTTTAAACGGGCCGGAATCGTATTTTTATCCGTCAGCACAACAATATTTAAATCGGTTAATTTATCCCATCCCGCCTCAAACAACAACGGCACTTCAAACACGATGATTCTTTTGGCAGATTGTCGTATCTGCGCCGCCGCCTGTTTTAATACCTTGGGATGGAGATATTTCTCTAATCTGCGGCGTTGGGACTCCTTCGAAAAAACACACTGCGCAATTTGCGCCGAATCGCACAAGCCAAACCATTTCGTAATTTGTTTCTGCACGGCTGGCGTTTGGTATAAGCTGCGCACCAACTCATCGGCTGAAATAACCTCCGCTCCGTTCTGGGCAAAATACGCCAAAACCGTACTCTTGCCGCTCAACATATTCCCGGTAAGTCCCACCACCAACTTGTCTTTAGCGCGTAAATTCATAAAGGCAGTTTTTCCAGCTCATACCAATTTTTGCCGGCCTTGGCGCTGGCCAAAAGCGGTACCCGCAGCCGTACGGCATTTTGCATCAGTTCCTTGATATGCGCCGCCGTCTCACCTAACTGACTCTGCGGAATTTCAAAAATCAGCTCGTCATGCACTTGCATAGTCATCTGTACGGGCGTAGCGCGGTATGCGGTAAATACATCAATCATGGCCTTCTTAATAATATCGGCCGAGCCGCCCTGCACAATCGTATTAATGGCGGCACGCTGGGCAAAAGAAGCCATCGATCCTACACCCATATTAAATTCAGGCAGATACCTCACATGGCCCAACATCGTTTTAACATATCCGTTCTGACGGGCGGCGGCGATATTGGAATCAATCCATTCACGCACGACTCGATAATTCTTGAAATAATTGTCTATGTATTCTTTTGCTTCACGCATGGATATGCCAAGCGATTGGGAAAGCCCCATGGGACCCTGTCCATAAATGATACCAAAATTAATTGCCTTTGCACTAGAGCGCATTTCATCCGTTACCATTAAAGGCATCACCCCAAAAATCTGCGCAGCCGTCTGGGTATGGATATCGCCCCCCTCTAAAAACGACTGGATTAACACCGGATCCTGGCTTTCATGCGCCAAGACGCGTAAATCAATCTGGGAATAATCCACACTTAACAGAACATTACCCGGCGCCGCACAAAACGCTTTGCGCAACAGACGTCCTTTTTCCGTGCGGACCGGTATATTTTGCAAATTGGGACTGGAACTGGATAAACGGCCCGTTACCGTACCCGTCTGATCCAAATAAGAATGCACTTTATCGTTTTCATCCGCCATCAACAATAAATTGTCCACATACGTCGCTTTGAGTTTATTATTGGAACGATATTCCAAAATAGCCCGTGCAATCGGGTGGGTTTGGGCTATTTGCTCCAATACTTCTTCATCCGTAGAATAGCCCGTTTTGGTTTTCTTTACGGGCGGAATTTTCATTTCCTCAAACAGCAACTGCCCCAATTGTTTGGTGGAATTGATATTGACCGGATATCCCGCACGGGCGTCTATGTCTTTCTGCAGCCGGTTGATTTCCTGCTCCAAAAGAACTTTGAAACTTTCCAGCCACCCGGGATCAATGCGAAAACCCGCAAACTCCATATCGGACAATACCATCATCAGCGGCAATTCCAACGTGCGGTATAGTTCGTACTGGCCGC
>CALUYP010000042.1 GCA_944325055.1 uncultured Elusimicrobiales bacterium | reverse complement strand
ATCTCTTCTTGTACCGTTTGCCACGCATGGTCTATTAATTGGGTCTGTTTCCGCCTCATGTCCGGTGGAAATTTACGAAAACGGCTCACTCCCCACACCGTCGAACAAATCCATTCCTGTACGATATTTTGATTCCATTTTCGACGTTTCATTAACTCCTTTCTAAGTTTCATCAGATTCGTCAAAATTCCCACCGCTATACGATAAGAATCCGCCGTGACGGCCGTTGTAACGCCTTTACGGTAACAGTATAATCTCTCCCGTACCACCGCAATCTTGGAAGCATATAAAAAAGCCAAGATAACAAATGGAAAGTCTTCCGCTATGTTTCCCGGCCAAAAATAAAAACCATGCCGTCTAATCCAAGAACGCCGAAATAACTTTCCCCACAGAACAGCATCTTCATAACCCGCACGGAAACGGGCGGACTCATCGGAAGCCGGCACTTGATAATAACTGCGCCGGCAATGTGCTTTTTTCTGGAGGGTTCCATCTGCGTCTACTTCATAAAAGAAAGATTTGACCACTTCTGCCGAAGTATGCTGAGCTGCTCGGTAAAGCTTCACCAGATAATCTGGAAAGACAAAATCATCCGCATCAACAAAAGCAATATACTTTCCCCGCGCTTTCTCTAGTAGCCGGTTACGCGTCACAGCAACGCCTTGATTGGGTTGAGAAAACACCCGCAAACGCCCATCCGTTTCGGCATATTTTTGCAAGAGTTCAAAAGAGCCGTCGGAAGAGCCGTCATCTATACAAATAATCTCGATCGATTGTAATGGTTGCGCTAGAATGCTTTCCAAGCACTGGGGCAGATATATTGCCGCATTATATACAGGAATCAATACAGAAACGGCAGGGATCATTCTTCCTCCTTTTATCTGAAAAGGCTGTACTTCTCCAAATATTTTTCAACAAGAATATTTGCGAATGCCTTTATTCTGATTGTGTTTTTAAGAAGCGCCGAACAGAATCAAGGAGGGACAAAAAACGGCTATCTGTCCTGAGCCACATCACTAACCCAGAGCAAACAGCCGTAGCTCACTTGCCTAACTGGGCAAGGAGCATTCAACGCAACACAAACGGGTAATTAGGCCGCTTATATTGCGTTTAAAACGGCTGTTTTTGGAGTGATGTGTGCCGCTTTACAAGCAGCGCAGCCTGTTCCGCACAGACTTCCAAAAACAGCAAAAGTAAAGGGAACTGTTTATTCCCATTCCGGTTCACATAGAAGACGGAACCAATATATAGTAACAAATTTTATTGTTTCATTAATTACTTGTCTGGGACTTGAATTTTTCTTAAACACACGTAAACTAGAAATATCCGAAGTGCCCGGAGGCGACATCAAATCATCCTTTACAAACTTCCTGCAGCGAGAACCGCTGCTTTTTTGATCTGTTACGTTTTGCTTTGTTATGCCAAAAAAGTAAAACAAAACGCTTCGCAAATTTTTTGCGTAAGCCCACACAAAAATCATGCACACCGGCACAGTTATTCTGGAGCCCGGCCCAGAAACCCGCAATGGGCAAACAGTTCAACTTAGGATTTTTGCCTTTTTCGTACGCGCCCGCGCGCGGGTTTCATTGACAGATACCCTGATTAATGGTTTAATAACTCTACGGGGGATTTTCTCGTAATTATTTATACGGAGGGATTATGGAGATTAAAATTACGGCCAAAAATATAAAACTGACTCCGGCCATTAAAGAATTTATCAATACACGCGTTGGAAAAGTGGAAAACTTTTTTGACAATATCGTTTCCGCCCAAGTACTCATTTCAGTGGAAAAGAAAATCAACCAGCGTGCGGAGATTATTTTACATACGGGCGCCAAAACCACCATCAGCGCCAGCGCCGTAGAAAGCAATTTGTATAAAGCCATCGACGCGGCGGCCATAAAAGCCGAGGCGCAAGCTAAAAAAATCAAAAACAAAGCCAAAGCGCGTAAAATAAGCAAGAAATCGATTAAGGAAGCGGAAATTAATCCTTTCGCCGAGCATGTGCTTCTTCCACAAAACGACGTCAAATTTTCCGTCATTAAGCAAGTGGAAGTTTCCCCGATGAACCCAGAAGACGCCGCTTATGAAATGGAACGGTTGGGCTACTCTTTCTGGATGTTCTTAGACGAAGACTCCAAACAAATTAATCTGATTTTTAAACGCTTGGACGGAACGTACGGTTTAATTAAACCGATTAAGAAAAAATAATCTTAACGGGGGCCGTTTTGGAATTCACCAAATCTATTACCGTAGCGGAACTGCTGCAAGTAAAGCGCCTCAACTTGGAGTTGGTCTGCGGGAAACGGTATATCCACCGCGAAATTACCCTGGGCAGCGTCAACCGCCCGGGGTTGGCGCTGTGCGGTCATTTGGACAGCTTTCGAACCAATTCGGTGCAGGTGTTTGGACGGGGCGAGCATGCGTTTTGCGTAAAAGAAAACAAAGCGCGGCTGCGTGCAAATATAGAAAAAATGTTGGTAGAAGGGAAAGTCCCCTGCGTGATCATGGCGGCGGGACTAGATCCGTTGCCGGCCATACGAAAAGCTTGTTTAAGCTCAGATGTACCGGTGCTAAAAACCGAAATGGAATCATCGGCGTTTGTGGCGGAGTTTACACGGTTTTTGGACGAGAAACTGTCCCCGGTAACCCATATGCACGGAGTATTGGTGGACGTAAGCGGGACGGGTGTGCTTATCCGGGGAGATGCCGGCATAGGGAAAAGCGAATGCGCTTTGGAGCTGATCAAACGGGGACACATTTTAGTAGCCGATGATGTAGTAGAAGTACAAAAACGATTCGGCCGCTTTTTGGTTGGATCCTGTCCCACCATGCTGAAGCATTATATGGAAGTACGCGGCCTAGGTATTTTGGATGTGCCTCTTTTATTTGGGGTAGGATCCACCTTAGACGAAAAGAATATTGATATGGAGGTCGTGCTGACCTCCCCCAATAAACAGCCGCTGGACCGTTTAGGAGTGGAACAAAAAACGACAAACATATTGGGAATTGAAATTCCTTCTTTGGGACTTCCTGTTACGCCGGGCCGCAATCTGGCGGTTTTAATTGAAGTGGCTTCTTTAAACCAACAGCTCAAAAGCCAAGGAATTTTTTCAGCAAAAGAATTCAGCAGGAAAATCTTGGATAAAATGAAAAAGGGGACGCATGGCAAGCAATAAACGCCGTATTTTTATCATCACCGGACTAAGCGGAGCCGGGAAATCCCAAGCGCTGAAAATTTTTGGCGACTTTGGTTTTTATTGCGTAGACAATCTGCCGCTGGCCTTGTTTAAAAATTTTACGGAATACATCAAACAAAACGGGGAACATAAAGACATCGCCCTTGGGATAGACGTGCGCGAAGGCGGCCGTTTGAAAGACATGCCTAAAATTTTAAATTCCATGGTAGCCGACGATTTTGTGGTAAAAGTAATCTTTTTAGACGCGTCGGAAGAATGTTTAATCCGGCGGTTTTCGGAAACAAAACACCGTCACCCCATCCACAAAAAACTGGCTGCCGCCATCTCCCATGAGCGGGAGGTAATGAGCCCCATCCGGACAATGGCCGACAAGGTAATTGACACTTCCGATCTAAAGTTAAGCGAACTGAAAGAAAAGCTCTCCTCTCTGCTGGGGCTGACGCGCGAAGGAGATATGCAGATTTCGGTGGTGTCCTTTGGGTTTAAAAACGGCATATTAAAAGATTGCGACATCGTCATGGACGTGCGCTTTTTGCCTAATCCGTATTATATTGCCGAACTGCGGGAAAAAACAGGATTGGACAAAGAAGTGCAAGCGTACATCATGTCTTTTAAAGAAACCAAAGAATTTGCTGAAAAGTTTGCAGAACTTATTAAATATTTGATACCAAAATATATAAAAGAAGGAAAGAGCTATCTGACGATAGCAATGGGATGTACCGGCGGGAAGCACCGCAGTGTTTTTATGGCGCATGAATTGGCGCAGCGGCTGTCCAAAGACGGCTTGAATGCGACGGAATTTCATAGAGATATAGGACTTTGATTATGGTAAAAATTATTTTAGTTACGCACGGGCGTTTGGCCCAAGAACTGTTGGAAACGGCGGCACAAATCATCGGCAAACCGGCGGATGACGGATTTGCCCTATTCTCTATAACGACCGCCTCTTCCGTAGAGCAAGAAGCGCAGCGGCTGCACGAGTTATTAAAAAGCTGTGAAGAAGGCGCCGTTATATTAACGGATATTTTTGGCGGAAGCGCTACAAATATTTCACTTACGGCGAGCAAAGACTTGCCAAAAAGCCATGTAATTACCGGGCTGAATCTAAGCATGTTGCTTGCGGCTATCAACAACCGGAAAAAATTGCCGGCAAAAGAATTGGCGGAAAAAATTGAGGCCGATGGGAAACGTGCGGTTATCAATGCGACGGAATTATTAATTAAGGGACTCTAATGCCTATTATTTTTGCGCGGGTGGACGACCGCTTAATTCACGGGCAGATTGTACAGGCATGGCTGCCGGAACTAAACGTAGACGAGATCTTGATTCCCTGTTCCAAGGAGAGGGAATCCTGTCTCAACCGCGGTCTCTTGCGCCTAAGCCTGCCTTACGAATATGAGCTGACTATTTTAAATTCACACGATTGCGCCCGTTACGCCGCCCAGTCCAAGCGGCGCATCTTTTTGCTGATGGGAACATTGAAAGAATTCACCGATTTAATAGAGGACGGACTGCAGATTAAATCTCTTAACATTGGCGGAATGCACTTTAAAGAAGGAGCGCAGAAATTGGGCGAGAATGTCTTTTTGGACGATTCAGACAAACGTTTTTTAAAAATTATACGGGACTTGGGCATTTCAATTGAAACACGCGCCGTTCCCAATTCTCAGTCCATTTCGATAAACGAGGTTTTATAAATGACGCCGGAAATATTAACGTTATGTGTAGCGGCGGCGCTGTTGGAGCTGGACACAACTTACGCTTTTCAGCTTACTTTTTCCCGCGGAATTATCGCCGCACCGATTTTGTCGCTGATTACGGGCGATATCATGACGGGCATCCAAATCGGGGTATTTACAGAGCTTTTATTTGCCGACATTAATCCTTTAGGCGGCATTCTTCCGCCCAGTGCGGTGGTATGTTCGGCCGTTTCGTTGGCGCTGCATATGTTGGGACTCGAATTATATTTTGCCTTTTTCTGTGGCGTGGCCGGCGCCATATTGTTTTCTTTGGCAGAGAAGATCATGCGTAAAAACCGGTTTAAATGGCTGATTTTTTGGGAACAGCAGATTACCCGACATCCCCAAATGGTCAACCGAACGGTAGTGTTGGCTTTAGCTACTTCTTTTTTAATGAATTTCTTTTTGATTTCGATTTTCATATGGTTATGCGGACAATTCATGCTATGGCTGTTGCCTTATATTCCCATGAAAGCGCACTTTGCCTGTAAATTTGCTTACATGGCGGTTCCGTGGATTGGACTTGCCACATTGGTGCCGGCATTCCGCTTAAAGACAAGGTAACTTATGACTTTTTTCATGCGACTTAATATCTTTTTACGTTCGTTTTTTCTGCAAACGGGCTGGAATTATATGAAGTTCCAGAATTTAGGGCTTACGTTTGTGATGATGCCGTTTATCAAGGAACTATACAGGAATGATCAAGACGCGCTGCCATCGGTTTTACAGCGATATTTGGAGAATTTTAACACCCAGCCGATTATGGCCTCATTTTGTTTCGGCGCGTTAGCCAAACAAGAAGAATTGATAGCCCAAACAGTGTCTTTAACCCAATTTAAAGAAAAAGTGAATGATTGGAACAGTATTAAGAAGAGCCTCTCTATCACTACCGCCTCTATTGGAGACCGGTTATTTTGGGGAACCCTTAAGCCGCTGACGTTGCTTATGGCCCTTTTCATTTGGCTGATGTTGGGAGTCAATTTCTTTGAAATAGATTTTCCGGCTCAAACGACTCTGTTATATGCCGCCTGTGCGGGCGGGGCGGCATTCTTCGTGTTTAATGCTGTAGCTTTGTTTGTAAAGTGGCAGGGCCTCAAAATAAGTTACAGTGCGGACGAGAGATCTTGCTTCGGACTGACACGGTTCGATTGGAATAAAACGATTTACAATGCCAAACGGATTGGACTATTTCTGGCGATAGGAATGATTTTGTTCGGGATTTACCATTATCTGAAGGATTTTGAAGATATTGATGTACATTTTGTCACGCGTGCGGTGATTGTATTATTTTTCGTAATGATTAGTTTTGTAACCCGTAAACTCCGCATACCAAATATGTATTTATACCTGTCGGCAGTATTTGTTTTTAACATTGTTTGCTACTTATAATGGGGGATATGTGATACAGCAGGATATTAAAATTATCAACCGCTTAGGCTTGCACGCCCGTCCGGCTGCCTTGATAGCCCAAACAGCAGGCAAATTCGCGTGTGAGATCGAACTGGCTAAGGACAACATAAGAGTGAACGCAAAAAGTATTATGGGGGTAATGATGCTGGCGGCGGAATATGGTTCTCTTCTGCGTCTTAAAACGGACGGATCGGACGAAAAAGAAGCTTTTGAAGCAATCAAAAAACTGTTTGATGACAAATTCAATGAAGAATTCTAATAAGGAGCGCAGCATGTTGGTGTTAAAGGGCGTAGCCGCAAGCCCGGGTGTAGCGATAGGGCCGGCGATTCTGTTGCCGGGAGAGAGTTTTGCCGTTACCCGGCAATATATTGAACCCGGTGAAGTGAAGGCGGAATTACAAAAAATTCGCAGCGCCATGCAAAAAACGCTGGCGGAGCTGGATGTCTGCGAGCAAAAAGTGCTTGAAACACTCGGCACGGAATACGCTAATTTAATGTCCACTCACAAGCTGATTTTACAAGATCCTTCTTTGAAAGATTCCGTTACGAAAAAAATCCGTTCGGAGCACCTCTCCGCACAAGCCGCCATCTTTTTAACGTTGCAGGAATTAGCGGCCAGTTTTGATAAAATCGAAGATCCTTTTTTTAAAGAACGGCGCAACGATATTTTTGACGTAGGGAAAAGGCTGGTCAATAATTTGGACGGGGATAAGCGTGAATTTCTAGCCTCCATCACAAAGCCTTCCCTGTTGGTAGCGCACAATTTGTATCCGTCCGATACAATCAGTTTGCAGGAGAACCAAATTATTGGTTTCTGTACCGATGTAGGCGGGAAAACCAGCCATACGGCTCTTTTGGCGCAAAGTTTAAACATCCCCGCTGTGGTAGGCCTCTCCTCGGCCTCAAAAGATGTGCAATCTGGAGACACTTTAATTATTGACGGGGAAAACGGGTTGCTTGTCATCAATCCGGACAAATACACACTGGCCAACTACCGCAAAATACAACGGGAAATCAAAAAGACGGAATCGCTTCTCAAAACCATTAATCATCTGCCCGTTATCACGGAAGACGGTCATGCCGTTAAGCTGTTTGTAAACCACGATCCCCGTACGGACAGCAAAGAAAATAAACGCCTTATTACCGACGGCTTAGGTTTGCTGCGTACGGAATTTTTATATATGAATACGCCGCAGCCGCCCACCGAAGAAGAACAATACCAAGTCTATCTGGCCGTAGCCAAGCGCTTTGATATGCGCCCGGTAACGATCCGCCTGGCCGATTTAGGGGCGGATAAATTGCCTGACTTCCCACTAGACGAATTTGATCAAGATGAAAATCCTTTTATGGGTTGCCGGGGCATACGGTTATTTCTAAAAAACCCGGAATTGATGTTTACTCAGCTGCGTGCGATCATCCGGATGTCTTGCGAAGTGCCGGCCCAAGTTAAAATTATGATTCCCATGATTTCTTCCGTAGAAGAAGTACGCCATGTACGCAACGCTTTCGAACAAGTATTAAAGGAATTTGAATCGCAAGGCAAGAAACCGGTTAACCGAGTGGGATTAGGTGCCATGATAGAGGTGCCTTCCGCCGCCATTGCATTGGACGGGATGATCCATTTATTAGATTTTATTTCCATTGGCACAAATGACTTGATACAATATTTAATAGCGGTAGACCGGGTTAACCAAGAAGTGGCCCACATGTATGATCCCTGTCATCCGGCAGTGGGACGAACGATTAACCAAATTATCCAAACGGCCCATAAACGGGGGAAGAAGGTAAGCATCTGCGGAGAAATCGCCTCGGATGCCAAGATGCTTCCGCTCTTATTGGGCCTGGATGTAGATGCCCTTTCAGTCACGCCGCGGATGTATTTGCGCGTAAAAAACAATATCCGGAATTTAAATTTTGAGAACTGTTCCGACTTGGCACAAGCCGCTCTGCTGATGAGCAGTTCCGAAGAAATCAGAAACCTTATTGAGCAAAACGATAAAAATGAAGATTCGTAATTTTTCCATTGTAGCCCATATTGACCACGGAAAGACCACCCTTTCTGACCGTATTTTAGAAGACACCGGAACCGTACCCAAACGTAAAATGCAGGCCCAACTGCTTGACGGCATGGACCTGGAACGTGAACGCGGCATTACCATCAAAGCCAAAGCGGTACGGATTGCTTATAAAGATTATATTTTGAACTTAATCGACACTCCCGGCCACGTAGATTTTTCCTATGAGGTGGCCCGTTCCCTGCGGGCATGCGAAGGAGTGCTGTTGCTGGTAGACGCCTCGCAAGGCGTAGAAGCGCAAACCGTAGCACACGCTCATTTGGCCCAAAGCTTAGGGCTTAAAATCATCCCTGTGATGAATAAAGTGGATTTGTCTCAATCCGATGCGGACGCTTCTGAAGAACAGTTGTGGGATATCTTGAAGGAACCGGTGGAAGCCGAACGAGTCAGCGCCAAAACCGGTATGGGAATTGAACACCTGCTGGACCGTATTATCAGCGATATTCCCGCACCGCAAGGAAATCCCGAAGCGCCTTTGCGGGCATTGATTTTCGATTCATACTATGACCCCTTCCGCGGCGTCATCATGTATATCCGCTTAGTAGACGGCAGCATTAAGCCGGGGCAAATCATACAATTTATGTCCTCAGGCTCTTCATACAAGACGGAAGAGATTGGCTTTATGACCCCCAAACAGCTGCATAAAACGGATCAACTTTCCGCCGGAGAAGTAGGTTATTTGGTAGCCGGAATCAAGGATATCCACCAGGTAAAAGTAGGCGATACCATTACCCTAGCCGACCGTCCGGCCCAAGAGGCGCTGCCCGGCTATGCAGACGCCAAACCGGTTGTTTTTGCCAGCATTTTCCCCGTGGAAACCACCGACTTCCCGCTCCTTAGAAAAGCGCTTGAAAAATTGAATTTGTCGGATTCTTCATTTCATTACCAGAGCGAAACTTCCAAAGCTTTGGGCTTTGGTTTCCGCTTGGGATTTATGGGCATTTTACATATTGAAATCGTAAAAGAGCGGTTGGAACGCGAGTTTAATTTGTCCTTGATTGCCACCAGCCCCAACGTGGTATACCACGTTAAATTTACGCCGCGCAAATCCCACCCGCAGGAGCTGGCCGCCCTGCCGGACGCACCGGATGATCCCGGCTATAAAATTATAGACAACCCGGCCAATTTCCCGCCCCACGGCGACATCATAGACATTAAAGAACCCGTCATCCATATCACAATCGTAACCCCCGTGGAATTTATGGATGGAGTTATGACGCTTTTAAAAGAAAAGCGCGGAACGTTTATGAATATGGATCATTTATCCAACCAACGCGTCATTATCAAATACGAAATGCCGATGGGAGAGATGGTAATTGATTTCTACAATAAATTAAAATCCGTTTCCAAAGGGTACGCTTCTTTTGATTATGAAGTGGCCGGGTTTAGAAGTTCCGACGTGGTACTGATGGAAATTTTACTGCACGGCACGCCGGTAGACGCCTTGTCCGTAGTGGTACACAAAGACAAAGCCCAAACGATGGGCCGCGCACTGTGCGCCAAACTCAAAGAGTTAATCGGACGCCAGCAATTTGAAGTAGCGGTACAGGCCGCCGTAAACGGCAAAGTGATTGCACGCGAAACGATTCCGGCTTTCCGCAAAGACGTTATCGCCAAGTGCTATGGCGGGGATATTACCCGCAAACGCAAACTGCTGGAAAAACAAAAAGAAGGTAAAAAACGAATGAAATCTATTGGAAGTTTAAATATTCCGCAAGAAGCGTTTGTAGCGATGCTCAAAATTGATGAAGAATAAAAACACCCCGGGAAAAACCCGGGGTGTTTTATAACCAAAAATTCACCTCGTTACAAAATCAAATGTTTTACAAATTTCTGCACATTTCGGATGGGTCCCTTCACATTCAATTACCCCGGGGTTGGTAGAATAGTCCAGCCATACTTTAATTAAACAACCGTTTGTGGCGCCGCTGTCGCAGTCTTTTCCGATTCCACCGGCTACGCCCCATTTGTCTTTTGTGGGGCCGTATAAATTATCCAAACAAGTTCCGTTGGTATAATCTTCCTGTCCGATGGCCGACTCCGAGCGCAAATCTCCTTTTGGAACCCGAATATCCAAGCTGTCCAGGTCATCCGTATAAGTGCCGTTCGCCATAAAATAGGCTTCTTGAGC
>CALUYP010000041.1 GCA_944325055.1 uncultured Elusimicrobiales bacterium | reverse complement strand
ATCGTTGCGTGCTTCAGTCAAACGGTCGGCCAGATTTTTGATTTTATTGGTTAAGCGTTTAATCTTATTTTGGTTTAAATTTAATTTAGTAATCGTCGCTACTACTTCTTTCTGTTTGGCTTCCAATTTTTCAATGGCGTTGTTGCGCTTTTTCTCACTCAGGTTTCCCTCGCGCAATTCTTTCATCAACTTGGTGATTTCTTGTTCGCGCTTTCCAATAAATTGTGCTGCGTCTTTGAGTTCCTTACGCATATTATTCAGTTCGCGCGTGGTGCGTTTGCCGCGGGGCATCAATTCTTTGGTGGTCATTTCTTCCTGGTCTACGAGTTCTTCCCAGTTGCAGATTTCGCGCATGGTAATAGGCGATTCCAAGACCAGCTTGCGGAGTTCTTTTTCCCGTTCGCGGATATTCCGGGCCAAGGTAATTTCTTCGTCTCGCGATAAGAGCGGCACTTTTCCCATTTCCGATAAATACATTCGTATCGAATTGGAAATATCCGGACTGGAAGACCAATCCTCGCTTAACGCTTCTTTATCCGGCGCGGAAACCGATTTGAATTTTTTCTGGTCAACGACTTGAATGCCCAAATCGTCCAACGTTCCCATGACGCCGTCAATATCTTCCGCGCTCATATCTGCTGCGGCGATGGAGCGGTTTAATTCTTCCAAAGACAGAAAACCGCTTTCTTTTCCTTCTTCCACTAAATCTTTCAGCGCTTTGTTTCCAGATGCCATATTTTCCTCAATTGCGGTATTTTTTTAATTTATTTTGCAACTGCATATATTCTTGAAAAATCTCTTGCGGTACATTTCCCGCGCCCAACAGTTTCATTTGCCGTTTGATCTTTTCCATCCGTTTATGCAAACCGGTTTGTTCCAACCGCGATACACACGCTGCAATATCACGGGCGGGATTGAAATCTGTCGGGGTCTGCAAAAGAGCCAGTTTTATCAGACGGTTTTTTTGTTCCGGCGCTTTTTCCGCTGCCCGTTGGACTAAATCCGTTATTTGTGGATTTTCCCTATACGCCTGTATAATCGCTTGGAATAACAGCCAAGTGTCCTGATTTAAAAAATCTTCCGCCGTTAATCCTTCACATAAACCGCTCTGCTGCGGATATTTTAAAAGCCAAGAGAGTAAATCCTCTTCCGCCGTATTGGAAGGAACCGTTTTGCCAGCCAAACCCGTTTCCGTTCGGCGCGGATAGCCGGCAGTCTGCAAAGCCGGTTTGCGTATCCGTTCCATTACCAACTCTTCATCTACCCCTATATGCTCCGCTACATATTTGACCCATTCCCGGCGCACGATTTCATCCGGTTGTTTAATAATGGTTTCCGCTAATGCCGATATAATGCGCGTTTTGTGTTGAGCTTCCAGCGGCTGCGGATATAAATCCAATTGCAAACGGGTGTGGAAAGATATCAAATCCTGCGCTTGATCTAAAATTTTCTCAAAACTTTCTTTGCCGTATTTGGCGATATATTCGTCGGGATCCAATCCTTCCGGCAAGGAAGCTACTTTGACGAACAAACCCCGTTCAATTAAAATGAGCGCCCCGCGTAACGCCGCTTTGATGCCGGCCGCATCCGGGTCAAACAGCACGATTGCATTATCCGTATACCGTTTTAACAACCGGGCATGATCTTCCGTCAAACTTGTACCCAAAGGAGCAACGGCATATTCCACGCCTGCCTGGTGGCAGCCGATCACATCCATATACCCCTCCAAAAGCACCGCCCGCCCGGCTTTGCGAATTGCCGGCCCGGCAAAATTCAGCCCATACAACACATGGCTTTTTGTAAAAAGAACCGTTTCCGGCGAATTTAAATACTTGGGTTCGCCTTCCCCTAAAATCCGTCCGCCGAAGCCCACCGTATCGCCCCGTTGGTTGATAATCGGAAACATCAGGCGGTTGCGGTAATAATCCCGCGGGCCGTAGGGGGTAATGATACACAGTCCGGCGGTTTTTAGATCGTTGTCTGTATAACCCGCTGTTTTGGCTTCCCGCGCCAGCGCGGCAGGTTCGTTTTTGGCTAAACCCAGCTCAAACTTCTGGCAGGTTTCTTTGGTCAAATTCCGTTCTTTTACATACGCGCGCGCGTATTCTCCGCCTGCAGACAATAAATTTTTATGATAGAACGTTTTGGCAAAATCCAACAATTTGCGCGCGTTGGCCCGGCGGATTTCTTCTCCCGTCAGCGGTTTGGCCGGTTTATATTCCAGCCCCGCTATGCCTGCCAATTTTTCCAACGCCTCGTTGAAAGAGAGATTTTCCATCTTCATCAAGAAGGCAAAAATATCTCCTCCTTCTTGGCAGCCGAAACAATAGAACAACCCCTTTTCACTGCTGCAGGTAAAAGAAGGAGTCTTCTCTTTGTGAAACGGACAGCAGGCTTTGTAGGTTTTACCCGCACGCTTCAAATCCGGTACGTATTGCCGGATAAATTCTACAATGTCCAACCTGTCCTTAATTTGTTCTACGATATTATTATTCACGCTACCGCCGCCTGTTTAGATTAAAGGCAAAGAAGGCAATAGTCCGATACTTGCGTAAAGGACTATTGCCTGTGGGGCTTCTTTAATTAAAAACGTCTGCGTTTAGTACGGCGGGCGCGGCGTTGAGCTTCTTGAGATTTGATTTTTCTCTTTACGCTCGGAGGCATGTAAGTCTCACGTCTTTTGATTTCTTTCAAAATGCCGTTTTTCTCACATTCTCTTTTAAAGCGTTTGAGAGCTTCTTCCAAGTGCTCGGCGTCTCTGACTTTTACAAAAACCATTCCTTTTTCACCACCTTCTACGGTCAATAGACAAAAATAAAAGCGGTATTTTCTACCTTATATATATTATAGCTTATTTTTTCCGTTTTGGTACGGTTTTAGCCTGCCGGCCACAGAAAACGCCGTCCGGCCATCAAGTGGAAATGCAGGTGATCCACGCTTTGGCCCGCTCCTTTGCCGTTGTTGGTGACTAAGCGGAAGTCTTTGAGGTCAAATTGTTGGGCCAGCTTTTTGGCGACCAGCAACACTTTGCCCAACAAAAGGGCGTCTTGTTCGTCCGCTTCGGATAAGCGCGCAATGTGTTTGCGCGGGATAATCAGCAAATGGGTGGGCGCTTGCGGATTTAAATCCTTGAACGCCACTATATCCTCATCTTCGTAAATCAGTTGGCTTTTGACGGAGCCGTCGGCTATGCCGCAAAATATACAATTCATACATTTATTATACATATTTCAGAAAAAGAGTTTTCATCTTTTCTATCCAAAAACCGGAACCTTTTTTAGAGCAGATTATTGGATCAGCGCGATTGACGGAAGCGTTTGATCCCGCCTATGCCCTATCCAATTGCTGGACGACAGAGTGCGTAGGAACTCAAAAAATAGTATCATATACCTATATTGTATTTTGGAGATTCCCAAATATGGCAAAAAACGACCTGACAACCAGAAACCTGATGTTGGACAGTTTGAAGCAATATGCGAAGAACCGGATTTCTTTTAACCTGATCCGGGAGCATGATGCCAAAAACGAAATCCCGTTAGACATTTTAAAAGAGATGTACGACCATAATGTATTGGGCGTACATCTTTTGCTTATTCCCGAAGAATACGGCGGACTCGGCGGCCAGACCACCGAAATCTACCGCGTATGCGAACAATTGGCCCGTATTGACTTGGGCATCGCCACCGGCGTGTTCGCCACTTTCCTGGGCAGCGACCCGATCAACGTGGGCGGCACTCCGGAACAGAAAGCCAAATGGTTTCAAAAAATCGCTCACGAAAATAAACTCGTGGCCTACGGCGCTACCGAAGCCGATGCCGGTTCTGACCTGGTATCCCTGCGCACCCGCGCCGAACACGTGATTCAAGACGGCAAAGTGGTGGGTTACAAAATTACCGGCAGCAAGATGTGGATTTCCAACGGCGGCGTAGCCGATATCTATACCGTACTCGCGCTCGCTCCCGGCGGCCCGAGCTGGTTTATCGTAGAAAAAGGTACGCCCGGTTTTACCCAGGACGTACACGAAGACAAGCACGGTATCCGCTTGTCTAACACCGCCGGTTTGGCGTTTGACGATGTGTATGTGCCGGCTGAAAATTTAATTGGTCTGAAAGAAGGACAGGGCTTCCTGCAGGCGCAGGCCGTATTCGGTTACACGCGCTTAATGGTGGCGGCCTTTGGTTTGGGCGGAGGCGAAGAAGCCGTGGAAACCGCTTTGCAGTATGCCCAGCAGCGCATTCAAGCGGGCGGCCCGCTGGCGGAAAAGCAGGGCTTTATGTTAAAGCTCATCACGCCGCACTATATACGCTTTGAAGCGGCCCGCGCTTATATTGACTGGACGGCCAAACAGCTGGAAGTCAACAACCACGGCCTAGCCACCGAAGGCGCTATCGCTAAACTTTATGCTACCGAATCGGGTAATAAAGCCGCTGAGGACGCAATCCAAGCGATGGGCGGTTTCGGTTATACCAAAGAATTTGCGGTGGAAAAAATTAAACGCGATGTAAAAATTACCTGCATTTACGAAGGTACGAGCGAAGTGCTGGAGATGACCATCTTCCGCGGACGTTGGCAGGAACACTTAAAGAGCCGCGGTCAATACTATCTGAACCAAGCCGCCGAATTTGACGCCATTCACGCGCAGAATCCCAACGTGGGCGCCGACAGCGTGGCTTTGGGCTTTAGAGCCTTGGCCCGCGTGTTGGACGACTGCCGCGTCAATAAACTGACCCGCCACCAGTATGTGACTTTTATGCTGGGCGATCTGATCAGCGAAATGGAAGTGGCCGCCGTATTTACCCGTCAATGTGCCAATAAGTTGGTAACCGAAGGCAGCCGCTTTGATTTAAATACGCTCAGCACGATGGCCCGCGTCAATGCCCGCCAGAGCGCGTTCAAAACCGCTACGGACGGTATGCGCCTGATCTTGGGGACTTGCCCCAACATCAACGCCGCGGAACTCAGCCAAGGCGTGAACTTGGTCGGCATTGAAGAAAAAATGCGCGGACTCATTGACGATATGGACGTCGTTTCCGCCAAACTCAGAGAAGTTTTCAAGAAATAGGATATAACGCATGAATATCATTGTTTGTATTAAACAAGTTCCCGATTCCACCCAAGTAAAAGTGGACCCGAAAACAGGTACGCTCATCCGTGCGGGCGTACCCAGTATTTTGAACCCGTATGACCATTACGCTTTGGAAAAAGCGTTGGACATTAAAGCCAAAACCGGTGCGAAAGTAACGGTTTTGACGATGGGCCCTGCCCAGGCCAATGCAGTACTTCGCTTGGCGTTGGCCTTGGGAGCGGACGAGGGCGTTCTGCTGGCCGACCGCGCGCTGGCCGGCTCGGATACTTGGGCCACTTCTTATGCGCTGGCCACGGCGATCCGCAAAATCGGTCAGTACGATTTGATCCTCTGCGGACAAATGGCCATTGACGGCGATACCGCCCAAACCGGCCCGGGCATCGCGTTCCATTTGGGTATTCCCCAAATTACGTTCTGCGAAAGCATTGACGCCAACGGCAGCCAAGTGGTTGTGAAGAAGCTGATTGAAGGCGGACATCAAATTCTGGAAGCCGATCTGCCCGTACTCGTTACAATGACGATGCCGCACGATTATGCTCCCAAATATCCTTCCTTTATGGCCGCGCATAAAGCGCAGGACAAGGTTACCTTGACTTGGTCTGCCGCGGACATCGGGGCGGATACTCATAAAATCGGGTTGGAAGGTTCACCTACCCGCGTGGACCGCATCTTCCCGCCGCCCGCGCGCCCAAAAGGGGAAATGTTCTCCGGTTCGGCGGTGGAACTAGCGGATAAATTTGTGGAAATTTTAAGAAAGGAGAGTGTAATCAAATGATTCAAGTAGCTTCTAATTGCGTAGGTTGCGGCAAATGCGTAGGCGCTTGTCCGTTTGGCGCGCTCTCTCTGGTCAACCGCAAAGCAGTACCCAATGCCAGCTGCACGATGTGCGGAGCGTGTGTGTCCGTCTGCCCGGTAAAAGCGTTGTCGCTGCCGGCCGCCGGTGCGGTTAAAAAAGACCTGTCCGCCTATAAAGGCGTGTGGGTGTTTATTGAAATTTCCGACGACGGGAAATCCCAAAAAGTACGTCCCGTGGGATTTGAACTTTTGTCCAAAGGACGTGAACTCGCGGACCAGTTGGGCGAAGAACTCTGCGCGGTCATCATTGGCGACAATGTTCCCCAGTACTATGCCGAACTTTCTCAGTACGGTACGGATAAAATTTATGCCGTCAACGGCCCGGAATATCACCATTACAATACTGCGGCGTATGCCAACGCAATGGTTACGTTGATTAAAAAATATAATCCCAGCGTGGTGTTGTATCCGTCTACCTATATCGGGCGCGATCTGTCTCCGCGGATTTCTTCCGAGCTGTTTGTCGGACTGACGGCGGACTGCACGGGGCTGTCCATTAAAGAAGGCAACCTCATTCAAACCCGTCCCGCTTTCGGCGGCAACATTATGGCCGACATCAAATGTCCGGACTACCGCCCGCAGATGTCTACCGTACGTCCCAATGTGTTTAAAAAAGTGGTTACCACCCCCGGAAAAATGGCCCAGGTGGTAACGGAAGCGATCGCCATTCCGCCACAGGCTGCCAAAGTGCGCATCATCAATACGCACATTGACGAAGTGTCCGCAATGGACAAACTGGACGAGGCCGAAGTGGTTATCGCCGGCGGACGCGGTATGAAAGACCAAAACGGATTCAACCTGCTGGAAGAATTGGCCGCTGACTTGGGCGGCGCCGTAGGCGCTTCCCGCGCGGCGATTGATTTGGGGCTTAAACCCAAAGACAAACAGATCGGCCAGAGCGGCGTGACCGTAGCTTCTAAACTCTATGTAGCGTGCGGTATTTCCGGTGCGGTACAGCATATTGTGGGTATGGAACACAGCGATGTGATTATTGGAATCAATAAAGATGCCAATGCTCCTATCTTCAACGTATGCAAGTACGGTTTTGTAGGAGATGCCCACCAGATCCTGCCGCGGATTATCGAACAAATTAAAAAGGCAAAATAAAAGTTTCCTCCGCTGAGAACAAGAGGGCCTATAAAATATAGGCCCTCTTGTAGATTATCTCTAGGTCTAAAGACTCTTTCCCTATTCTCTAAAAAAATAGATAATAATGATAGGTGATATGATGAGATATTTGTATTTATTGATATTATTTTTTCTGTTTTTCGCTGCGCCCGGGTTGGCGCAGAAGCCTTCGTTTTTGGCTAGAGAGATACTTCGGGATGCATTAACCCGCAATATTTCTTCTACATCTTCCGAATTGAGAAAAATAAATCGCTTGCTTCAGCTGCAAAACAATAATTTTCGTGACTTAGACCAAGATCTTTTATCCTATTTTGTGCCTTCTCAAGAAAATATGCCTGCAAAGTTGCGGCTTGAAAACCAGCGAATGCAGCAAGAGCTGGTTAGACGTTGGTTGGAGTTGGATTTTTATCTTTCCCAACAAAAGGATTTTTTGCAGCAGTCTATAACAACTTCAGAAGTACAAGGAAAAATTGACTATAGCCGTTTTATTCCGCCGCATCTGCGTTTGATTATGTTAGGAGAAGTGCATGGGCAGCCTTGGATTTTGCAGGAAGTGCAATCCGTTGTAAAATATATCCAAAAAGCTTATCCCGACCGTCATATTTATTACGCTTCCGAGTTAATTTATGCCCACCGTGGCGGAAGTAACGTCCGGCTATTGCAAGAAAATGAGATTGCACAGTATTCTTTTAATTATAAAGGTTACCGACCGATGTTACGTTCTATGATGAATTCCGGCGTACGGGTGTTGGGATTAGAAAATCCAAAGGTTCAGGATTTTTTGCATCAAGCCGATAAAGAAAAAGTTCCTGTTTTATGTTCCACAGAGGCTTGGAAGGTGCTTTCTCCTCTGGGAGTACGGGAAAGGAATCTTTATTGGTCTAAGCGGATCGAAGCAATTTATGAACAGGATCCGGACGCATTGGTAATTGTACATGCGGGGAGCGCTCATTTGAATTATCGTGATTCCAATTCGCTTCCGTTTATGCTTAAAAAGAAAAATCCTTTTGTCGTGCGATTTTCTTTTTTAAATGATTCCAAGAGAGTAATCGTAGAACAAGAAGACGGAGAAGATGGATTGAATTTTTGGGAAAATTTTATGATTCACAAAGACCAAGAGGATGCTTCTTTTTATGTACACCAAGTTAAGAGTAAGCGGGCGGCTATAGCGGAAGGATGTGATTTGTTGATAGAGGCTCGGAATCGAAGAATTATATGGCCTTTTTGATTTAAAATGTATTATATCAATCCGGATTTACAGAGAAAAGCTTCTTCCCGAATGAAGAATATAGAAAAGGACAGCCTATGAGAAATATTTCATTATTAATTCCTTTTTTTCTTCTTTTTTCCGGGACGACGTGGGGACAACGCCCTTCGGACATTGTCAAAAATATTCTTAAAGGATATGAAACCCGCTTGTCTTTAGGGGAAATATCTTCGGTTGAATTAATGAAATTTAAACGGTTGTTGCACTTAGAAAAGAGCCATTTTCGTATGATGGAACAAGATCTGTCTCCTTATTTTATACCAAAAGAAAAAACTTTACCCCTAAAGATTCGAAAAGAAAATACAAAATTACAGGAAGAATTAGTCCGGCGTTGGCTGGAGTTGGATTTTTATGTTTCTCAACGGAAGGAATTTCTTCAACAGAGTATTCGGGCAGATATTGTGCGAGGCCCTATTGATTATTCCCTTTTTATTCCATCTGATGCACGATTGCTGATGCTGGGGGAAGTCCATGGGCAACCTTGGATATTAGAGGAAGTAAAGTCAGTCGTAAAATATATCCACCAGACTTATCCAAACCGCCATATTTATTATGCTGCCGAGTTTGTTTATGCACACCCAACTACGAAAATACGCCCATTACAAGAGCAGGGAATAAGAAGATTTTCTGTAAATGAGGAGATATATCAGGAATTGTTGCGCTCTTTTTTAGCATACGGAGTAAAGGTAATAGGGTTAGAGAATCCGGCAATTCTTACTTATCAGCAGGAGGCGGCTTTGGAAGAAAAATATTTTTTGGAGTCTAGATTTGCTTGGAGAGTGCTTTCTCCTTTAGGTATGAAGGAGCGAAATGCTTATTGGGCGCGGCGGATAGAAGCAATTTATCAACAAGATCCGGAAGCTTTGGTTATTGTGCATGCCGGGATCAATCATGTCAGTTATGATCAGTTAAATTCGATGCCGTTTCAGCTAAAGAAATGGAAGCCATTTGTAATAGAATTCTCTTTTCCGCAAGATTCCAATCTGTTGTTAGAGAAATCTGCGATGCGAGAAGAAAAAAATTCTATTCTACAAAAAATACGCGAAAATGACTCGGTAGGGGAACCTATTTTTTGTGTCTATCAAGTCCAAAGCAAAAAGGCGGCTGTTGCGGCTGGGAGTGATGTATCTGTCCGAATTTTAAATAGGGAAGTATTCCCTTTTTAACTTTAGATGTTTTGAGAAGGAATTTATGTATTTAAAAATGTATTATACGAAACTTTTGTGGAGCGTAATGGCCGCTTTTTTGTTAGGTTCTTCCCCTTCTTATGGGCAGAAGCTGCCTTCCTCCGTCGCTAAAAGTATAATTTCTTCTTCTGCGGTTGCTCCTTTCCGCCAAGACGCTTTTAAATCACTTCAAGTAGAAGCGTTGCGCGGCAGCCACTTGCGTGCCTTAGCGAAGGGAGGGTTTGTCGATCTAGATGAAATGTTGGAGGATTATTTTTGTTTAAATCCCCAATCGGTTTCTGCGGCTGTTTTGAAAGAAAATCAAGAGATTCAAAAAGCATTGGTACAAAACTGGCTGGAACGTGATTTTTATGCAGTGACGCATTCAAAACAGTTACAACAAGGGGTTTCCGTCACGGCTGTGCAAGGGAAAATTAATTATTTGGATTATATTCCTTATAACGCTAGGCTGGTTATGTTAGGGGAAATTCATGAACAGGATTGGATGGTTCGAGAGGTAGAGCAGTCCATCTTGCAATATAAAAAGGCGTTTCCGGACAAAAACGTATATTATGCTTCTGAATTTATAGATGCGGTGCCGGGGCCACAATTATATATTCTTTCTAAAGAAAAAGAAGCGGAAATTTTCGTGCAGAAAAGACCCTATTACCGCAATATAACCAAACGTATGATAGCCGCTGGAATACGGGTAGTGGGGCTGGAAAATCCGCAATTATCAAAAGAGCTGGTTCGTGTCGGATACACCCAAAATTTTCCCAATACTCAATTAGCTTGGAAAACGGTTTCTCCCACGGGGATGCGCGATCGCAATATGTATTGGGCAAAGATCATCCGCCGTATTTATGAACAAGATCCGGATGCAGTGGTATTCGTGCACGCTGGTTTTGGGCATACGGATTATAACCAGCCTAATCCGCTTTCCTTGTTATTAAAAGACCTGAGGCCGTTTGTGGTGGAATTTGCGGCTCCTGGCGTGGGCGATTTTAATACGTTGTTGGAAAAACATTTTCCTGTTCCTTGGAATACTGTTTTACAAGGAAGGGAATTATTTAATCAGAATCCATCCCGTCAAGTTCTTTATATCCGCTATATGAAAAACAAACGAAGCGCGCTGGTAGGGGGATGTGATTTGCATATTAAAAAAGCAGTGGATCCGAATGAGTGTCCGGAAGGGTGATGATTCAATGAAATTTTAATGACATGTAAAAAATCCGCTCTGGGACAGAGCGGATTTTTATATGGAACTCTCCGGCTGGGCTGGGAGAGAGGAGCGGGGTTTTAGAAATCAAATCAGTTTACATATATACCGCATAAGCAGTTTGCCCGGGAGCAACCAATGGTATTTCTTTATTTCTATTATGCTTTTGAGCAAGTAAAAGGCGATGTGTCTCTAAAGAAATAAAAGCAGATTCTTCTTCGCTTAAACAAATGATTTTTTCTTGTACGTTGACAGTTCTAGCCCCATTTCGGCGAATTTCTTGTTCAATATAGCGCATGAATGATTTGCTGAACCTTGCCGCCAGTGATAAAATTTTTTTGGTCATATCTATACTATATGTCTTAATAATAAATAGCACCAGGGTCAAAGGACCCGGCGTTGTGTATAAAAAAGGCCTAGATTTAAATATGCAAAAAGTCCTATCGGCTTTAGGTTTATAACCAAGATTTATATATGCTTATGGGGAAAAATTTGATTTTGTTTCAAGTGTTTAGTGCTTATTTAGGCTTGTTCTTCTGAATTTTTATCCGTTTGTCCGTTCCGAATTGATATAATCTATAATAAGGTGGATTATGTCTATATTTTCTAAACTTTTCAAACTTTTTTTGGCCGTAGTATTCATGCCGCTTATTCCCATGCTGTTTTTATTGGCATACTACCAAGCCCATTTGAAAGAAAATATTCTCGAAACGCATTCAAACCTCGCCCAGAT
>CALUYP010000040.1 GCA_944325055.1 uncultured Elusimicrobiales bacterium | reverse complement strand
TCCGAATGGAAGAAATGCGGATGGTACTTTAAAAAATACGCAGGTTAGCGTCTCATCGATAAGAACGCTTTCTTTTTCCGCAGCCAAAGAAACGGCGTTCGGTTTGACCGCTACCAGCCTTTATGAAACGGCCGCTTCGATATATAACAGTACAGATAATAAAAATTACAGTCAAACCGGCAATTATCTAGGATTTGTCAATTGCGGAACGGTGGAAACGGACAGTACTGGCGTTATTACTTCGCTTAAACCTAAAACGGCTTTTCACGCACTAGACTATAACTATTTTGAAGAAGTGCTGTCCGGTATGGATTATGTTGTGGATAGTTATTCCGATGAATCCGGCAACTGGTACCGGTTGTATAAGAGCGGCTGGGTGGAACAGGGCGGTTTGGGGCAAATGCCGGCTACGGTCAGCTTGTTGAAGCCTTTTGCAAATACGGTTTATTCCGTATTGATCACCATGACGGACCCCTTAAATTCTGCTAATTATCAAAATTTAAGCATAAATAACAAGACAGTCAGTACATTTTATGCATCATTTTCAGGAATGAATTACGGTTGCGGATTTGCATGGTATGCCTGTGGGCAAGGAGCTTAAATATGAAATTTGAAATTGGACAAATCGTGAACAAAGAAAACTACACACAGGCAGCTATTGCTTGCAATAAAGCTGGAGACAGACATATTGAGCAAGTGGACAAAGAGTTTGTTATTGTAGCAAATCCTTCTCCTACAGAACCTACCGCAGAAGAACAGGTTCTGGCTAAGGAAAAAGAAACGGGTCTTACGCGCGCGGTGCGTGAGCTGGTACTGGCGGAAGGCTCCGGGGCAAGCGATTATGTAAAATCCAAAGCGCAGGAAATAGAAACCCTGGCGGCTCCGCTTCGGGAGGAGTCCAATGAATGACGAACTGTTTAAGATGTTGGGTACGCTCGCCGTATCGGTAGGCGGTACCTGGGTGGCTTTGCATAAGAAGCTGGAAAATCTTGCCACCCGTTTGCAAGCCGCCGAAAAAAATCTGGACAAAATGGAGCAGGCGCACCGATCGGATATTGTGGAAGTGAAAAGCAAAATTCGCTCTGCCGAAACCACGCTGGCGGAAATCCGCGCGCAGTACGCGGTAACTTCGGCGGATATCAAACACCTGACTTCGCTGGTGGGAGAACTTCGTACCGACGTCAAAACGCTGCTTTCACAGGGGGAATAAATGGATAAAGCAAACTACGAAAAACTGGCGGTCCGTGTGCGCCGCAATGAGGGGCTTTCGTACCTGCCCTACCGGTGTTCGGCGGGGGCGCTGACCATTGGCTATGGGCATAACCTGGACGCGCGGGGAATTTCCAAAGAGGTGGCGGAACTTCTTTTGAAGCAGGACTTGGAAATCGCCGAAAAGCAGGTAAAGAACAATTTCGCCTGGTGGCCCAAGCTGGATGACGCCCGACTAGGCGTGCTAATTGAGATGTGCTATAACCTCGGCCTTTCGGGGCTTGCTGGTTTCAAAAAAATGCTGGCGGCCGTGGAAGCCGGGGATTATAAAACCGCGGCTAAAGAAATGCTGGATAGTAAGTGGGCATTCCAGGTAAAGGGCCGCGCAGTTGAGTTGGCGAAAATTATGGAAACAGGCGAGTGGTAAACGCGCCGATATTAAAACTAATCCCCACGATTTCGCGGGGATAAAAAGGAGTGAAAAAAATGGAGTTGAATATCTACTTGTTGATATTTTTGGCTTCTGTTGCCGTAGTTGGCATCATTGAGTGGTTAAAAAATTTGTTGTCTAAATTTTTTACTATTCCGGGCTGGGTATGGTCTATTATCGTATTGCTGTCGTCACTGGTCTGTGGCTTCATTGCAGTTTATGCGGCAGATGTTACGAGCCATACGCCTCTTATGGCAGTATTAGTCGGCTTGGTTGTATTGGCTATTTCCCAAATTGGGTACGAAGCGATTAAAAAGGCCATTATCAGCCGCGCCGAAAAAGCCCTGGGCGTAGACAGTGAAAAAACTAATTAGAATTACAGCCCTGCTCGTAATAGCGGGGCTTTTGTTTTCAAATTGGTGGCGAGACCGACAGATAGACAAACTGGCCGAGCAGACCGGAACGCTGTCTGACGAGCAATCTGCGCGCGTAGTTGTCAAAGACAATAAATTGACAGCCACGGTGCGCCAGGCTGACGGAAGTGTTAAAACGGAAGTTAAATACCTGCCTCCGGAAGGCCGCGCCGAGGTGGTGCAACCAACAGACGGCGACACGGAAATAAGCGTAAAGCGCGCAGGTTTTACTTTTCGTCCCGCGGTGCAGGGGGTTGTAGGAAAAGAATTAAAGGCCGGATTGGGCGCGCGTTTGGTTTATTTTGACCGCTACGGAGCCGGAGTTGGCCTGGATACAGACTTGAGCGGATACCTGTTTGTAGACCGTCGCCTTGACGATTTGACCGGACTTCTTAAAAACACAACTGTCGGCCTATATGGCGGACGTGGGAGACTTGGCCTTTTGGTGGGGGTGTATTTTTGAAGTGTCCTTACGCAGAATTTGACCGATATTTAAGCGAAGCTATCTGTAAGAAATATGGCCTTCCGTGCCGCGTGGCGTGCAGAAGCTGCCGAGAAAATATCGGTAACTGAAATATAGGATATTTTTATTTTGCACCTTAAAATAGAAATTAAGTGGCGATTATTTCTACAATTATCAATTTTCTAAAAATTGATAATTAGCTTCCAAAAATCGGCCCAAAAATGGAAGCTAACGAATTAGCTTCCAAAATTAGGTAGGCTGGGGGAATTATGACCAAAGAAGAAATCAAAGAAAAAATTGAAGCATTAAAAGCCGAGCAGGCCTCGTGCCACGGTACCCCCTGCGAGGTTTATAGCCGCGTGGTAGGTTATCTGCGTCCGGTGCAGGGCTGGAACAAAGGCAAAAAAGAAGAATTTAAAATGCGAAAGAAGTTTCGCTGTGAGTGTTAGTTATGCTGACATTTTGCTGACACGTCTACTGTCTATTATCGCGCTTGTCGCGTTTACCGCGATAATTCTTTTCCGACGAGAAAAACGCCTTTTGTTTATTTTTAGACAAAAAAAGAGGGCCTTTGTAGGCCCTCTATATGGTTTCCGGACTAGGACTCGAACCTAGAATGACTGGACCAAAACCAGTAGTGATACCATTTCACCATCCGGAATTAAACTGTTCCATCACAGCTAAAGCAAGATGAATAACGGAAAATCTGTGCTGAACCCTTATTGTACGTCTTTGCCGCTGTCTGCCGCGGCGTTAAAGTCATAGTCGGAAGTATTGGCCGGTTTCCCGTCGCCCATAGAATTCTTTTTTAATTCTTCTTCGTAGGCTTTCAAAACATTCTCTTCTAAATATTCCCGGAATTGCTGGTTGATGGGATGCACCATATCTTTATGTGTTCCATCGGGCAATTTGCGGGAAGGCATACAGAGAAACACGCCTTTGGTTCCTTCCACAACTTTCATATTGCGAACTACGAAAGAATCGTCAAACGTTACACTTGCAAACGCTTTGAGGCGATCCTCCCCCATAAGATGTATCCTTATTTCCGTTATTTTCATCCTTTAAGCTCCTATGAAATGTCGTAAAGAAAACGATCCGTTCCTCGTTTTGTAATTTATTTACCAAATCTTTTGCTTCCTTTTCAGTTTCAACTAAAGCAAAAACCGTGGAGCCGGAACCGGACATTAAAACTGCATCTGTATTTGTTTTTCTCAAATCGAGCAGCACATTTCGTACAGAGTTTTTAAAAGGAACAACGCACTCCTCCAGCCGGTTGAACAACAAATGTTTCCACCCGGCCAGTGGACTGGCACATCCTATGTATGTTATTAATTTATCTAAATTGGAGCGTTTTGTCAAGATGGCTTCTGGGGCGGGCAAGCGCAGGCGTTTAAAGACCTCTTTCGTAGGAACCGCTGTATTGGGATAAACCAATACCAAAAAAGGCATTTTTCCGGGAGCCTCAACAGGCGTCAGCTTTTCACCAATTCCCTCTCCTTTTAGGAATGTTTCTTCATAAAAAAATAATGGTACGTCTGCCCCTAACCGCGCCGCTTCAACAAGCAGTTCCCGTTTATCTTTGTGAAAGATATCACACAGCGCCAGCATGACTCCTGCGGCATCTGAAGAGCCTCCTCCCAAGCCGGCTCCCGTGGGAATATTTTTCTCAAGTTGCATATGGATACGGGCTGTGATATGAAAATGATCCAAAAAAATCCGTGCGGCCCGGCAGGCTAAATTATTTTCGTCCGCTTGCAGCATCGACGCTACCGGGCCGGTAAGGGTAAGTGTGACTTCCGACGTTTCCGCAGGCGTCGCTTCTACAACCAGATGATCCCCTAAATTAATCTTGGCAAACAAGGTCGCTAATTCATGATAGCCATCAGGACGTTTTCCCGTTACTTCTAAAAACAAATTTACCTTGGCGGGACAGAAGCGTATCGTTTTCATTTTGTATTCCTGTCGGTGTTATGCACCAAGGTGCCCCAGTGATATTCTTCTGTAGAGAGCAGTTCCCCATTCTCCGCATAAATATTTCGGCGGGATTCAAGCAATCCTTCCGAGTAAAATTCTTCCAGTCGTATTTTTCCGCTTGCAAAAAAACCGAACCGTTCTCCTTCTAAACGTCCGTTTTTGTAATTTTCACGATACCATAAAGCCCCAGAAGGGAAAAACAGGCTGCGTTCTCCATGCAGTTTCCCTTCTTTAAAATTTTCTTCACTTTCTTTTTTTCCGTTTGGATAATAGAAAATGCGTTTTCCGTCTAATCGGCCGTGTTTGTAATGTTCTTCTTCACGCAAAGTTCCGTCTTTTTGCGTCATGGTACGTAACCCTTCTAAAAAAGAGTTTTTATATGTACATTTTGCATGTAACATATCGTTTTTGATAGGGGTAAAATACTCCGCTGGACCATGCAGAACGCCATTGGCATATTCTTCCCGTGACAAGAGAATTCCATCATCGGAGTAACGCAGCAACGTTCCGTTGAGTTTATTGTTTTTATAATGTGCTTCCGTTTTAATTGATCCGTTTTCGTTAAATTCCTTGACTTCACCATCTGGAATATTTCCCAATAATTCTACGGTAACTCCATTGGAAGAAAGGGTTTCTTCAGCTATTTCTTTGCCGTTAATATAAAAAGAGTTGGTGTTTTTCGTGCTTTTTAATACCGTTCCCGGATAAAGCGGAGCATTTCGTTCTTCTTTTACAGCCTCTTCGGCGGCTTTCGATAAATTCCGTTCCGTGATGCTTACCAGATTGCCGTGATGATACTCTTCGCTGTAGGTTACGGTATTATCCGTTAAATTAATTACCTCAAACTTTCCGTTCAGTTTTCCGTTTAGCAGGTTTTTAATGGTAGCGGATGTAACACTTAGTTCCGTTATTTCACCATCTGGAAGCTCACCCGTGGTGTTTACAATATTCTGTTCTTTATCCAGAAATTCTTTTGCCAGAGGAATCGCCCGGTAATAGGTACGGCCTGAAGGGGTAGCAATACAAATAATTTTCTCTTTCATTCCAAACTCTCCTGTTGCCTGAAGTCATTGTACAATACTTTTCAATGCTCTGTGATAAGCTTTTTGATATACCAGTTATCTAGAGGGAGGGATTGTATCCAAAAACAGGTTTTTCAAAAAACAGGCCTTTTTATACTAATCGAATGCAGAGTACTTGACAAGTGAGTTTTTGTAAGGTAGCCTTAAATATAGAGGAATTTTCTATTTTATTTAATTGAAAGAGGAATCATGTCATGAGCGAAGTGATTTTAAACGATGCAAATTTTGAAGACGAAGTATTGAATTTTAAGGGGCTGGTGATGGTGGATTTTTGGGCTTCTTGGTGCGGTCCGTGCCGTATGCTTGGGCCGGTAGTTGAGGAAATTGCCAAAGAATATGCTGGGAAAGTGAAAGTGTGCAAATTAAATGTAGACGAAGGTCCGGATACCAGTTCCAAATACCGCATTACTTCCATTCCTACGATTCTTTTCTTTAAAGACGGGCAAATTGCCGGGCAGACGGTAGGACTGCAGTCCAAAGCTGCTTTGCAAGAAAAATTGAATGCGTTGCTGTAAACATTTGAGGAATTTGTTATGAAAAAAATATTATATATATGCCTCGGATTGGTGCTTTTTCTTACAGCAGATCCGGTCTGGGCTGATCAGCCGGCGGAGTTGAAAAATCTTACCAGCGAGAGCTATTCGTACATGGACAAGGGAAGCGTTTCCGTAATTATGTTTACGGCCGCCTATTGCGGGCCGTGTCGGTTGGCTAAGAAAATTCTTTTTCCGGAATTGCTTCAGAAGTATGCTTCGGCAGAAAATGTCCATTTTTTTGCGTTGGATGTAGAAAAAGATATCCCAGCGCCAAACGGTACCTATTTGAAAGATCAGTGGGGCGTAAACGCTTTGCCGACGTTTGTGATAGTATATAACGATACCGTGATGTATTCTAGCGTGGGGTTCTCCAGAGATAAGGCGCCAGCCGTTCAAAGAGAAATCGAAAATAAAATAAATGCTTTAAAATAAAAAGATGAGCCCGTTCTTTTTGGCGATGGAACGGGCAGTTCTGAAATCCTGCCTGTATGTTTCCGTATGAAAAATTTTTCTCCCCAATTTTTTTTGATAGATGCGCACGGTTTTTTGCACCGTAATTATCACGCGTTGCCGAAATTATCCACCTCATCTGGGCAAGAAGTGGGTGCCTTGTACGGATTTTTGCGGTGGCTGATCAAAATGCTGCGTGAACAAAATCCGGAGTATGTGGCAGTATGCTTTGATTCGCCCGGCGGTTGTGCGCGGCGCAAAGCGCTTTTGCCTTCCTATAAAGCCAACCGCAAAAAACCGGATGACGCTTTAGTCAGCCAGTTAAATTTGGCGCGTGAATTGGTGGATACTTTAGGGTTGCGCGTGGTCGCCCAAAACGGAATTGAAGCCGATGATCTAATGGCTTTCTTGGCGATTAATGCCGCCAAACAGCAGGTTTCCAGCGTATTAGTTACGTCCGATAAAGACGTTTACCAATTTTTAAATGATTGGATTCATATCTGGCCCGCCGGCGGGAAGGACGGGTTTAAAGGACCGGAAGCCGCTGTAGAAAAGTTTGGGGTGGAAGTGCCTTTTCTGCCGGATTATTTTTCCATTGTGGGAGATGCGTCGGATAATATCCCCGGCGTGATGGGAGTCGGTCCTAAAAGTGCGGTGGATTTGATTCATAAATTTGGACACTTGGAAGATATTATCCGCGCCGCCCGAAACGATAATCCCGATTTAAAACCGGCCTTGGCGAAGAAAATTTTAGCGCACGAAGGCGAAGCTTTGCTTTCCAAGCAATTAGTCGTTTTAGATCCCGATTTAAATATGCCTTTTGTGCTGGAAGATTTCCGGGTGCGTACGCCGGATTCTGAAAAGTTGACAGCTTTGTTTGCGCATTATGAATTTAAGAATTTGCTGGAATTTTTTCAAGCACCGCGCCCGGTTGCTGTTTCGTCACAGCCTTTGGAAACAGTGCGTTTAACCGTGCAGGACGTATTAAACCGTGCGGTTGAAAATCAACGTATTTTTATCCACGTGCAGGAAGAGGCACTGGTGCTGGGACTGAACGAAAAAGAGGCGGCTGTTACGGCGCTGTCAGACGTACAGCCGTGGGAACTGGATGCGCTTAGAAAATTAATAGAAAACGATTCGGTGGAAAAAGTCGGATATGACCTGAAGCTGACGCTGCGCGAACTGGATATCAACGTACACGGGCAGTTTATTACTTGTTTTGACGGACGTTTGGCGAGATATTTATTAGATCCTTCCGGTGATTTAAGTTTTTCAGGGGCGTGTTTGGAGTATTTTTCGGCGACCGTCAGTGAAGAAGAACCGCAGGTTTTGTTGGAAACGTATAATCGGTTTGTCTGGAAATTAAAA
>CALUYP010000039.1 GCA_944325055.1 uncultured Elusimicrobiales bacterium | reverse complement strand
AGAGGAATAAAATAAGAAATAAGCCTTTAAATCAGCTTGCTAAGGAGGTTTTTATGAAGAAGGGTTTTACCTTGATAGAATTATTGGTTGTAGTGTTGATTATAGGGATATTGGCGGCGGTAGCGTTGCCACAATACCAAAAAGCGGTGGATAAAAGCCGCGTGGCTGCTTTATGGCCCAGTATTAAAGCATATTATGATGCCCATACGAGTTGTTGGTTAGCTAAGGGTGGCAATTGTGATGATGAGGACTTAGATATTAAACTTCCGGAGACTCCTCCGTGTAATTTTTCAGTTTTTAAGTCCGATGATTGTAAATTTCAAGGAGGCGGTTATCATGCCGAAACTCCTTCTGGATCGGGGGTTGTAGTATATTGGGGTGCTCCAACCCGATTTGGCTTTGGTATGGGCCCAAACGGAGCACGGTTTTGTATTGCTTCCGATGAGACCTATTGTTCCAGCTTAGGTTTTACTAAAAAAGTGTCAGAAAGTAACTGGTCTGGCGGCGGGTACGGAAGCTGGGCTCTTGAATATTTTGAATAGTTGATTATAGACAAAAAATAAACCGCCCTGCTTTCTAGCAGGGCGGTTTATTTTAATTATTTTTTGATAGCCTTTTTTTCGAATTTAGATTCTGCGTTTTTATCTTCCGCAGTATCGGCTTTTTTGCCGTTATAATGATGCCCCAGATATTTTACATAGAGCTTATCTTCAATTTCGGCGGCCAGTTCCGGATTATCCTTTAAATACTGGCGGGCGTTATCGGCTCCTTGGCCCAGTTTTTCCTGTCCGTAAATAAACCAACTGCCGCTTTTTTCGATAAAACCGGCTTCCACGCCTTTGTCTATGATACAGGCTTCCCTCGAAATGCCGTGTCCTAAAATCATCGTAAATTCGGCTTGGCGGTAGGGCGGAGCCACTTTGTTTTTGGTTACTTTGGCGCGTACCCGGGTGCCGATGATTTCGTCGCCTTTTTTGAGGTTCTCAATGCGGCGTACGTCAATACGTACGGACGCGTAAAACTTAAGCGCCAGTCCGCCGGGAGTGGTTTCCGGACTGCCAAACATCACCCCGATTTTCTGGCGCAGCTGGTTGATGAAAATGATGCTTGTTTTGGTTTTGTTTAAAATGCTGGTCAGTTTGCGCAGCGCCTGGCTCATCAATCTGGCCTGTAAGCCTACATGTGCGTCTCCCATTTCGCCTTCAATCTCGGCTTTCGGTACGAGAGCGGCTACAGAATCTACAATAATCAAATCAATGGCTCCCGAACGAACTAATTTCTCGGCGATTTCCAGCGCTTGTTCCCCGGAGTCGGGCTGGGATACCAACAGTTCGTCTACATTGACTCCTAAATTCGCCGCATAAACGGGATCCAATGCATGTTCCGCATCGATAAACGCCACCGTCCCACCCATTTTTTGGGTTTGGGCCGCTACATGCAGAGATAGCGTAGTCTTGCCGCCGGCTTCCGGCCCGTAAATTTCAATCACTCTCCCGCGCGGCAGGCCGCCTACTCCCAAGGCTAAATCCAAAGACAACGCCCCGGTGGGAATGGCTTCCACGTTTTTTACGCTTCCGCCTCCCAGTTTGCAAATCGCTTCTTTCCCGAAAGCTTTCTCAATCTGGCCCAAAGCCAGATCCAGCGCTTTTTGTTTGTTTGCATCCATGTTAACAGTTCCTCCCAATCAGGTTAAATCGCAACGGCGGTTTGTTCTTTTACCGCCGTACCGGAAAAAGTTAATTTGCCGGTTTCCTTATCTACGTCCGCCACAATCTCGGTATGCGCCGGATAGCGGTTGATTAAAATATTTTCCGCCAACGGATCTTCTAATTCGCGCTGCAGCGTGCGCAACAACGGACGGGCGCCGTATTTTACGTCAAATCCTTTTTCCACTAAGAAGTTTTTGGCTGCCTCCGTCAGTTTCAGCGAGATTTCTTTATCCGCTAGTTTTTTGTCTACTTCTTTTAACGCCAAGTCTAAAATCTGACCAATATCCTCTTTTGTCAAAGAATGGAATACCACAATCTCATCTATACGGTTGATAAACTCCGGATTAAACGTTTTCTTAACTTCTTCCATGACGTTTTTACGCATATCTTGGTATTGTTGTTCTTCGGTTTGGTGTGCGGCAAATCCAAGCGCATTGCCTTTGTTGGTAATTTCTCTGGCCCCTACGTTGGAGGTCATGATCACCACACAGTTTTTGAAGCTTACTTTGTGTCCCAAATTATCCGATAACGAGCCTTCATCAAGTACTTGGAGCAAGATGTTATAAATATCCGGGTGGGCTTTTTCTAATTCATCCAGTACCACCACGCTGTACGGGCGTCGGCGGACGGCTTCCGTCAATTGTCCGCCTTCTTCATATCCCACATACCCGGGCGGCGCGCCAATCAGGCGTGATACGGCAAATTTTTCCATATATTCCGACATATCCAGCCGAATCATCGCTTCTTCATCTCCAAACAGAAACATCGCTAAGCTCTTGGCCAGTTCGGTCTTGCCGACGCCCGTCGGACCCAGAAATAAAAATCCGCCGATTGGACGGTCCGGATTCCCTAATCCGGTGCGGTTTCTGCGGATTGCTAAAGAGACGGCTTTTACAGCGTCGTCCTGCCCGATAATCCGCTCGTGCAGGTGCTCTTCCATATGTAAAATCTTTTCCGTTTCGCTTTGCGTCAAACGCGTTACGGGAATCCCCGTCCATTTAGACGCCACCAGCGCAATATCTTCTTCCGTTACTTCAGGCACTTCTTTATCGTGTTTTTCATGCCATTGCTGTTTAAGATGTTCTACATAGGCTTTCAAGCGGTCTTCCGTATCTTTGGCGGCTGCCGCTTTTTCAAATTCTTTATTGGATAAAGCTTCGTCTTTTTCCTGCACGGCTTGGTTGTATTCCACTTGTTTTTGTTTGATTTCCGGCGGCAAAACGGCATTTTTAAGCCGTGCCCGCGCGCCGGCTTCATCAAAAAGATCAATGGCTTTATCCGGCATGGCCCGGTCTGTGATATAACGGTCTGCAATGGCGGCTGCGGCGCGTACCGCGCCATCCGTATATTTTACTTTGTGGTGTTGTTCATATTTCGAGCGGATTCCACGCAAAATAGCAATTGTTTCTTCCACGTCAGGAGGATCCGCCACAACGGGCTGGAAACGGCGTTCTAACGCTGTATCCGCTTCGATATATTTGCGGTACTCATCAAAAGTAGTGGCGCCGATACATTGCACCTCGCCGCGCGCCAAGGCCGGTTTTAACATATTCGAAGCGTCTATGGATCCTTCCGCCGCGCCCGCACCGATAATGGTGTGCAGTTCATCAATGAAAATGATAGCGTCTTTCGAAGCCGCCATTTCATCTATAATATTTTTTAAGCGTTGTTCGAATTCGCCCCGGTATTTAGTGCCTGCCACTACCGATGCCAAATCCAAAGCCAAAAGACGTTTATTGCACAGCACATCCGAGATTTCACCGCGGGCAATTTTTTGCGCCAAGCCTTCTACAATCGCCGTTTTCCCAACCCCCGGCTCCCCGATAAGTACCGGGTTGTTCTTGGTGCGTCTTGCCAAAATTTGTACCAAACGTTCAATCTCTTCTTCCCTACCGATGACCGGATCCAATTGGTTTTTCGAAGCCAGTTTGGTTAAGTCGCGGGTGTATTCATCCAGCGTGGGGGTCTTCGCTTTTTTATTTTCTGACGTTTCCCGTTTGGGAAGAGCGTTTAGATTAATTTCTTGTTGTAAATCGGTTAGATCTTCGGTCAAATCCCCCGGTCCCGCGTCCCCGATAAAATTAAGCACTGCTTCCCGTACGGCGTCTAAATTTAACCCCAAATTTTCTAAAATGCGGCCGGCCATCCCTTCTTCTTCCCGAATAAGTCCTAAGAGAATATGTTCCGTGCCGATATGTTCCGTTCCCAGCATTTGCGATTCTTCAACGGAAAATTCCAACACTTTCTTCGCGCGCGGCGTAAAGGGAATTTCCCCCAGCAGCATAATCGTGTCCCCAATCCCGACCATTTTTTCAATTTCCAACCGTACCTTTCGGAACGTGACTCCTAAATTTATAAGGATTTTGTTCGACACGGTTCCGTCCAGCGCGCTTAATCCCAGCAAGATATGTTCGGTTCCCACATAATCGTGATTCAGGCGTTTTGCTTCTTCCTGCGCAATCAAAATAATTTTTTGTGCATTTTCTGTAAATCGTTTTGCCATTTTTTGATAACCCCTTCCCAAACGGTTACTTCCATTATATAAAATAAACCCTTTGTGCGCGGAAACCGTTTGGCCAGTCAAATCTGTTCCGGCGGATGAAGGGTCCAAATGGGAATAAACTTTGCAAAGAAGATATTTTGTATAATAGCGTGTATATGGAAGAAGCAATTAAAAGGGCTAAAAAAATCAAAGCCGTCTTGACTGACGTAGACGGTATTTTAACGGACGGAAAAGTAAACTTTTTCGTGCGGGACGACGGCAAAATAGATGAATTTAAATCTTTCCACACGCAGGATGGTATCGCCGTACTGCTGTGCCACAGTGCGCATATCGTGTGCGGCATTATTACCGGACGACGACATCCTACCACTGTAGCGCGGGCCAAAAATTTGGGTTTTAAATATATGTACCAAGGGTTTTTGACCAAGATCGGACCGCTAAACGATATTTTAGAAAAGGAAAACCTTTCCGCAGAAGAATTCGCTTATATGGGAGACGATATCACCGATATCCCTCTTTTAAACGAAGTGGGTTTGGCCGCTACGGTACCCAATGCGCTGGAATGCGTCAAAAAACATGCCCATTATGTGACCAAACGCGTCGGCGGGGACGGCGCTTTCCGCGAAATAATCGATTTTATCTTAAACGCACAAGGCAAACTGGATCCTATTTTGGAGCAGGTGGAAGCTTCCGCTTGGACTTCCGAAAAACGTCCCGAAATGGAAGTGGTTACTTCGCAGGAAGGATTGGCCTAGACGATCAGGGAAACAGGTTATGAAAGGAAAGTTTATCGTATTGGAAGGACCGGACCGTTGCGGCAAATCCACCCAAGCTAAAATGCTTTATAACCAGTTGGTGGCCCGCGGAAAAGACGTGATCCTTACTCGCGAGCCGGGGGGAACCCCTACTGCAGAGCAAATTCGCCAGATTGTACTGGAGCCGGGATTGGACGTGCGGCCTTTGGCGGAGCTTTTGCTTTATGAAGCTTCCCGGGCCCAGCATACCCAAGAGAAAATTTTGCCCGCGCTGGAAGCGGGGAAAACCGTTATTTGTGAACGCTATACAATGTCTACCTGCGCCTATCAAGGTTATGGGCGCGGAATTCCTTTAAAAACTATTGATACGTTAAATAAAATCGCTACCCAAAATACACAGCCTGATTTAACACTCGTTTTTTTGATGTCCGATAAATATTTTACCGAACGCGGAGAATATTTGTTTTCTGACCGTTTGGAACAAGAAGATTTGGCTTTCCGCCAAAAAATGCGCAAAGGCTATTTGGACATGATTGCAAAAACTCCGAATGCTTATCTGATTGATGCTGATAAGAATATTCGTGATATCCAAGCCCGCGTGTTGGAATTATTGGAAGAACACCATATCCTTAAATAATGCCTTTTTCAGATATCCTGGGGCAGGAAAAAGCCTCCTCGTATTTAAAAAAAATAGCCGGGAGCCGGAAAATCCCGGGCGCTTTGTTATTTTATGGGCCTGATGGCGTAGGCAAATCCCGCGCGGCGGTCGCTTTTGCCCAAGCGCTGAATTGTATGGATCCGGCTGCCCGCCAAACGGGAGAAGCATGCGGGGTTTGTGCGGCCTGTCAGGCGATTGCGAAAGGGACACATCCGGATGTGGTTTTTGTGGATTTTGCCTATCAGGCGCGGCTGGAAGTAAAAAAAGATTTTTCCAGTAAAGGATACGAAGAAGAATTGGAAAAAGAAATCGCCAAACAACAGCATATTAGTGTAGATACCATTCGCGAAGTGACTGCTAAATCCCAGCAAAAAGCAGTGGGCGGCGGCTGGAAAGTGTTGATCATAGACCAGGCGCAAACTATGCAGGGGGCGGCCGCCAATGCGTTGCTTAAATTTATCGAGGAACCACCTCAAAGAACCGTTTGGATTTTAATTACCAATAAACGCGCAGCCATGCTCAAGACCATTTTGTCACGCTGCCAGCCGCTGGCGTTTGCACCGCTATCATCTGAGAATATAAAACGGATTTTAGATCGTAACGGAGCGGATGTGCCGGATGCCGATTTATGCGCGCAGTACAGCGGCGGGTCGGTTTCTGGCGCGCTTAAAGCGGCGGAAGCATTAGAATTACTACGCGGCGGAGAGTTCGGAACGCCACAAGGTCCGTGCGGCGTGGCGGCGGGATTATCCCGCACGCTAGTCGCTTCCCGCAGAGAGGCTCAAGCCGTATTGGATGTTTTGATTACGGCCCTGCACGCCCGATGGCACTCTTCCCAAGATGCGCGTGAGCAACGTTCTTTGCTGCAAACGCTTAAACGGTTTGAAAATTATAAACGCAGCATCGGGCGTAATGTATCGCCGGCTTTGGTGCTGGAAACGGCTCTGATGAGCTTAGACGGATTAAATTTACGGATTTTTTGATACGGAGAAATTATGACTAAGAAATTCTATATTACCACCCCTATTTATTATGTCAATTCCGTGCCTCATATCGGACACGCTTATACCACGATTGCCCAAGATATTCTGGCCCGGTATAAACGCCAAAAAGGCTTTGACGTCCGCTTCCTTACCGGAACCGATGAACATGGCGCCAATATCGAAAAATCTGCCGCCGCCGCCGGTGTTACGCCTAAACAATGGACCGATCAAGTCTCTGACAAATACAAAGCCCTGTGGAAAATTCTGAATATTTCATACGACGATTTTATACGTACCACCGACAAAAAACACGAACAAGTCGTCCAAGCTATTTTTGAAAAATTACTCAAAAGCGGCGATATTTATTTGGGTTCTTATTCCGGAAAATATTGCCTTTCTTGCGAACAATATTATAATGACAGCGAAATTCTGGAAGGCAACCTCTGCCCTGTACACAAGCGTCCGTTGACTGAAGTGCATGAAGAAACTTATTTCTTTAAACTCTCGCGCTATGAAAAACCGTTGCTGAAATATTATGCAGAACATCCCGAGTTTTTAAGCCCAAAAACACGCGCAAATGAAATTATCAATTTCGTAAAAAGCGGCTTGCAGGATTTATCCGTTACGCGCACCAAAGTGGCCTGGGGTATTCCCGTACTCAGTAATCCGGCCCATACCATCTACGTTTGGTTTGATGCGTTGATTAACTATATTTCCGCCGCCGGATATGGAACGATTTTATGTGAAGATAAAACTTTGCACGAAGCCCAGCTGAAACAGATCCAAGCCGGTCAGTTTGAAGATTTGTGGCCGGCGGACTTGCATATGGTGGGCAAGGAAATTTTTCGTTTCCATACGGTCATTTGGCCGGCGGTGCTGATGGCATTGGGACTGCCGCTTCCCAAAAAAGTGTTTGCCCATGGCTGGTGGACGGTGGAAGGGGAGAAAATGTCCAAATCTTTAGGCAACATTATCGATCCTGCGGAAGTTTCCGCCGAATACGGAGTGGATCCTCTGCGGGCGTTTTTATTCCGCGAAGTGCCTTTCGGGCAGGACGGCGATTTCTCGATGGAAAGTTTTAAAAACCGTTATAATTCCGATTTAGCCAACAACATTGGCAATTTGCTTTCCAGAACGCTTAATATGGCGGCCAAAAACATAGGGGAATTACCCGAAAAAATTGAGGGGGATTATCCGTTGCTTTCCAAATCCGTGCAAGTAGAGGAAGCTATTGATAAAGCTTATGATGAATTGGCTTTTGATAAAGTGTTGGAAAATATTTACGGGTTTGCCAGCGATTTAAATAAACTGGTGGATGAAAAGAAGCCGTGGGAGTTGGCAAAAACCAATCCCGAGGCGGCTAAAGCGGTGTTGTTGGAGCTGGTGGCCTGCCTGCGCAAAGTGGCGGTTTGGATTGAACCGTTTATGCCGACGGTGGCGAAAGAAATGCAGAAGCGGCTGCTGCCCGGAAAAATCGAAAAGTATCCGCCGCTTTTTCCGCGCTTGGAAGCCGATAAAAAATAGATTGCTTGTGGATAGAGAGGGAGAACGCAAAAAAGATTCTCCCTTTTGGTTGTAAAAAAGAAAAAACAGGATAAACTAGAAAAATGAAAAAATTTTTATTTTTCTGTTGTACTTTTCTCCTCATGTATTCTTGGTGCTTTGCCGGCAAGACCGAAGCGTTTTTCGCGGCGGTACGGAACGGAAACAGCAGCCAAGTGGAACGGATGTTGGAGAAGGATAAAACCTTGGTGTTTCTTAAAGACAGGAACGGCATGACCCCGTTTTTGTTGGCGGTGCAAACCCGCAATTTAAAAATGACGGATTTGTTGTCGGAATATTTTGCCCGTTTAAATGACAGCGCCGTCATGGGAAATGCCGTGCATATTGCCGTTTTAAATGAAGATGAACCAATGATTCGGCTGATACTCCGGCTGGCTTCTGAGGAAGACGCGGAAATGCCCGCTTATTTGCTAAATATGCCAAGGAAGCAGGCTGGGATAAAGTCTGCCGTTGCAAATGATAAAAATACGCCGCTTCATTTGGCGGCCCAGAAATGCAATTTTAGGATCTATCAATACTTGTTAAACAACGGAGCCAACGACTCTGTTTTAAATGCAGCGGGCAAGACGCCCAAACAAATCATCAGCGCTTGTCCAAAACCTCAAACCAAAGAAAAAGCATCTGTCGTGGAAAAACCCAAAAAAGGAATTCCGCGTTCACAAAACGCTCCCTCTGCTGCGGCAGAAGAGCCGTTGGTTTTTCCTATTCAATAATTAAAAAGACCTGCTGGACGGCAGACCTTTTTTAAAATCAGCTTAAATCAATTAAGTGCCAGTCTTTTTGGTAGAGTTGCACTAATTTTTTGCGGAAGAGTGCATGTTCGGGGGCAGAGAGAGTGGGATCAGCGGCAAGTATTTCGTCGCGGTCTTGGATGGCCCAGTAGAGGATGTCTTTGTCTTTAAAAATATCGCCGGCTTTCAGTTCTAATTCGCCGCTTTGGCGGGTGCCTAAGATTTCTCCAGGTCCTCTTAGTTGCATATCCCGCTCGCCGATTTTAAATCCGTCCCGCGTGGCGCAGATGATATCCACCCGCTCTTTGGCCACACTGCCAGCGTGCTGGGAAACTAAAATACAATAACTTTCGTGCTCTCCCCGGCCTACCCGTCCGCGCAGCTGGTGCAAGCTGGCGAGTCCAAACCGTTCGGCGTTTTCAATCACCATAACGGTCGCATTTTTAACGTCTATCCCTACTTCAATGACGGGCGTAGCCACCAAAATATCGGTTTTATGTGCGGCGAAATCCGCCATTACCGTTTCTTTCTTCGTTTGATTCATTTGCCCGTGCAAAATCGCTAAATGAAATTCCGGAAACACTTTTTTCAGCTTTTCAAATTCTTCCGTAACAGCCTTGGCGGAAATTTTTTCGCTTTCCTCAATCAGCGGAAATACGATATAGGCCTGCCGCCCTTTTCGGACTTCTTCCCGTACGCGGTCATAAGCCAGTTTGGAGGTGGCCGTTTCGGTTTTAATAGGCTGTCGGCCGGGGGGCAGTTCGCTGAGGGTGGATACATCCAAATCGCCGTAAAAGGCCAAGGCCAGCGTGCGCGGAATGGGAGTAGCGGTCATGGTTAGCAAATCCAGTTTGGCTGTCTTTTCTTTTAGACGGCTGCGTTGTTTGACGCCGAAACGGTGCTGTTCGTCAATGACCGCCAGCCGCAGATTATGGAATTGCACCTCGTCTTGAATGACGGCGTGCGTGCCTACCAAAATATCAATTTTGCCGTCTGCCAATTCTTTTAAAATTTTCTTTCGGGCGGCTGTTTTAGTGCTGGAAGTCAGCACCGCTATATTGACCTTGAGCCCCGCCAGCAAGCGTTTGAAAGTAAGAAAATGCTGTTCCGCCAGAATTTCGGTAGGCGCCATCAAAGCGGCTTGATAACCGTTTTCCACCGCCAGCAGCATCGCGCACAAGGCAACGACTGTCTTACCCGAGCCGACGTCTCCCTGCAGCAGGCGGTTCATCGGGCGGGGGGAGCAT
>CALUYP010000038.1 GCA_944325055.1 uncultured Elusimicrobiales bacterium | reverse complement strand
AATGCCAGAGTACCAATACACCGTACCAAACGACCAAAGACCGTCAAAAAGAACCCATTGAGTTGGCTAAAAGCGCGGATTTAGTGATGGTCGTAGGCGGCCGGCACAGCGCCAACACGGCGCGGCTGGCGCTTTTATGCAAAGGATTGGCGCCGGCGGTACTTCACGTAGAAACCGAAGACGAACTGGATGCGCTCCTTGTGCAACGCTCCAAGAAGATTTTTATTACCGCCGGCGCTTCCACCCCCAACTGGGTCATTGACCGCGTAGCCGCGCGCGTGCGCGAACTGCGCAAACCCAACGCCAAATCCATTTTATCGGGATTTATTGAAAAAACGTGGCGTTTTTTGGTGCACAATTGTTTCTATACCGCTTTCGCCGCCGCCGCACTGACGTATGTGTGTATGCGGTTGGAAGGCGTTCCGACCGACGGACGACTGCTGGCTTTTGCCGGATTATTTGTTTTTGCATCAACCGCATTTAACCGCGGGGCGGAAGCCGAGCCGGGCCTAAACAAACGTTTTTTAACGGTTGCCAGTATCTTGGCGGCGGTCGGCGCGCTAGTTTGTGCGGCGTGGATTGGAAAAGGCGCTTTGGGGTTGGGACTGTTGTTTCTGATCGCCGGATTTGCTTATCCGTACCGCCATCTGTCTAAATTACAGTTGGTTTCCTTGCCCGGCACAAAAGACATTGTAACCGCCTTGGGCTGGGCATACGCGTGTGCGTTCCTGCCGGCCTACACCCACGGAATGTTATTGCGCAAAGCGTCTTATCTGGCGATATTCTATACGGTACTGCTGGTATTTATGCGCTCGGTCACGCTGGGCTTTACATCTGCAAACAAAGATTTAATCATCGGACGGGAAAGCTTTTATAAAGCGTTTGGCATGAAAAAAACAAAGTGGGCCGTTACGCTGGTGCTGGTTGCTTTGACGGCCGCGCTGGCCACGCTGCTGTCTTTAACGTGGAAACCGGGATTGGTGGGCATGTTACTTATCGGTCATTTGTACACCGTTTTTATTGTAATATATTACTATAGCAAAAGCAGTACCCGCAGCGTAAAAGACGAAACGCTGATTGACGGACAATTTTTTGTGCTGTGGGCAGTAAGCGCACTGGCCGCTTTTCTATAATTCGGAGGGGATATGACTATTAAAAGAATCGGCATTTTAACCGCCGGAGGCGATTGTCCAGGACTCAACGCCGTAGTACGCGCAGTCAGTAAAAATGCGTTAAAAAACGGCATTGAAGTATTGGGATTTAAAAACGGATTCGACGGACTCATACGCAATGAATTTTTAAATATTACCAACGATACCGTATCGGGTATTTTAACCATGGGCGGCACCATTCTGGGCACCAGTAATATTGCCAACCCGTTTAAATATACGTTGCCGCCGTTTGGATCGCCGGAAACGCCGCGGGATTTATCTTCCGTGGCTCTGCACAATTTTAAAGAAAATCAACTAGACGCGCTTATTACCATCGGCGGTGACGGAACGCTGCATATGTCCCAACAATTTGTGGAACTGGGAATGCCAATTGTGGCCGTTCCCAAAACCATCGACAACGACCTCTCCGCCACCGACCAGACCTTTGGATTTGACTCGGCTCTCTCCGTAGCTACCGAAGCCATTGACCGCCTGCACACCACCGCCCAAAGCCACCACCGCGTGATGATTGTGGAAACGATGGGCCGCTACGCGGGCTGGATTGCGCTGCGCTCGGCCATTGCGGGCGGTGGCGATATTGTGCTGATTCCCGAAATTCCGTATAACGACGATGTCATCGTCAATTATATTTTAGACCGTAAAGCCAAGGGAAAAACTTTCAGCATTGTGGTAGCCGCTGAAGGCGCCAAAAACGAACTGGGCGAACAGACGGTCGCGCGGACCTTGCCGGGCAGCACCGATCCCATCCGGTTGGGCGGCATCGCTTACAAGCTGAGCAACATGATTGAGGACCGCACCAAAATTGAGTCCCGTGCGTGCGTGCTGGGCCACACCCAGCGCGGCGGTACGCCCACCGCCTTTGACCGCTGGCTTTCCACCCTGTACGGAGCCAAAGCGTTGGAAATGGTATTAGAAGGCCAGTTTGGCTATATGGCGGCTTTCCGCGATTTTAAGATTACCGAAGTCAAAATTGCCGACGCTATCTCCAAGTTAAAACTGGTAGATCCGCACGGAGAAGAAGTAAAAGCCGCGCTGGAAGTAGGCATGAGTTTTGGCTCGTCTGACATCGGTTAAGGAGCAAATATGCACGACAATTTAGATATGATTTACGGGATTCACCCCGTCATGGAAGCGCTTAAAAGCAAGAAGCGAAATGTTACTCAGCTATATGTAGTGGATGGAAAAGCCGGACACCGCGCCGTAGAAGAAATTATCCGCTTGGCTAAGCGCAACAACGCCAAAATAGACCGTATCGACAACCGAACATTAGATCGTTTAACCCACAACGCCAACCACCAAGGCGTGATGGCCAAAGTACAGCCGATTAAACTGATGAAACTGTCCAATGCGCTCTATGAATCGGACGGCAACAAAAAAGACCTGTGGCTCGCTGTAGACGAAATGACCGACCCGCAGAATTTGGGAGCGATCATCCGCAGTGCGGCGTGTTTGGGCTTTTCCACCATTATTCTGCCCCAGCGCAGAACGGTTGGCATTACGCCAGCCGTGTATAAGGTAGCGTGCGGCGCGATTGAAAATATCAACATTGTGGAAGTAGCCAACCTGTCGGCTGCACTCAATGACCTCAAAGAAGAAGGATTTTGGGTATACGGCGCGGATATGGAAGGGCAGTCCATCCTAGAAACAGATTATGCTGCTCCCGCTGTACTGGTCATCGGCAGCGAAGGGTTTGGCATCCGTGAGAAAACCGCCGAAAACTGCGACCAAATCGTATCTATTCCGCAAAGAGGCGGCGTAGAAAGTTTAAACGCTTCCGCCGCGGCCAGCATTATTATGTACGATATGATGGCGAAAGTACAGTTAAAAAAATAATTCTTTTTGCCCACAGAAAACGCCCCGATTTTTGGGGCGTTTTTTAATTTCTCGGCCAAATTCTACAAACACCTTACAGATAAATTTCCAACGTATCCAATTCTTTTCCCAAATTACTATATACTTTGAGCGTCAGCTTACGGTCCACGATTTTACCCGAAGCATAATGCCGCGCCGCAACAAAGCGTGCGGTGGAAGAATCGGAGTGCGCCCGTTTGCCGGGTGTCGGGGCCGCCGTACCCAATGTAACATAAGTTACCCCGCGCGGGTTAGGCTCTCCGCGATACATGGGAAACGTCCTTTCGTAATCTTGGTCCCCGCCTTGGATGACCAATTTTACACGGTAATCTTCAAAAATTTTAACCAGATTTCCCGCCACTTCATCATTGGGGCCTTTCTGTCCGGTAGAATAAGCCGGCGCGTTCATTACAACAATTTTCCACTTTTCGCCAGCAGTAGATAAAGTGGATTTAAGCCATTTGATTTGTGCCGATTCCGGCCCTATTTCGGGGGCCCAGACGGCGCCTTGGGCAATATTCGTATCCAGAAAAATAAACCGTACGTTGGCGGTGTCAAAAGAATAATATTTTGGAGTCGCATTGCTCCACGACATATCATGAAAACGGGAATAATTGGTGCGCAGGAAAGATTTACTGTCGCGGCTTTCCCGTTCCGGCCCATATTCATTAGGTCCTAAAGCCACAAAAAGCGGATTTTTGGCCAACACCTTTTTAAAAGGCTCAAAGAACTCACGGTCGGCATCGGCATTCAGTCCGCTGTGGGTCATATTGCCGGTATGAATTAAAAAGTCGCTCTCCTCCTGTTCCATTAGCGCGGCGAGTTGGGAGCGGGATTGCGCGGCCTCATCCGGCAGAATCGTACCATCCGGCAAAGGAAGCGGAATATCTGCTCCCGTGGAGCCAATGGTCAAGAAATTAACCACTTTCCGTTCGGGAGAAAATAAGGTGCGGAATGTCCCGCTAACCGGTTCCTGCACACCATTCTCCGCCGCATTATTAATATAGACCCGGTAACAAAAATCTTGGTTCGGCACCAGTCCATACAGAATGGCACGATGCTGTGTGCTTTCGGGAGTAAGCGTCATGATTTGATTGCAGCGCGGCGCCGGCCCGTATTCCAGCCAAGAAGGAGTTCTCTCATCCGTCTGCCATTTTAAGATCATGGTAGTTTGCGTCGGGTCTTCTATATACGGGCCGCGTATAATATGCGCCGCCCATATACTCGAAACGGAAAATAAGATTAAGGAAAACAGAATTATTTTCTTCATCTTTTTTATTCTACAAAATATCCCTCTCTAAAAAACATACCGCAAAAGCTTTAAATTTTGTTAAATGAAAGATATGAAAAAATTAACGATTCTCTTTTTCTTTTTTAGTTTTTGTTCCGCCGCTTTACAAGCCCGCACGGTGGATGTATCAGCGGCTTATATAGGGGCTTCCCATTTTGACCAAATACGTGCCGGTGCAGTATTTGCTCCAATATTAAACTTATTCGTTGGGATCGAGGCTAAAGACAGTCATGAACGAGCTTTTGAAGATCCCATTTATTCTCTGAATGTGCCTGTTCAAATGGATTTTGATTTATTTAAGTTAAATCTTACCCCATTCTATTACTTCAAAAACAAAAGCGACGATCCCAGATATCAAGACGCTTCCGCTTATGGAATAGCGGCGCGTTTTATCATGAAATTGGAAGATGACCAAGTAAACGATCTCTACACCCATGCAGTAATTGGCGTATCCTATGCAAACCAGCGGGGAACCGTTTTCTACGATAATGGAACCCTTTCCAATAAAGACTTTGCCCAGATGGCCTATACGCTTGAATTACATAAGAATTTCTTCCGCACCTTCGGCTTTGAAGCGGCGGCCAATGTTTTCCAATATCCCAACGGAATTACCGGAGTGGCGGGACTTCGCGGGATTATGAACCAACAGGAATTAGCTTATACGCAAACTTTTGATATTGTACATGACTTAGCCAAATATATGCTGGGCGCACGCGTAACACGCATGTGGCCGGACAATAACGCTACGCTCTATCTGGGATACCGTTACGGCGAATATTATACCGCCGACCCGGAACATTCAATTGTGGTAGGTAATTCGTTTGCAGCCACCCGTTCCATCAGCGCCAATATCGCCTATAATCACGTACGGACGATACACAATGAAAATAAACGGGATATATTTTATGCCCAATTGATTTTTTCTTTTTAGGAGCCAAGTATGAATGAATCAAAAGAAGTAGTGATTACTTCCCGCGCACTGGCGCTGATTTCACACAAACTGAAAACGCCGCTGTCTATTATCAACGGTTACTCAGAAGCAATTCTTTCACAATCCAAAAAAGAAAAATTCTCTCCATTTACTTCTAAAGCCTTGGAAGAAATCAATAAACAAGGAAGCAGGATGTCCTTATTAGTGGACAAACTAATGTCGTTTAATAAGGTAACATCTGCAGAAACGGAAGGAATAGAAAAACAACCTGTTTATTTAAAAAACTTAATTAAAGAGTGCGCCACGAAAGCCATCTCCCAAGAAGAAGAAACTGCCGTTCCGGAACCGTCTCAAGAAGACGCTACCATCAAACGCGGCACCTTTGTAGAGATTGATTGTCCGGAACATCTAAACGTTACGGCAAATGAAGAAATGCTGCGTTTGTGTATTCAGGAGTTACTGGCAAACGCCATTAAATTTAACAATAAGATGGAAAAAATCATCAAAGTTCAATGCGCCAACCACGGAGACAGCATTTCCATCTCCGTGCGGGACTACGGGGCGGGAATCCGTCCGCAAGACGTAAACCAAATTTTTGAGCCGTTTTACCAAGTAGACGATTATTTTACCGGTCAAATCAGCGGCTGGGGACTCGGCCTTCCGATGGTTAAACGTATTCTGGAGCTGCATAACGGTTCCATAAGCGTCGTGTCGGACCGGGGGTTGGGTTCAATCTTTACAATTAATTTTCCAGTTTTATGAAATGTGAAATACTATTAGACCAGATTTCCGCCCGGTGTGATAAATTCCGGGCTGATTTAGCTGCCGCTGCGCAAGAGTTGCATGATTTTAACCGCCGGTTGGAACAAATTCTCAAACAACTGCATAAAGAAATTACCGTGCGGGACGAGTCCTTTGCGGAACAATTCAACCAATACTGTCTATCTCTGCGCCGGAAGCTCGATGAGGATGAACCCTTCTGGACGCAAGTACGGGCCGAACTGCGCACTTGTAAAGATGCAGATTGGACCAGCGACCTGGCTTTGCCGGCAAAAGGGCTCAACAGCCGCGCCAAAACACTTTCTCGCGCCTGTGATGAATTTACCACCGCTTATGATGCTTTCTATAGAAACTACACCGGTTTTACTGCCGCGAAATTAAACGTATGGCTGTTGACTTCCTGCCAGAATGATGCCGCCAAATTGACGGGGAAAATCCTTTTTCTGGCGCGGGAAACAGCTAAAAAAACCGAACGAAACAGGGGGCCGTATGTTTACTGATAAACCAACCTATTATTATTTAAAATCCAGCGCCATCTGCCTAACAATCATCGCCGCGGGCGTCGTGACCGCTTTGCTGGTGTATACAAAATCGCTCATGATTCCATTGGTTATTTCCATCTTGTTCTATACGATTCTTGCGCAGATGACATTATATATGAAAAATAAATTTTCATTTCCGTCTTGGCTCGCGATGACAATCGCTATTCTTCTTTGTATAGCCGTTTTTGCCGGAGTCATTTTATTTACCATTAATTCCGTAGGCACCTTTTTAAAAGGGGCGGAAGTATATCGCCAAAATTTAATTGATACTATTACAGACATTGTCACGCGTCTGCAGCAACACGGAATTACTCTGGATGAAAAATTTATTGAAACCTATCTAAGAGAACTGCCCTTGTTTAATTGGCTGAAAAATTTCAGCGGAAAAGTGTTTAATATCGTTTCCGATGCGACATTAGTCATTTTATTTATGACCTTTTTTCTCTTTGGCAGCAAAAAAACGCCTCCCATTACCAATCCCGCTATTAAAGAAATGTTGGCCAATGTATCGGTTTATCTTTCGGTTAAATTAGTTGCTTCGCTGGTAACGGGATTAGTGGCGGCGGCCATTTTATTTGGATTCCAAGTAAAGCTGGCGGCCTTGTTTGCGTTATTTATGTTCTTGCTTAACTTTATTCCAAGCGTCGGCTCTATCATTGCTGTATTATTGCCAACTCCCGTACTCTTCTTACAATATGGTTTGGGACCGCAATTTTTCTTAGTAATTGGATTATTGACCGCTACGGAATTTACAATTGGAAATTTATTGGAACCCCGCTTCTTAGGTGAGGGAATGGATTTGCATCCGGCCGCCGTAGTAGCCAGCTTAATTTTTTGGACGCTTGTTTGGGGCGTTCCAGGCGCTTTTCTGTCGGTACCGATTACGGCCTCTATTAAAATTGTACTAAGCAAAATAAAACACACCCGGCCGGTAGCGGAGTTTTTAGCCGGACGGCTTCCCCATTAATTAAAATCCCCCGGGCTTACACGCCCGGGGGTTACTTTATCCCAAAATTTTCGTTTCCTTGCATCTTGCCCGCTGCCAGACTATTTGCAAAACCGCTTGCAACGTATTTTCCCTCTTTTTCCTGTGGTGAAAGAACGCCCGGGATTTAGAATAGAGGCCTTAACCAATAAAAGAACCGCTTCTGTTGGAAGCGGTTCTTTTAAATTTATCTTCTGCCCTTTATTGGGCCGTGGAGAAAGGCAATTGCTCACTCCGTATTTTATTAAACAGATTACTCGCCGTAGCACGCTGCAGGAAAGATTCCCACTCTTGTTGGGTCAGCTCGAAATCATCCATGACAATGTAAGAGATTTCTTTTGCCGTATCTTTACCTAAAGCATTATTTTTGGCATACTCGTTTTCCAATTCCACATAACGGCTGGCAATCGCATAATCGATATCTTCCTGCGTATAGACCGGAATTTCCGACTCGTTCATCGTATTGGTATCGAAAACGCCCTCTTCAGAAAAAGCGGGAGATAGAGGCTGGTCCCCGGCAGGAGTAAACATTTCGCTATGGCTTTCCGGTTGGTCCACCACGGACAAATTTTGCTCTCTGTAATTGGTTACACGCCCCAACATCAAATTAGAGCAGGCATACGGATGTACAATAAAATAAACGCTCAAAATAATAAAGACTAAAATAGCCGCTTTAGCAAAAATTTTAAGCACGGGAAAACCTCCTAATATTTTATAGAATACAATATTTTCCGGTTTGATTCAGCTTTTTCTCTTTGCTCGGAAGGATATTGTAACCCATCCGTTTGTTGCAATTGCTTAATGCTTTCAATAAACTGCGGATTGGTAAAAATTTGTTCAACGGTCTTAGCAAATTCCGGATTCTGCATATTTTGTTGTACGACTTGGGAAACCTGTGGATTTTCCTTGAGTATTTTTACCAATTCTACTCCGCCCAAGGCCCCCAAATCTTTCACGTTGCCGCCAGTAGCGGCGGACAAATCCCGGTTAAAATTTTGGATCAGCGGATCTTCCTGATAATCCTCTAAAATCGATTCTATCGTATCCTGCGCTTGCTGTTTTTTCTGTTGGTCGGATAAGGGAGCCGTTTCTAAGAAAATAGCGGTATTGGAAGCATCAAACACAACGGGCTTTGCCATCGGTTCCGCAATTGGTGCTGCTAAAGAAACGGGTACATTTTGAAAGGTAAACGCATTGCCGCTGACGGAATCCAATGCTGCTTTTTCAGCAGCTTTGCGTTCATACATCTGATAGCCGCGCACCGCGCCCATATAGATGAGCGCGGCTAACATAACGGCTATCAAAAAATAACTGGTTTTAGACATTCTTACTCTGCCAGCATTTCAATATCAAACACCAACACGGAATTGGCTGGAATCTGTCCTACCGGCCGGTTTCCATAGGCGGTATCTGCAGGACATACCACTTTCGCGCGGGAACCGGGCTTCATATATTGGAGAGCTTTTGTCCAGCAGGGGATCACATCCGTTAACTTGGTAGTAAAAGCTTCGTCGCGGTCGCGGGAACTGTCAAACTTAGTGCCGTCAATCAGCGTACCGGTATAATGTACTTTTACGGTTGCATCGGCTTTAGGCGTCTTCCCTTTACCGGCGCGTGATAATTTAATCAAAGTACCGTTATCCAATTCTTTGACGCCTTTTTCCTTCTTAAAATTAGCCAGATATTCTTGTTGGGCCGCTTCACGTTTGGCGGAAATGGCTTTGGCATCATCTTGATATTTTTGGATAATGGCGGGTTTATATTGGTCTAAATCCGTTTGTGATTTTTTATTGAGCAAACTGTCGCGCATCCCTTGGGAAAGCGCTTTATAGTCGTCTTCATTGTCTAAAATCAGCTGGCGTTTGAGATTATCTCCCAACAAAAAACCAAGCGAATAGAGCATTTTGTTGCGTTCCGCAATGTCTTGCACTGCTGGGACGGGTTCGGCAGCCGGAGCAGGCTGGGCCACGTCTTGTGCTATTCCCAACGATGGCATTAAAAGTAAAGCTAAAATGACTGTTTTCTTCATATTTTATCTCCTATTTTGTTTTCAAATATGCTTCCAAACGGCTGGAAATCTGAGCAGAGGCTTGCTCGCCTACGCTTTGCATACTTTTTCTTAAAGAGTCTTCGGCCCGGGAAGTTCCCGCCCGTTCATGCACGTTAAACCGAGAAAAAGTAATATCCTTCCCTACATCAACCAAACTAATCGATGCCCCGCTGGAACACCATACCAATCCTTGGAGTCTTTCCGAATCATAGGCGTCCACATCTGTGGTAATTTGCACCAATAGCACCTTATCAGGGTCGTCGGCATCCACTACCCCCAGTCCCATCTTATTTAAGGCATCCACCACATAAGTAACCAGCACTTCACTCTGAACCCCTGTTACCTCCACCCCTACCAACACAGAAGCGATTTTTTCTTGCAAGATGGTTTTATAAGGATTGAAAACTTCCGGTTTGTAAGTTTGGCGGGAAGCATCCAGAAACTGGTATATTTCATCTAATGCAGCGCGGCGGGATGTGATCGGCTGCATTTTAAAAGCAATTTTCAAATCTGCCAAGGAATTGGGCGGATTCGAGAATTGTTTAGAGAGACCTTCTAATTTAGCGTCTTCCTGATCAAGCAATGGTTCCAGCACATTCTTCGCTTTAGCGCGGGGAAGTACAGCCAGTGCATAAAAATGTTTGCCTGAAAAATCTTCATCCCGCCAGACTTTTTCCACTTTTACATTGGCCATTAAATCGGTTATGACGCCTTGATTGGCGGCGGCGGGCGCATTTTGCACCATTTCGCGGCGCATATTTTCTAATGCATTGTCGGATGAGGATTCTTTTGTCATCCCCTCGCCGGCCACGACATAATACTTTTCGCTGTTATATTCCCCCATCTGATAGTTGACGGTGTTCTTGTTCATAGACGTACACGCCCCCAACAAAACAGCCGCCGCACACAAAATGATTTTTTTCATAATCCCTCTCAAAAAGCAGTACGGTAATGTAAAAACACCCTGCTTCCTTTTTTTAATTGTACTTTTTCAAAAAGATGTTCTCCTATTATATTACCATATCCATCCCGAAACAGGAGTTTTATATCTTGTTCTCCGGGCGGCAGAAAAAGGCGCGTCATCCGCACCTCGGCCGGCAGGGTAAACCACTGGCGCGTATCGGCGGTTTCGGTAGCTGCTCCCCACACGCTGACCAGCATTTCCGCCAAATAACCCCAAGTGTCATCATCGGCAGCCGCAGAAGCGGCGTGACGAGATTGCACAGCGGCAATTCTTTTGGTTACCGCTCGGGTAGCCGTGCGAAATAAAATACCGGGCATTTTTTCTTCCAGATCCAGTTTCGCCGCCGCCGCAAAATCGGCCACTTTCTGCGTGGGATACTGCACCAGCCCCACCTGTACGGTGGAAAAGGCCACGCGAAACGGCTGTTCCACCCATTCCGGATAAGAAATGGTCACCGCCGATCCTAATAAACCGGCCGTCAACGCATTCTGCACTTCGGGCGCAACTCCCTGCTGGGTTTCCCGCGGATCGGAAGCCAATAATAATGCATCACTCCACGCTACCTGCCAGGTTTGCGTTCTTTTTAACGGCATCAGTCCGTTATAATGAAAGATAAGCACTTCGCATCGTTCGTTGGCGTCCATCGGAACGGTAAACTGAGGAGCTTCCAGCTTCAATGAACCGCCCAGCCGTTTATAAGCATTTAAAGCACGTTGGCGCGCAATACGTGCATCGGATCTCTGTCCCACCGACTCGAAAATCAAACTGGCAAAATATTGCACGAACGGATCGTCGTTATACCCTTTTTTCTTATCCGCACGCAAATGATCTAAAAAGAAAACGGCTTTGCGCGCTTCAACGGCGGCAGAGGACAAATCACCTCTTTGCAAAAAATTTTGAGCGCGGTAATAGTAGGTAAGCGCTTGCTCGTAAGCGGGAGTATAGTAGGGTGCGGTTAAATCGTTTACCAGCAAAGACCCCAACGCACCGGAAACGCTGGTAGCGTAACGAGCGTCAATTTCCTGCTGCGCCTGCGCCAGCAGTTCATCGCTGGCGGCGGGGTCTTGGGCATCATGCAACAAGACGCCTTTGTCCAAATAAAATAAAACGGAATCTCCACGGTTATATAATTTCTTTTTCTTTTTTTGCAGTTGTTCGGCGGCTTCTTGAAACTGACCGCCCGACATCAATTGGCTGACTTCCGTCTTATAACGCAAAGAAGGCGCCGCACACGCGGAGCAAACCAACGCCAGCCCCAACAAGCCTATGCGCGCCTTCATAGAAAACCTACCAGCTTACTTTACTGCGTTTAACGTACTTCTTAATTTGTTTTTGCCCGTTCCAAACAATCTGGTTTGTTTCAATATCAATCAGTTTTAAATTGACCTGATAAAACACCACCGCTTTGCTGCCCGATTGATCCACCACAGAGTTAAGCACCCCGCTTAACATATAATCGGCGCCAATTTCCTGTCCAAACGCTTTGCGGGTGGCTTCCGAGGCGAATTCATCCTGCTCCAATCGTTCCGTACGGATTTCGCCGCGTTCATCCGCCGACGCTACAAAATCCACTTTAGCCGAATTGATAAGCGCCCGCTGCATCGCTTCAATAAATACGCCGGTGTTGATATGTTCCATGGTATTATTGGTAACGGTTCCGACAATGACAGTCGGCTCTTTTCCATTCCGGGTCAAAAAGCGGTTATACCAGCCGCCTTGCAGGCAGTCGGTAATCATTTCCTGCGCTACCATTTGTGCATCCGTATCATTCCAGCCGCCGGAAACGTCTTTTACCAAATTAGTTTCTACCCGTTCGACATGCGTAGCACAAGCAAACATAAATGGCAATACACAAACAGCAAATAAAATCTTTTTCATCAGTTTTCTCCCTCTTCGTCAAGTGTTTCAGGCAACTCTATCCGGCTGCAAATATGGCTCCCGGCAATAGATCCGTCTTCATGAGAACAATCCACCGATCCCTCAGCCAAATTTAACTCAAACCATTTAGGCAGTCCTTTATGCTGCACACGCAAAATGCCGTTTTCCTCCAGCCGATAGACATAATGCTTGCAGACCATTTCAATCCTGTTCCCGTCGCGCTCCACCGGGCAGGGGAGCGCAAAATCCAATTTAGCAAAATCCGGTGTATAAGCGCCGTGCTGCGTTCTATACGTCTCCTCTGCAAAAGCTACTGCTTTCCCTAAGTTCAATGCTTGCTCCGCCAAGCGAAGCGTCTGGTGTTTTTTATATTGGGGCAAGCCCAAGGCTATTCCAAATCCGACAATCACTACTAAAATTAAGACAATCGTGTGAATAGAACCGCGTTGTCCAAGATGCATATTTTCTCCTTGTATGTTGATTTTTTTATATTGTACCAAAAACCGGTCAATGGTATGGCAAGATATTGGGATGTATTCCCTTTACCTTGGTAATATACAAAAACTTACCGGTACGATATCCTTTTTCCAAAGCAGGCGACAAAACCACCAGCGTAACAGCCACAATAATCAGCCCAACTCCCCACGCCGTAGAACGAGTAAACGGTTCTTGAAACACCCACACCCCCACCAACATGGCCGTAACGGGTTCCATCGCTCCCAACACCGAACAAAAAGTAGACCCGATGGATTTAATCGCCCAGACCAGCGTCAGGTTGGAAATCACCGTAGGAATGAGAGCCAAAAGCGTTAAATTTAAATCGCTTTTCCAGCCCGAAACGGTTTGAAGCGCATCCCTTCCAATAGCTCCCGCTCCTATAAACAAAGCGGTAAATAAAAATACGTAAAAGGTCAGCTTGCCCGACGGCATTTCCCGCACGGAAGATTTATTTACCGCTACAATATAGATCCCGTAGGAAAGCCCAGACAGCACCGCCAGCAAAATCCCCCGCACGCTCACGCCGCCGGCTTCGCCGTTCCAGGAAAGCATCGCCACGCCGGCAACAGCCAGCCCAATAGCTAACATCGTCCAAACGGAATTGCGTTCCTTAAACACATAAATCATAATAAGCGCCACAAACACCGGATAGAGAAACATCATTGTCGTAGCAATTCCGCTGGCTAGATAGCGGTATGAGGCGAACAAAAAGAATGCCGACCCTACATAAAGCAAGCTCAGGCCGGCTAAGGCCGCCAATTCCGCACGCGTCACGCACAGCGAACGGCGCGTAAAGAAAGCCACTCCGCCCAACATCAGCACGGCAATAAAAAAACGGTAAAACAAAATAGACGGAATATTCATCCCCGCTTGCAGCAACGGCAGCGTGAAAAGTGGAATTAAGCCAAAAGTGGCCGAAGTTATTATCGCATAAAAAAACCCTTTCCAATTCAGCATATTTTATATTGTAGCTTACTTTCCCCAGCCGCGTCTGGCGCCGTTACTCGCTGCCATAAAAAACGGGACGAAAAATTTTTCGTCCCGTTTTGCAAAATTCCGCTTTCGTTATTTTTGCTGTCCCGTGCGGTCTTTTTTGTCGGCATAATGCGTATGCAGCAGTTTATGCGCCAGCGGGCCGCCCACCTTGTCCAAAATGCGGCCGTACAAGGCCAGCACGCCGCTGTTGTCCTGCGACTTATACGCCAGCTCCGTATCTTCCTGATACAACCCTTCGGCGCGTTTCTGGCGCGGCGCCCAGCCGTCAAACTGAGGCTGCCCCGCACCGGCCACACAACCCCCCTGGCAGGACATCACTTCAATAAAGTCATAATGGTCTTTGCCGGCTTTAATGTCGTCCAACAATTTGCGCGCGTTTTTCAAGCCGCTTACTACTGCGGTGCGGATTTTGATATCGCCCACTTCCACGGTTTTTTCTTTAAACACCGTTCCTTCGCGCAGGCTGGAAAACTTGACGCTGCGCGCATTGGCCGGATCCAGTTCGGCCAGTGCATAGCGCAAAGCCGCTTCCATCACGCCGCCTGACGCGCCAAAAATAACGCCGGCGCCCGTTTTTGTGCCAAACGGCATATCAAACCATTCGTTTTCCAGGTTTACAAAGTCAATACCGGCCTCTTTAATCATACGAGCCAGCCCCACCGTGGTTACCACGTAATCCGTATCCGGATTATCATTGACGTAAAATTCACTTCTTTTTGCTTCAGATTTTTTGGCCGAACACGGCATTACCGCAACGACAACCAGATCCTCGCGTTTGCCGCCTTTATCCTCATAATCGGCTTTCAAAATAGGCCCCATCATCTGCATCGGAGAACGCGCCGTAGAAAGATTAGGAATAAACTCCGGCGCAAATTTTTCCACATAATTGACCCACGCCGGGCAGCAGCTGGTAAACTGCGGCAAATTCGTGCCTTTTTTGAAACGTTCCAAAAATTCGGTTGCTTCTTCCACAATCGTCAAATCTGCGGCAAACGCCGTATCATACACGTAATCAAACCCCAGCATACGCAAAGCCGTAGCGATTTTTCCATCCACATTCTGCCCTTGGGGCAGGCCGAATATTTCACCCAAACCGACACGCACCGCCGGAGCAATGTGTACGGCGACTTTCTTCTTAGGATCGTTGATGGCTTTAAACACATCTTCAATTTCCGAAGAATTGGGCATTAAAGCGCCCGTCGGACAGACACGCGCGCACTGTCCGCAGGAAACGCATTCATGGCTTTGCCCCAGCTCCTTGTTAAACGCAGTAGCGATTTTGGATCGGAAACCGCGGAAGGCAAAATCAATGGCCCCAATGCCCTGCACTTCGTTACAGATGCGTACGCAGTTGCCGCATAAAATACATTTGCTGTGATCGCGTACCAAAGCAGGAGAAGTGGCGTCTTTGTGGCTGTCGAGCTTTTTGGATTTAAAGCGGATTTCCGTCACATCCATATCTTTGGCCAATTTCTGCAGTTTGCAATTATTGGATTTGCTGCAGAGCGTGCAGTCGTGGTTGCCCGAAGAAAGCAACAGCTCCAAATTAATACGGCGCAGGTGACGGATCTCGTCGCTGTTGACGCGTACCTTCATTCCATCTCTGGGCGCTACGGTACACGAAGCCACAATTCCCATCCCTTCCACTTCCACCAGACACAGCCGGCACGCCCCATAGGCGGCCAGTTCCGGATGGTAGCAGAACGTAACAATATTGAATTTTGCCTTGCGGATTAACTCCAACAAGTTTTTTTCGCCTTCAATCGGTACTCTTTTTCCTTCAATGGTGACAAATTGTTCTTTTTCCATAATTACGCTCCCGTTACCACGGCACCAAATTTACAGGTACTCTTGCAGCCGCCGCATTTGATACATTTCTTTGGATCAATGTGATGCGGTTTGCCCACTTCGCCGCTGATGGCGGAAACGGGGCAGGCGCGTTTGCACATACCGCAGCCTTTGCACTTGCTGGGTACGATTTCAAACCGGGCCAACACCTTGCAGACCCCGGCCGGGCAGCATTCGTCCACTACGTGCGCCAGATATTCTTCCCTAAAATGTTTCAAGGTAGATAATACCGGGTTGGGAGCGGTTTTACCCAAAGCGCACAAAGAAGCTTTCTGCACGGCTTTCGCCAAATCTTCCAAGTTTTCCAACGTCTTTAAGGTGGCGCGGCCTTCCACGATGTCGTTTAACATAGAAAGCATCTGCTCCGTCCCTTCGCGGCACGGAACGCATTTGCCGCACGATTCGCGTTGGGTAAATTCCAAGAAGAAACGGGCCACGTTGACCATACAGGTCTTGTTGTTCATCACTACCAGCCCGCCGGATCCCACCATTGCACCCGCGGATTTAAGCGAATCAAAATCAAGCGGCAGATCCAAATGTTCGCGCGTCAAGCAACCGCCCGAAGGGCCGCCGATCTGGGCCGCTTTGAACGCGGCTTTATTGATCGTGCCGTCGTCATTGGTCGTACCGCCGGCCACGTCGTCAATCACCTGTCGCAGCGTCGTCCCCATCGGCACTTCCACCAGCCCCGTATTGGCAATATGCCCCGTTACGGCAAAAGTTTTCGTCCCCGGGCTGCCCAACGTGCCGATTTTGCGGAATTCTTCCGCACCCATTTCCATAATTTTTGGAACGGTCGCCAGCGTTTCTACGTTGTTGATAACCGTCGGTTTGCCAAATAAACCGCATTGGCTGGGGAAAGGCGGTTTGATTTTAGGCATACCGCGTTTTCCTTCCACCGAAGCGATCAGCGCGGTTTCTTCGCCGCATACAAACGCGCCCGCGCCTTCCATCACGTTAATTTTAAAATTCTTGCCTGATCCAAAAATGTTCTCGCCCAGAATTCCCAATTCTTCCGCTTGTTTAATTGCGGTTCGCACGCGTTGGATGGCCAGCGGGTATTCCATACGCACATAAATATATCCTTCGTCTGCCCCAATGGCGCGGGCGGCAATCATCATCCCTTCCAGTACGGCGTTGGGGTTGCCTTCCATCACGCTTCGGTCCATAAACGCGCCCGGGTCACCTTCGTCGGCGTTGCAGATGACGTATTTTTTAGGCCCCGGTTCTACGCGGGTTAAATCCCATTTTTTGCCGGTCGGGAAACCGCCGCCGCCACGCCCGCGCAGACCGGAGGTAATCATTTCTTTGCAGACTTCTTCATCCGTCGTTTCCGTATAAGCGCGTTTGGCCTGGGCGTAACCGCCGTGGGCGATATATTCGTTGATATCTTCGGGATTAATGCGTCCGCAGTCATGCAGCAGAATACGCTCCTGCTTGGCATAAAAAGGAATTTCTTCCACCGTTTTTGCTTTTTGGTCGTTAGCGGGGTTGTGGTAAAGCAGACGGTCAATCACTTCTCCCTTCATTAAAGTTTTTTCCACGATTTCAGGCACGTCTTCAGGTTTTACTTTCGTGTAAAAAATATCCCCTACGCTTACCAGCGGACCCATAGCGCAAAAACCACGGCAACCGGAAAGACTTAAATAATTTTCGTGGCAATCTTTGGTAATTTGCAGACAAAAACCGATTTTGCGTTTTTCCATTTCTCTTTGGAAGGCCTCGTAGACTTTCAGCGAACCGCCGGCGATACATCCCGTTCCGCCGCAAATTACCACTCGTCCGGTAATTTTTTTATAGGCGTCTTTGTAGTCTTTGGCAATTTTTTCAATGTTCTTAGTCGGCATTTTTGGCCTCCGCAGCGATAACTTCATCAATAATTTCTACGGCTTTTGCCGGAGTGATCTGCCCATGCACCACATCGTCCATTACCATCACAGGCGCCAGTCCGCATGCTCCCAAACAAGATACGCATTCCAGCGTAAACATCATATCATCCGTCGTTTCCTGCCCGTCTTTGAGTTTTAATTTATCCTTTACCGTATTAATCACAAACGACGACCCTTTTACGTGGCAGGCCGTTCCGTTGCAGACTTTGATAATGTGCTTGCCTTTTGGGGTAATCGCAAAATGAGCAAAAAACGTGGCCACGCCAAACACCTTAGCGGGAGAAATTTCCAATTCATTGGCGATAAAACGCATAATATCTTCGGGAAGATACTTATATTCATCCTGCACCTTTTGAAGGATAGGAATCAACTTGGCGCTATCGTAGTTATGGTCTTTGAGAATCTTTGCGGCGGGAGCAAACTTATCTGTCATACTTTCTCCTGTTTGGGCGATAATAAAACACTCGGAGCGCAGAAACCGCGCCCCGGTATGGAATACTCTTATAAAATGAAATACTTTTAGCCAAGGACTTCTTTTCCTATTATAACTTCATCGGTCCGTTGTGTCAACGTAATTTCTCCAAAGCTGCCAGCCAACGGATTTCAAAAAAGCCGGTCTGCTAAAAAGACCGGCTTTTTTATACTCGCTCAATCAATTATTCTATCGGGACCAGCCGTTAAGCGCCTTATAGTAGTAATAATTTTTCAAATACCCTATAAACTTAACGGAACCCGATACCTCTTCAAACATATCGCTTCCATAAATATAGCCGTCAAATCCCTGATCAAACATTTTCTCAGCGTTTAATTTATCAATCGTATACATACTGCAGCCGATAATAGGCATATTTAACTTCATGGAACGAATCTGGTCTACCAGAAAATAACCGCCGCCGCCCGGTACGGTTAAATCGGTAATAATCAGATCATATTCTTTCCCAGCGCGGATATCATCCAATAAGGCTCCGGTGTCTTCATAAAGTTGGACATCCCACCCTTCTCCTAGGCGTTTCTGATAATTCCATATACGATACATATCTAAAATATCTTCTTGGTCGTTCAGGACCGCTACGCGCAGATTATCCGGAACTGCCCGTTCTGGGCCTTGGAACCCTTCCGGAAAGTGGGATGTGTCCGGGTATTTTAAGAAAAATTCGTCCCGCTCGAACACTCGCGAATCCGTACGAGCGCGTTGCTGCAACCCCGGCACATAAAAAGGATGAATGGCTTGTAAAGCATTTTCCAGCCATTCCAGCATATTTTTTAATGCCGGATCTTTTGCAAACACAACCCGGCTTAATTTTTCCGCACGCCCCTGCAATAAACCCAAGTTTGTAATCAACGTCCGGCGATCCTGCGGAGGCAGGCTGGCTCCTTTTTCATTAGGAAAAGTATTATAAAATAGTTTTGTAGTAACTTCCGCATGCAACGGCGCAAAATCTTTCCATAAACGCTGATATCCTTTTACCGCTTGTTGAACTTGTTCATTGGTCGGATTGATTAAATTAATTTTCAATTCTTTGGAAGGAGTGGGGAGTATCGCATCAAAAAATCCACTGCTGCGGAAAGATTCCCAGCGTCTTTGCACCACGGGAATTCGTTTTTGGATGGTTTCTTCTACTTTCCCAGACAAATTCCGCAATTCAACCCCAGATTGCCGCAAGGCATCTATCTTACCTAAAGCAGAGGAGCCAACTCCCACCCCCAACGCTTCTGAGATATTGCGCTCAGCTACTTTCTCTAGATTAGTTGTAGGTGTTCCTTTAGATACACTTTTAATAATTTTCACTACTTGGGCATCCGATGGATAAGACACACATAGCATAATAAAAACAAATAGCCCTTTTAACGTTTTATAATTCATATTTGCTCCCTAAAGTTACTGCCTCTATACATATAGTGTAGCCTTCTAGGAATAAATATGCCAGGGCCATTAGGCCTAAATCCCCCTAGGCCTGCTATTTGGGCCTAGCGAGTCCAATTGTATAAGTGGCGGTAATAGAAATAGTTGTGTAATTTCTGCATTACCCGTAGGGGCCAGTCCCTTTCGGCTTGTAAATCAATGGGTACAGAAATCATACCATCAAAACCAGCCTCAAACAGCTCTTTCCCTAAAAGATCCTTTTCTTGAAAAGCCGAGAGAGCAATTATGGCACCTTTAAATCCCTCTTTCCTTAAAGTAACGGTCAAATAAAAACCGCCGCCCGGCACTACAATATCCGTTAAAATCACATCAAACCGGCTTCCTTGGTTCACATCCTGTAACAAGGTTTGAGCATCATCATAGGTCGTTATTTGCCAATCCGGTACAAAGAGTTTTTTATGGTTCCAATATACTTCATCTAAAAAATCATACTTATCATTTACAACGGCTATTTTAAATTTCTTGGGAAGCTTGCTGGAAATTTGTTTTGCACGTATAGAAAGAGGCAGAAATGCATTCCACGAAGATTCTTTTTCATTTCTCGGATTATGCAGAAAAAATTCTTCCATTTGATATTTCCGATTCGGTGGGAAAAGAGCATTTTTTTCCATCATGCCGCGTAACAGAGGATTGACCTTTTGTACTACATAAAGCATATATTCACAGGCCGCATGATAAGCCTCGTCTTCGGAAGAAACATATCTCTTTAATTTGGCTAATTCGGCATTCATTTCCATGATTCTGCGGCCTAATTCTTTTTGTTCCGCCATAGAAACGACATGCTGTTCACTGGGTTTGGACTGATAATATAACCAAGTATCCATTTCTTTTTTAAACTGTGTAAAATTATTTAAGACTTCCTTATATAGAGATAAAATATGGTATACTTCACGCGAATAAACCGCTTCCCATAAAACGGGAAATGCCTTGGGCGGGAAAGATACTTTTTGCGAAAGAACATATCTCTCCAGATCTTCGGGAACCGGAACCTTAGGAATTCCAGAAACCTTTCGTTCTATTATGTCCTGCACAAAATCCCTCCCAAGATTTTTATTTAATGCTTGTTTAACAACTCCTCCCCCAAAAAAGCCTTTCCCTAATGTCTTTTGAGCAACACTGGGCCATGCTAAGCTCATTATAAGCAGTAATAAGATAATTCTCATATGCTTCTATCGAGTCCAATTATGCAAGTTGCGGTAATAAAAATAGTTCTTCATCTTTTGCATGACTGTCTCCGGCCAAGTGCTTTTTTTATAAAATTTAATCGGAAGGGAGAGCATTCCATCAAACCCCATTTGAAACATTATCTCTCCCATGCGATTATCCTCTTTAAAAGCGGACAGTGCCAAAATAACACCCTTAAAACCCTCTTCTCGCAAAGAAGGAGTTAAATCGAGTCCTCCGCCACCTGGCACCACCAAATCCGTCAAAACAATATCGAACTTTTTTCCTGTTCTAACCGCACTTAACAAGTCTTGTACATTGTCATACGTTTCAATTTGCCAATCCGGAACAAAAGACTTTTTCTGCTCCAAAGGTATTTGATTTAAAAAAGATTGATTATCGTTGAGAATAGCCATCCTTAACCCCCGTGGAAGCTGCTTAGGCATTTTCGCGGATGATACACCCTTCAATAAATGCAGCGTTTTTTCCCAGAAACCAGTTTCTTTGGCGTTGGGGGGGGTATGTAAGAAAAATTCTTCCATGTCGTACTCACGCACAGATGGGGACAAAGAGTACTCTTTTAGCATGCCGCGAAGCATAGGGTTTATCTGCTGCGAGACATAAAGAATATATTCGCAAGCTGCTCGGTAAGATTCGTTCTGAGGTGAAATATATTGTTCAAGCACAGCCAATTTTGCTTTCATGGCAATGATTTGCTTCCCTAAAGCCGCTCTCTCGGCAGCAGAAACTGGATGTTTCTCCCCAGACTTGGATTGATAATACAGCCATATATCCATTTCTTTTTTAAACTGCAGCATGTCCTCCATTATCGCCTTATATTGATTTCTTGCATCCATCATTTCAGAGGAATTAATCTCTTCTAACCTAAAGGCTTCTTTTGTTAAAGAAGAAACTACTGCATTCGAAAAGATATATCGATCCAATTCCTGCATATTCGGAATTTTAGAAGGAGTATCCAAAATCTTTTTCCCCTGCACCGTTCTCAGGACGGGAGCAGTACTTTTATCAAATCTCTTTTTCATCACTCCCCCCAAGAATAATTCTTTTATGAAAGGCTTTTGTGCAAAACTAGGGAAGGCTAAACAGCATACAAGTAATATAAATATCTTTTTCATGGAAACCTCTTTTTATTCATTCCCAGTATTTTAGTGGGACCAGCCGTATGAATTTTTATAATAATAATAGTTCTGGATTTTTTTCATAATATCAATTGGCCAGTCCTTTCCATATTGGAAGCCTAAAGACACTTCAATCATGCCGTCGAAACCCCGGTCAAACAGGTTCTTTCCAAAATCCAAATCTTCTTCGTATGCAGATAACGCAATAATCGCCCCGGGAAAATTTTCCTCTCTTAAAGTAGCCGTTAAATACAACCCCCCGCCACCAGGAACAATAATATCCGTTAAAATCACATCATAACGAACGCCGGAATGAATATCTCTTAATAAATCTTCTGCGTCTTCATAAGTACGAAGTTGTGAATTTGGGAAGAAAATAGTTTTGTGAAGAGACTTCATTTTAGACAAAACCGTATACTCATCATTCAGCACAGCGATCTTAAAATCGCGGGGAAACTCCGGAATAGTTTGTTGCGAATCTCCAGATTCAGTTAATAAAGAACTTGTTCTCAGCGGAACCGGGGTATATAGGAAAAATTCTCTATATTTATATTCTCTGTCGGAACGGATAAAATTTTTTTCTTTCAATACGCCGCGCAGCATCGGATTAACCGTTTGAGTTAAATGAAGCATATACTCCAAGGCTGCTTTATAGGCCGGATCCGTTGGGGAGACATAATTTCTTAATCGGCCCAGTTCAGCATTCATATCCGTTATTTTGTTTGCTAATTCTTCTTGTTCCGCCGCCGAAACGATATGCCGTTCACTGGGTTTGGATTGGTAATACAACCAAACATCCATTTCTTGTTTAAAATTAAAAAACTTATGCATTACTTCTTTATATAGCTTGGAAAATTGCTCCTGCTGTCTGGAAGAAGGCGAAAATAAAAGAGAAACTATTTTTTGTTCATTAAAAGGACTCGTTTGGTTAAAAATATATTTTTCCAAATTGTGGTAATATTTATTTACTGCAGTCTGATCCGGCGTTTTAGGCAAAATACGTATTTCATCTCCCGAAAACATCCTTCCTAATTGGGCAGGCGTCACTTCTGTGACCTTTAGCAATTTACCAGCTTGTCTGCTCGACAAATTTCCTATAAACCCATCGCACCAAAATACGTCCCCTAATCTTTTTTGAGCCGCACAAGGTAAGGCTAAGCAGAAGATGAAAAATAGAAATATTTTTTTCATAAATTTTTAATAATCAAGTTCAAAAACCTTATTTTCTGTTGTTAACGAGACCAATCATACAAGTTTTTATAATAGTAATAATTTTGGATTTGACCCATAAGCTTAAAAGGCCATTTCTCCCCCTTTTCAAACCCTATATGTGCTTCAATCATTCCGTCAAACCCCCTGTCAAACAGGTTCCTTCCAAAAGTCCGATCTTCTTTATAAGCAGAAAGAGCAATAATAGCTCCTGAAAAATTTTCTTCTCTTAAAATTGCCGTTAAATACAATCCACCACCACCCGGTACAATTAAATCCGTTAAAATCAAATCATAACGAATCCCAGAATGAATAGAACTTAAAAGATCTTCCGCATTCTTATAAGTATGCAGTGTCGCTTCTGGGAAAAGAACAGTTTCATGCAAAGATTCCATTTTAGATAAAACGTCTTCTGAGTCATTAAGTATAGCTATCTTAAAACTACTAGGAAAACTTAAAAAAATAAGCTGTTCTAAATTTCCTCCATTTGATAGGATTTCTTGCTGCCTTCTCAGTATTTCAAGAGGCGTATACAAGAAAAACTCCTGAAATGAATATTTGCGATCGACGCGGGCAAATAGTTTCGCATCCAACAAACCGCGAAGCATGGGATTGACGCCTTGAACAGCATAACGCATATATTCACAAGCCTCTTTATAAGCGGGATCATTGGGAGAAATATAGTTTCTGAGTCTAGATAATTCCAGATTCATAGCAAAGATTCGATCCAATATATCCGCCTGCTCTGCTATTGAAACATCATGTCTTTCTATTGCCTTGGACTGATAATATAACCAAACATCCATCTCTTTTTTAAATTCAGAAAATTTTTCCATTATTTCTTTGTAGGTGGTTATAAGTTTTTCTTTTTACTCCAAAGAAGGTGAAACTAAAAGAGATTGTATGTCCTTTCCATTCAAAGACTTCCTCTGACTAAAAATATACTTTTCTAGATCATGATAAAATTTGGCTGTTGCAATTTGGCTTGATCCATTTGGAAAAACATCGTTACCCCGTCCCAACAACGTGTTTCCTAACTGAGCAGAGGTCACTTCGCTTATATGTAGATATTTTTCCAATGATCCAGCCTGCGGACTGATAGCTTTTTTGATAAATTCACCTTGTAAAAATATTTTTTCCAAATTTTTTTGGGCCGCACAAGGCAAGGCAGCCAATAAAAGCAATAATATTCCAATTTTTCTTATTATTTTCATAATCAAACCAAAGTACGAACGCCCCTATAAGGTTAGGATAACAGAAGTTTTTTGGCTTCACAAGGGCCGAAAGACCCAGCCACCAATAGGACTGGACCTATAGAACAATGGAGAGAAAGAGGAAGTAGCCCGCCATCAAGGTAAGCCCTGTCGGAACCGCCACAGAAGCCCATTCCCGGCTTTTAATACCCAGCTTTTCAGCAGCCACAATATTGGGTAAATTTCCTTGCACCAACATGCTTCCAAAAGCAGCCAACCCAATAACCATGTAAACCAAATCTTTCATAGAAATAGAGGGTACAATCTCAATAGCGGCCAAGGTGGCATTGTCAATAATGACGGAAACCGCATTGGCTAGGAATAATACTTTTCCATCTAAATGGGTAATCGTACTCTGTGCCAACGGGCGCAACCCTGCACTAATTAAGTTTAACGCCGCCACAAACATATAGATATGCCCTGTTCTGCGCAGCATAGAAGAATACGTTTCTTTATCTTCGCGGATATGCATCTGCATCGTAGTTCCGGCGTTGCGCGCGCAATAACCGGCAGCTACGGAAAGCAGTAAAATGGCAGGCGTAATCCACCAGAAAAAATGACGCAATAGAAAGAAAAAATCGGCGTGATGAGGAGGTCCAGCCAAAGCATTGTTAATAATCAAACCCAATGGCTCAGCCAACGGAGTAAGCACCGCCCCCAACCCAATGGCATAACAGGCAAACACCGTAATACGAACGGTGGCGGTACGCTCTAAGTTAACAACTTTCAATACTTCGGCTAAAATTAAGGCGGAAACCGTCACGCTTACTAAAGAAGAGGTCATCCCCAACAAAAAGATAAGCAAGGCGAAACTGTAGCGGGGTTCTAATCTGCGAAAAAAAGCAAATAATACACGAAAAATATAACGGGAATAATTGTTAAAAATAACGCTGACTACCAACACAATAAAAGCCACGTTAACAGGGTAATTAAGCGTTTCATACAAAAACTTCATACTCCAACCGCCGCTAATGGTAACCGCAACAGCGCCCACCCCCAGCAGGAACAGCTCCAAATGGCCTTCTACCCAACGGGAGGTAAGAGGCCAAACGAGTAAATTAACCACCACAATGCCCAACAAGATATTTACCCATAACGGGACTGCTGTAACCATTTCCATAATTGTATTTTACAAAAAACCCCTTTTTCTTGCCGAGCGTATTTTGATTAAACTGCGTTGAGAGAAATAAAAAATTGTAGTAGAATAAAAGAAATTCATTTAGATTAAGGAGAAAAAAATGAAAAAAATAATTGCACTTGCTTGCACCCTCATGATGAGTGCCGCCTTGCCTTCCATCGCTAAGGCAGCCGATGATTGCGGCTGTGCTATGGGCGATGTTACCTGCGTCAATAACTGCACGCTTTCTAAAATTACCGCTTTGAGACAGAACATCCAAAGCCAAAAAGAGGCTGCCCTCGCCAAAATTCAAGCAGCCAAAACAAATGTGGCTTCTTCCGAGGAACAAACGGCTGACGCCAAAGCTCAACTGAAAGAAGCTGAAAAAAACGCCAAAGCCAATGCTAAAGCTGCTAAAGAAGAAGCCGAAGCAAAAGCTAAAGCTGCTAAAGAAGAAGCAAAAGCCCAAGCTAAAGCCGCCAAAGAAAAAGCCAAACAAGAAGCTCAGGCTAAAAAAGACGCTCTAAAACAAGCCAAAGCGGACGCTAAAGCCAAAGCCAAAGCGGAAAAAGAAGCCGCCAAAGCCAAAAAAGAAGAAGCGAAACAAGCTGCCAAAGATGCAAAAGCCGCTCTAAAAGCAGAAAAGGAAGCTTGGAAATCGCTCTCTAAATAAGATCCATAAGGACTTTCATACAACCCCCCGGATGAACATCCGGGGGGTTTTTATTTCAACATCCATTCGCCTTTTACCCATCCCCCAACTACATAAGCAGACTCCATTTCCTTGGGAAAGGCTTTACACGCCCCCCTCCGGATTTAGACTCCAAATTGAGTAAGAGAACAAAACCCCGCACTTGCGTGCGGGGTTTTATATCTTTATTTCTAATCTTAATCAAAAAACAACTAGATAATAATTTGTTTTACCGCCATTACAATCAAAATAAGTCCTGCTACCATCTCTATTTTTTTACTGGTAACCACTTTCGAAGTTTGTTTGCCCAAATGAAATCCCAACAAAGTCATAGCAATCGAAATAAAGATCAACAGCAATACTTGTGGGAAGAAAGATTTATCCATGGTTTCCACCGCATAACCTACCAAAAAGGAATTTAACCCGATGACTGCCGAAACTTTAACCAATTTACGGTTATCCTCCGCATCAAGATTACTAAAACTGGGTGATTTTTCAATGGACTCAAGCATAAATTTAATTCCGAGCAACAGAATAAAAGCAAAAGCCACCCAATTGTTGGCAAAATGCACCCAGCCGCGAAAGAAAATGATACTTAATAAATAACCGATTCCAAAGAACAAGGCATTAAATCCCGCAAAAGCTAAAGCCAATTTAATGGAAAAAATACTCTTTTTCTCAGGACCCATCTTCATAGAAGACATATTAGCGGAAACCATATTATCCACACAGATACATAAAAAGATAATTATTACGGAAATAATGCCCATAGCCGGACCTCCCTTAAGATACCCCTGATTTTACCAAATGCCCACGCCTTCAAGCAACAATTTAAGTCCTATAAACACTAACACTATACCGCCCAAAGCTTCCATTACTTTACCAAATTTACGTCCCAAGAAACTTCCCACGTAAAAACCGCTCCAACTAGTGACAAACACGCATACTGTCAACATACATACCGTTATCCAAAACGGAGCCGCTGTAAAAGCCAATCCCATTCCTACCAACAAAGCATCCAGACTGGTTGCCACCGCTAAAGCAGATAACATTTTAAATGAATGAAGTCCACAAACATTTTGTTCATTGGCTGCACTTTCCTTGGCGGATTGGATCATCCGTCCCCCAATAAAAACCAGAATAAAAAAAGCGATCCAATGATCCACCGCACCTATATATTTACCTAGCCCGGCGCCGCACAGCCAACCGGCAGAAAACATCACAAAATGCGCAACAGAAAACAGAGAGCTCACTTTAAAAATATAAGTTTTGGCAATTTTTTGACGGCAGGCACAACCCGAAGCAATCGTAACCGCCCAATTATCCATAGACAACCCAACAGCTACTAGAAGCGAAGAAAATATATTCATATGAAATATGATAACATTTTTTATATATCTATCCGCTAGGAAAGACCATTATGGAATCGTTGAGAGAATTATATAAGATTGGTATGGGTCCCTCCAGCAGCCACACCATGGGCCCGAGAAAAGCAGCCGACGCTTTTCAACGGGCTAATCCGGCCGCCGCAAGTTTCAAAGTGGTATTATACGGTTCTTTAGCCGCTACCGGAAAAGGCCATTTAACCGATTTTACCATCAAAGAAGCCTTCTATCCTAAACCGGTAACCATTGAATGGGAACCGCTTATTTTCTTACCCCAGCATCCCAATGCGTTAAAGTTGCAGGCATTGGATAAAGCAGGAGACTTGATAACGGAAAAAACGGTCTACAGTATCGGCGGCGGAGCCATCCGGGATGATGAAACCATCGGACAAAAAATGAATTCCGTTTATCCCCATTCCTCTTTGGCAGCGATCTTAGAATACACCTCCCAAAAACGCATGCTTTTGTGGGAATACGTGGAAGAAAACGAAGGATCCGGCATTTGGGAATACTTGGAAACGGTATGGAAAACCATGCAAAATACGATTCACCGCGGATTAACGAAACGAGGCGTTCTTCCCGGTTCTCTAAACTTAGAACGCAAAGCGAGGCGTTATCTGTATAAAGCGGAAAACTCCCCCCGATATCTGAGGCGGATCAATAATTTATTTTCCTATGCGTTAGCATGTGCCGAAGAAAATGCTTCCGGCGGGATAGTAGTAACCGCTCCGACTTGCGGTTCCTGCGGGGTAGTGCCTGCAGTCTGCCGGTTAATACAAGAGGTCTGCGAATTTGAAGACAGTACCATCATCCATGCTTTGGCTACCGCCAGTTTATTTGGAAACATGGCCAAAGCCAATGCTTCTATTTCCGGTGCAGAAGTAGGCTGCCAAGGAGAAGTAGGCGTAGCTTGCGCTATGGCGGCGGCAGCGGCCTGTCAATTGGAAGGAGGGGATAATCGTCGTATTGCATATGCAGCCGAAATGGGTTTGGAACACCATTTAGGCCTTACCTGCGACCCGGTAGACGGACTGGTCCAAATTCCGTGCATCGAACGGAATGCCTTGGCGGCTTCCCGCGCTTTGGATTGCGCTACTTATGCCCTGATGTCCGATGGAGACAACCGGGTGTCTTATGATGACATTTTAGCTACCATGATGCAAACCGGACGAGATATGAATAATGATTACCGCGAAACCGCCCGCGGAGGGCTGGCACGTTTTTTAAAGAAAAAGTATATTGATAGCAAGGGGGAAGAAAAATGAAAACCATGGAATCTATTTTACAAAGAAGAAGCATCCGTCGTTTTACAAAAAAGCCTATCGCACAAGACGATTTAAACACTTTGCTCCGCGCCGCCATGATGGCGCCGACGGCGCGTAACTGCCAAGAGTGGGAATTTATAGTCATACGTGATAAGAATACTTTCACTAAAATCATGCATATCCATCCCTATGCTCAAATGTTATCCCAAGCGGACAGCGCGATTATTGTCTGTGGGAATACCCAACGTGAGCACGCACCGGGGTATTGGATGGCCGATTGCGGCGCCGCTACACAAAATATTCTATTAGCCGCCACCTCGTTGGGAATCGGAAGTGTATGGTTGGGAGTATATCCAAACCAAGAGCGAATGGATGGATTAGCGAAAATTTTAGGTTTGCCGGAATATGTCAAACCGCTGAATATTATCGCCCTAGGCTATCCAGATGAAAAGAAAGAAGAAGTGGACCGTTTCGATCCGGCCAAAATTCATCTTGAAAAATGGCAATAATGGTAAAATTGGGAAGAGCCGTTCATTAAAAACGGCTCTTTTGATAAAAGAGGTATTCTAGTGAAAAAAACTTTTTCCTTTTTGCATTTTTCCATTTTGCTGCTTCTTTGCACTGCAGTTCTCTCCACCGGTATTTTCCTATATGTAAACCGGTTAAGCACTTTTTTACATCAAGATATGAAAACATATCTTTCTGAAGTAGCAAAACAAGGGGTAAACACCATTGAGGCCAAAGTACAGGATGATCTGGATTTGCTTACCAGCATTGCCAGCGCTATAGGATCTTTGCCGGATCCGACTGAATCTATGATTACCAATCTTATGAAAGCGGAGAGCAAAACAAATAATTTTAAACGGATGGGTTTTGTGTATCCGGATGGCATGGCGGTATTAAGCGACGATTTGTTACTGGATATTTCTCAAGAAAATCATTTTCAAAAAGCGCTCCATGGAGTACCTAATGTTTCCAATCTGATTACGGATGCATCCGACGGGGAAAATATCATTGTAGAAGCCGTCCCCGTGTACCATCAAGACCGTATTATCGGAGTGTTATTCGCTACCCGCTCTACAGAAGAATATGCCAAAGCATTAGATGTGGAAAGTTTCGGCGGGGAAGGTTACTCCGTAATTATCCGTTCCAACGGGGATAAAATCGTACGTGCAGAACATAAAAACGCCGTAAGCGGAATGTACAATATTTTTGACACGCCGGATGATCCGCAACAGGAACTAGCCCATAACATTCAAAGGAACTTACAACAGGGGATAAGCGGCACAATTGATTATTATTCTAAGGAAAAGGGTCCGTTACATATCAGTTATGAACCATTACGAATAAATGATTGGTATTTGTTCTCAGTCGTTCCGACGGGCCATTTAACAGCCCAAGTCAACACGTTTATCACACTCTTATTAATCTTATGTTTGTCTGTAGCGGCCGCTGGATTAATTATATGGGGCTATGTGTTTTTACAACAAAGGAGAAATAAGAAAAAACTCTTCGCTTACGCCTATATAGACCCAATAACCGGATTCCCAAATGCCGAAGCCAATCGGAGTGAAGTCGAACGGCTGCTGGCAGAAAACCCGAATGAACAATATGCCATTATAGCAATGGACGTAAGTAAGTTCAAAATTTTTAATGAACAGCATGGTTATAATGTAGGAAATATTTTATTGAAACATATTGCTCAGGTGATTCAAAACAATCTTCAGGCAGGTGAATGCAGCACTCGAATGTATGGCGACTACTTTGGAATGCTGCTGAAATATGAAACGAAAGGATCGTTGAAAAACCGGCTTAAATTATTAGGGGAACAAATCACGAGTTTTCAAACGGAAAACTGTCAGACGTATCCGCTGGTGCTTTCTTTTGGAGTTTATTTGGTGGAGGACCGCTCCATGCCGCTGCGGGTGATGTATAATCGGGCGACAGTAGCAAAAAGTCGTATAAAAGGCCGCTATGATGAAGTCGTGTCCTTTTACCAGCCCCGCTGGCAACAAAAACTGGAGGAAGAGGCCTTCATAGAACAGCACATGCAAGACTCTATACAGAAAAAAGAATTTCATTTTTTTATAGAGCCGATCGTTTCCTTATCTGGCGGAAAGATAGGAGCAGGAATGGCCTTGGCAAAGTGGATGATACCAGATCATGCAAAACCTCTATATATGTCCGAATTTTTACCTGTATTTCAAAAAAACGGGTTTATTTATCAATTCGATAAATTCCTATTTGAAACGGCCTGTCAAACCATCTCGTATTGGGGGAGAAATGGTTTACCAATGATTCCCCTTGTAATCAATTTATCGAATGAACTGTTCTATGAGCCTAATTTTGTGAAAAAATTGATTAAAAAACCGACTGAATATGGACTAGAAAATAAGTGGTTGATTATAGAATTAACAGAAACAACAAAGACCGATTTTTTGCCTCAATTAAAGCAAGCTGGAGAAGAACTCCGAAAAGCGGGATTTGGCTTAACCGTCCGTTATAAAGGAAAAGGCGTCACTCTGGCAAATATTTTTCAACACCTGCCGATAGAAGGGATTAAGGCAGCGCCAAGTGTTTGGGAGCGCAGTAATGATCCCAAACAAAATGTAATTACCAAATCACTTATTGATATTTGCAAACAATTAGATATATTTCTAGCGGCGGATGGAATAGAAAGTGAGGAAAACTTGACACATGTAAAACAACTGGGTTTTCAATATGCCCAAGGTCCTGCGGTAGCCGCAGAAATGACCATAGCTGAAGTATCGCAGAAGCTTACACAACAAAACGGACCCGTGGAGAAAATGCAATAATGTGGGAATCAATATAGAAATAGAAAGATTTGCTGATTATTAATGTGAAAGAATCAATTTCATATTGATTTTATTGCAATTAGTATAGTTAATTTTACAGAACGGATATTGAATTGATATAATATAAGGAGATTTATGGTGGATGTAGCTCAGCTGGTTAGAGCGCCGGTCTGTGGAACCGGAGGTCGCGGGTTCAAATCTCGTCATCCACCCTTTTTATTAAAATCCCTTGTTTTTGAGCAAAAAATGCTTATAAAAT
>CALUYP010000037.1 GCA_944325055.1 uncultured Elusimicrobiales bacterium | reverse complement strand
TGTTGGAGTACACTTCCGTATCCAGCACCAAGATTTTGATGTTCTTGCCGCTGGCGAGGACGTGATCCAACCCGCCGTAGCCGATATCGTAGGCCCAGCCGTCGCCGCCCAAGATCCAGACGGATTTCTTAACCAGGTAATCCGCCAAGCTTAAGAGCCGTTTGCATTCTTCGCAGCCTTTTTCAGCTCCTTTTTCCAAAATGGCTTTAAGATCAGCCACATTTTTGCGCTGGGCTTCTACGCCCGCGTCGGTGGACTGGTCGGCATTCAAGATGGCGTCAATCAAAGCGGCTTGTTCTTTGAGGCCGCCTTCTTTAGCACTGGTCAGCAGGGCTTTAGCGTCGTGGTTGAGCTGGTCAAACGCCAAGCGCATACCCAAGCCGAATTCGGCGTTGTCTTCAAACAAGGAGTTAGACCAAGCGGGGCCTTTGCCGTCGTCGCGTTTGCAGTAAGGCGTGGTGGGCAGGTTGCCGCCGTAAATGGAGGAACAGCCCGTCGCGTTGGCGATGGCCAAGCGGTCGCCGAACAATTGCGTCAAGAGTTTTACGTAAGGCGTTTCACCGCAGCCCGCGCAAGCGCCGGAGAACTCAAACAGCGGTTTTCTCATTTGAGAACCTTTGACCGATTCTTTTTTGGTTTTTACTTCGGCTTGTTTGAGTCCCAAGAAGAAAGCGTAGTTGTCAATTTCGTTTTCGCGAACGTCCAACTGGTGTACCATATTGATGGCTTTCTTTTCCGGGTTTTCTTTGTTCTTAGCCGGGCAGTTAAATACGCAGGCGCCGCAGCCGGTGCAGTCTTCCACCGCTACTTGTACGGTAAATTTGAGGCCGGCCAAGTCGGCTTTTCCGTCGGCGGATTTAAAGGTTTTCGGAGCGTCTTTAAGCGCTGCGCCGTCATAGGCTTTAATGCGGATTGCCGCATGCGGACAGACCAGCGAGCAGAAACCGCACTGGATACACGTATTGGGATCCCATTGCGGCACCATAATGGCGATATTGCGTTTTTCGTATTGGGTGGTACCCGTCGGATACACGCCGCCTTCGGGCATGGCGGAGGTGGGCAGATCGTCGCCGCGGCCGGCAATCATTTCGCCCAAGACGTCTTTTACAAATGCCGGGGCTTCCGCCGGAACCGGAGCTTTGGTGTGCAGTTTGGAGGTTACTTCAGCCGGATATTTTACTTCCTGCAAGCCTGCCAAAGCGGCGTCTACGGCTTGGTAATTTTTCTGCACGACTTCTTCGCCTTTTTTAGAATAGGTTTTCTTGATGGCTTCTTTGATGTCGGCAATGGCTTTTTCGGTCGGGATGACGCCCGCGATACCGAAGAAGGCCGTTTGCATAATGGTATTGGTGCGGCTGCCCATACCGGTTTTGAGCGCAATTTCGGAAGCGTCAATCACGTACACTTTGAGTTTGCGGTCAATGATGATTTTCTGTACTTCCGCCGTTAAATGATTCCACACTTCTTCGGCGTTGTACGGCGAGTTGATGAGTACCGTAGCACCCGGTTTGGCTTTACCCAAGACGTCGTATTTGTCCAGGAAGTCAAACATATGCACGCCGATAAAGTCCGCAGACTGGATGAGGTAAGGCGCGCGGATGTAGTTTTTGCCGAAGCGGATGTGGGAGGTGGTCATAGAGCCGGATTTCTTAGAGTCGTAGACGAAGTAGCCTTGCGCAAAGAAACCGTTGGCGCTGATGATTTTCATCGTGTTTTTATTGGCCCCTACCGTACCGTCGGAACCTAATCCGTAGAACAAAGCGGCGAAGATATCGTTGGCCGATTTATTTTCCAAGGCGGTTTCGGGCAAGGAGAGGTTTGTTAAATCGTCTTTGATGCCGACGGTGAACTCTCTTTTGGGTTCTTTGGCGGCTAAGTTGTCAAACACGGCTTTGACGTGAGAAGGCGTAAAATCTTTAGAGCCGATTCCATAGCGGCCGCCGATGATGAGCGGGGTCGTGGGGAATTTGGCTTTGGCTTCGTTCGTCAGGAACGCGGCGCAAACGTCTTGAAACAAAGGTTCGCCCAAGGAGCCGGGTTCTTTCGTGCGGTCCATGACCGCTACTTTCTTGACGGAAGACGGAATGACTTTTACGAAATCTTCAATGGAGAAGGGACGGAACAGTTTTACTTTGAGCACCCCCACTTTTTCGCCTTTCATCGCTTCCACGGCGTTTTGGGCCACGTCCGCGCCCGAACCCATAATCACGACCAAGCGTTCGGCATCGGCGTCGCCTACGTATTGGAAGAGTTCATAGCGGCGGCCGGCGATTTTTTCCACTTTTGCCATTTCTTCTTTCACACTGCCGGGTACGGCATTGTAGAATTTGTTGACGGCTTCGCGGGATTGGAAGTACACATCCGGGTTGGCGGCCGTACCGCGTACGGTGGGGTGTTCCGGGTTTAAACCGCGGGATTTGTGTTCGGCGACAAGTTTGTCGTCAATCATTTCATGCATTTGGTCTTTCGTTAAAGGTTCTACCATATTCAGCTCGTGGCTGGTGCGGAAACCGTCAAAGAAATGCACAAAAGGCACACGGGCGCGCAAGGTAGCGGGTTGGGCGATAAGCGCCATATCCATTGCTTCCTGAGGATTGTCGGAGCAGAGCATCGCCCAGCCGGTTTGCCGGACGGACATCACGTCGGAGTGATCGCCGAAAATGGACAGCGCCGTCGTGGCCAAAGCGCGCGCGGACACGTGGAAAACGGTCGGTGTCAGTTCGCCGGCGATTTTGTACATATTCGGAATCATTAAAAGTAAACCCTGGGAAGCGGTAAAGGTGGTGGTCAGCGCGCCGGCGGTCAGCGAACCATGCACCGCACCGGAAGCGCCTCCTTCCGACTGCAGCTCGCTTACGGACGGAACATTGCCCCATATATTGGTTTCGCCTTTCGCGCTTTTTGCGTCACAGATTTCACCCATTGTAGACGAAGGGGTGATAGGATAAATAGCAATTACTTCGTTGGTGGCATGGGCGACGTGGGATACGGCACCGTTGCCGTCCATTGCAACTAGTTTAGCCATAATAGAGAAGTCTCCTTTTGCGTAAATTAAAACGGTCTTTCTGCACATATAAATGCGCCAGCCCAGAGTGATACTCCAGCCTGTATATATTGTATAACTTTGGCCTGTATTTGGCAAACCGCTGTTTACCGAGCGGTAAATCAAATTTCAGAAATTCTTGTGATCCCGGAATGAAAAAGATCTGAAGCTAAAAAAAGCTTGACCTGGAGTTCGCTCCACTTGCTACAATACATTTAAATGCCGTTTCTAGCCTATGGCGGCAAATTTAAAAGAGAGGAGAGAAAAGGATGCCAGTTAAACCGATTGTCTTAGCGTGTTTTGCGGCTGTTTTGGCGGCCTGCGGATCAAACACTTCCGCCCCGGTTACAACCGAAGCGCCGGTACAGAAATCCGTCGTTTATTTTACCGAGGACATCAGCCCAGAAGGGTTAGTTAAAATTTACGATAAAATTTCCGAAAATGTAAACGGAAAAGTGGCTATTAAAGTGCATACGGGCGAGCCGCACGGCCCTAACATTATTCCGCGCGATATGGTCAAAGCACTCCAACAGCATATTCCCAACAGTAATTTAGTGGAAACCAATACGCTCTATGAGGGCGGACGACATACAACTGAACTCCACCGGCAAACTATTAAAACCAACGGCTGGGACTTTTGCGAAGTGGATATTATGGATGCCGACGGCGCGGTGATGCTGCCCATCAAAGGCGGAAAACATTTTAAAGAAATGTCCGTGGGCAAAAACCTGTTAAACTACGATTCCATGGTAGTTTTAACCCATTTTAAAGGACACACGATGGGCGGGTTTGGCGGTTCTCTTAAAAATATCGCCATTGGCTGCGCCGACGGAAAAGTAGGAAAAGCCATGCAGCACGGCAGCAGCGGGGCCGACCTGTGGCGCGCCAATAAAGAACTGTTTATGGAAAATATGGTGGAAGGCGGCAAAGCCGTAACCGATCATTTCGGAAAAAACATTGTCTATATCAATGTGCTTCGCAATATGTCGGTGGATTGCGATTGTTCGGGGACTTCCGCGGCCGAACCGAAAACGCGTAATATCGGTATTTTAGCTTCTACCGATATTTTGGCGGTGGATCAGGCTTCCGTGGATATGGTGTACGCTTTGCCGGACGAAGAATCCCATGACCTCAAAGAACGCATTGAATCGCGCAAGGGGCTTCATCAGCTTACTTATATGAAGGAAATGGGAATGGGAAATAACGAGTATGAGTTGGTAAATATCGACTGATTTTTGTGTCCTCAGACAACCGTCCGCCTTCATTAAGGCAGGCGGTTGTTTTTTGGAAAAATTTGTTATACTATTAGTGCAATTTATTTGGAGGAAAATCTATATGAAGCAAGGGTTTACGTTAATTGAGCTAATGGTGGTGGTGTTGATTATTGGTATTTTATCGGCGGCGGCTTTGCCGCAATATAGGCAATCTGTGGAAAGATCGCGTACGGCAGAAGCGGTATTGACCAGCAAAAGCATTTTGGATGCGGCTTCTCTTTATTACACAACTTACCGCAGCTGTCCCACTTCATTATCTGATTTGGATGTTAAAGTGCTTGCGGAAACGGAAGATTGGCATTTTGGAGCAAACCAGTTGGGTAATGGCCTGTGTGCCGCTACGGTAGCGGATTCCGAAGAAACCTTTCAAGCTTACCGCGTATTAGTTAAAAATTCGGCAGAATCAGACGGAATACCCGTCGGGACAATGTATTGGAGCTGTCAGGGAGGGGATTGTGACGAATTCTTTTCTTTGGCGGGAATAAAGTTGCAGGATAATGGTCTATACCAGTAAAGATTGTTATTATTTACCACTCTTTTTCCGTGTTGCTATACACCTCTTCCGTTACTCGGAAGAGGTGTTTGTTTTTGGAAACCGTTATATGACAAAATTCTATTGCCATAAACTGCGGGTATAAGCCCCCGAGAGGTTGATATGAGAGCGTTTTGAATAAATCATAGCCATAGAATTTTATTAAACGATATAATACGCCAAAAATTATAAAAACAAAATTTTCAAATGGCGATCATTTTACATGAAGAATCCTTTTTGGAAAACTATACAAAAGAAAAGGCTCCTGTATTTAGGAGCCTTTCATTTTCTTAGAAAGAGGTATCGTATGTTTCTTGGGTATTTCCTTGCAGATTTTTTAACTTAATCATTAAATCTGATATCAAGGATTCAATCTGCTCTATTTGTACTGATAGATCTTCCGAGGTATCATTTAATATCCTCTTGATTTCTTTCATACAAGCATCAAATATCACAGCAACTTCGCTTACCGCTTTGCTGTTGCCAATCGATTTGAAATAATTGGATTGGGTTTGTTTGGCTTTTTCAATCAGTATTTCATATTCCTTTATCAATTCTTTTCTGGTTTCCAGATCCTTTTGATGTATTCTTTTTATTTTCAGATCGTTGGCTTTTAGTAATGCCAAAATTCGGCTGAAGTGATCTAAATTTTTCTTTTCTTGGTCTGCCAACAAAGGCTGTCTCAGCATTCCATATTTAATATATAACACGGGAGTGGTCAAGAAGGAGCCCTCCCACGGAGTTTCTTTATTAGCAGTGATTGCAGAATAAAGATCTTCAGGACTTGAGGTCCCTTCAGTGATTCTCGTGATGTTGTTCTGAGTGGGTAAATTCAATGAGGTTGTAAAGAGACTGCCGTATTTGTTCAATTCTTGGTCTCTCTCCTTCATCGCAAGGGGAAGTATTTGTGTCTTAGATGCTTCAAATGCGACTTTGTCCAACCCGGCCCAAGCGCTAAAGAATAATAGATTATTTCGAAACTGTTCGAAAAACCGCGTGTTTCCTGCTAATAAAAACTGCAGAGGATTCGCCCCAGTATTTCCAAACTGCTCTATTATATACTTCGATAAAGTATATTCTATGGTAGGTAAATCCGTGGTTCTTAAAGTTCGGAATTGGTTGTTTTTCATATTCCTGTTGATTCCAATACCTAAAGAATTCCCGTCTGAGAAAGTCGGCAAGGGTTTTTTCTTCAATAATAAATCTTGCTCATATCGGATTCTTTTTGGTGTTGAAGACAATATGGTGTACGCTTCATTTAGTTCAGCCGCTTTAGCATTCGCTGCATCAAGAATTTGCTTCTTAAGAGCTTTAATATATGCTTCGGGGTAGCCCTTTTCTTGCAATAGAGGCATGTCAAATTTTATGAAAGCAGCCTCTACTTGGTCCGGATGGAACTCTCTGCTGAGTTTGGCATAAGCGCTTCTTATTTCTTTCGCAGTAGCCTCTTCTGTCACGCCCAGTATTTTGTACCAATCTTTCAGTTCTTTGAGATTTGAAGTGGCATCTTTAGAGAGTTCTGCAAATTCTTTTCCGGAAATACGGACCCATTGACCTTCTTTGGTATATTTCCAGTAATTGAATATACCATCTAAACTTCCTGATTTTTTGTCTATATTTAAGGCTCTTGAAACCCCTTTGATTATGGTGCTTTCTTCTGTTATTTTCCCAAGCGGATGTTTGGAAAACCACGAAAGAAAAGAGGCTTTCCAAGAAGGGATCGGCTCGCCAAAGAGTTCTTGAACCAAAAGTTCATTGTTCCCTTTGGGGTCTTTTAGTTGTTTGTATGCCTGTCGTTGAAAAACTCTAAAATCATCATAATTTTTAATTCCCTCACGCAATTTTTGCAATCCGAGAGGAGCTTTTGGATCGGTCAAATCTACCGTTACAGCTTGCGTTTCAAATCCTGTACGCTGGTGGATCAGAGTAATTTGATCAATAGGTTCTTGCTCTTTTCTCGGATTCAAACGCAAAGAAGTGTTCCGGTTTTGAAGATCTGCCCTTTTTTGGATCACTTTACTCTCTGAAACGCCTGTTCTATATACCGTAGACGGTATCTTCTTAGGCGTTTTTCCCGTTGTAAGTAATAGATTTCTTTTCGTAAGAGGGACTTCTTCCATCCCCGTTTTTGAATGGTAGGCTAAGGTGTATCCATTGGTTCTTAATTTAGCGAGTAAATCATGATAACGGGTGCTTTTTTTGATTTCAACGCTAAAGGCCAACATGCGGCGCCCTTTTTTTGCCAAGGAAGCCGACTTGATTGCTTTCGGCAGTGCGACGACAGCTCCTTTTGTTGTCCTATAGGCTGCGCCGATTAAGCTAAAAATTTCGCCTCCATATACCCACAAAATGGCATTGGCGGTAATATCGAAGAACAGTTTGGTCGCTTCTTTCTCACGTTTTAGGACATTTACCCCATTCTTTAAACCCATTATATGCCATCTTCCGTTAGAGTCACGTCCAAACCCGCCTACCGTAATCTCCGTTCCGTCCTGACGCGTGATTAGATAGGGGTTGACCGGGGAATGGATCAAGGGAATAGAATCTTTTTCGTTGAGAATCATGGATTCGCCATTATCTGCTGTCCAGAAGTTTGTCCTCTTATTAGCAGCACGGTTCCATTTTAATTCATCGTTGGCGAAGGCATTATAGATATGAGCCAATTCATTGGCAAAAACTTGCATTTCTTCTGAACTCATTCCATAGTCTTGCGTGATATAACGGTGTTCTTCCACCAGTGGATAATATAAATCTACGACACGGGCGGCAAATAAGGGGCGTAATTCGTTTTCGTCAGGATCCCCGCTGTTACACTGCATAAAAACGCCTCCTTGCATGTCGGCATTTGACATGTTACAGGATTCATTCCGCTGGTTGTACATGAGACTGGCTACTTTTAAGGCGTCCGTCACGGTAGCAAGGGAATATTCATTTCGGTCGGAAAACTTTTTCAAGAGTTGTAAAACCGGGTGCCAAGCGGAAGCGTCTGCGGTATATTTTACCGTTTCGTAGATGTTGGTAAATACAGCGGACAAAATGGAAGTATTTTTATGCTCAAATATATCGTCTTTTATGGATTTAGAAAAAATTTTCTTCGGACTGTGGTCCAATAAATTGATAATTTGTTCCAAATACGCAGGTTGATATAATACGGCAAAAGTGGCAGCATATTCTGACCAAAGCTTTAAATCGTAGAATTTTGCGCTTTCGCTGTTTGGACTCTCTTTAGCTAAGGTTTGGATTTCCCATAGAAAGGTATGCATCATTTGTGCATAAATATCCTTCACTACCGGATCAAACACTTCGTTTACGATAAGATTTTTTTGAGGAAAAGTTCTAGAATTAAACGAAACGTCTTCGAAAGCAGTCTCTACGGTTTGATCTTCTTTTTGGTGGACGGCAAAATCATCCTCTGGGAGGCTGAATGTGTTTTTTCCTAATAAAAAATTGGCAACCGGATCCGGTATCCCCGCCTTCACATAGAAATTATGTGTTTTCAGTAAAGAAATCATTAGAGAACTGACCGCTTCTATGTATTGAGTGGATGTATTATCAGCCCCCTTTCCCATCAAAATTCTGTTTTTTAATAGTTTGTTCAATCTGTATAATGAACGAATTTGTGCCTGCATGACGATGGGAAATAAGGTTTCAACGACTTCTTCAGATAAGTTAGAGTTCGCATAAGCGTGCATGGAGTTTCCTAATAATTGGGAAGCAAAAATGAGATTTTCCATGTTAAAATCATCCGGATCAAAAGGATCAATATACGAAATTAAATCCGCCAGCCCCAATGTGTCGTTTTCCCAGCCAATTAATACTTCATTTGTTTTTTTGAGAGCGTCGCGCGGCGAAGCGTTTGTTTGGGGAATGGTAGAATTTGTAGCATAATGAACACCCATCCTTCCTGAATCTTGCAGAGCGGGATCAAAAGGATTTTTTTTCAATTGTTGCTTTTTTTCCTGTTCTTTTTTCTCCGCTTCTTTTTTTTCCTCTTCTTTTTGCAGTTCGCTGTATTGTTCCATCAACGCGTGTAAACGCTCGTTGGCCGCAGCCAATTCATAAGGAGTTTCTGCCATATCAAAATACAGCGTTTCGGTAAGAATGGCTTGTTCAAGACTTTCTTTTTTTGACTTATCTATCTTCTCTTCCAGTTGAGAGGTAGAAATTGCCAGTGGCGTGTTTTTGGCCCACGCATTTGAAGCGGATAGTAAATTAAAGAAGAAAACAAATATCATAATGCGGCAGATAAATATTTTCATGTATTGCTCCTTAAGTAATAGAAAGAGTTCCTCCTAACTTAATTCTATTGGTTTTAGTGTAATGAATCATGAGTCAAAAGTCCTAAATACTTCTTCCAAAAGGCCCATAATCCAAGTGGGACTTTTTAGAAAAGGGAGAGATGGCGCAGAGTTTGTTCCTGTTAGTGCCTAATGTAGAAGAGGATCCAAGTTTGCTTAAAGGAATTAAAAACGAAGAGAAATGGTTTTATTGCTTTTGAAATTATATAATTCTACTATGCAGTTAAATCAATGGTTTTGCTCCTGCCGGCCGCTCTGCGTGATATATGAAACGTTTCGCTGGCTATGGCATAAAATTTTCTTTTTCATTCATATCCACACTCCTGTATGGTATCGTTTCGATAAAAAACACCAATCGGGTGAGTCCGTGCGCGAGACGTTGCCGTTGGATAAGCGATGGTACCGCATTTGCCGTCCATTATATCGGCATGAACATATTTATTATGACTTGGAAAAAGCGGTACAGGCTAATCCCGCGCTAAAAGGGGTGGCTCTTGTGTTCTTTATGGGGATTGGAGATTATCTCTATACCACGCCTATGTTGGCGGCGCTGAAACAAAAATATAAAGATTTGCCTTTTTATGCCTATGTAGGCGCCCAGTTTGACCGAAATAATTCTCCTTTGGTGGGCAAACTGCTGGAAGAAAACCCTCACATTGAAAAAGTATTTTATTTTAATGGAACGCGCCATCCGTTAATCTGGAAAAATTATGATTATACGGATGCTTTTAAAAATATTCCGGAAGGTTTTTTAACCGTACCGGTATATTATGAATATGGTGTACAGATAAAACATCGTGTTCTTAGCTTGTTTGAAACCTTTTCATTACCGGTTCCCCAAGAGATTCCGGCCCCTATGATGTATTTTCCCCGGACGGTTTCGCCTGTTGTGGAGGATTATTTGATGCGCATTCGCCGCGGTGCTGCTGGGAAAAAGGGGATTGTATTTTTGCAATTAGATTCCCGTGGGTCTAATTATGTATATCCGCATATGAAAGAGTTGGGCGCCTTGTTGATTCGGGAAGGATACTTTGTAATAAGCGTTACTAAAGGCGGGCCGACAGAAGAAGTTTCTTATGTGGAACTGGATATCAAAAAACTCTCGATTAACCAAACATGGCAGTTGCTTTCGATTTTAAAGGGGGAATATCCTCTATATGTGATAGCGGTTAATTCTGTTTTTTGGGCGGCTTCGGCAGGGTTGGGACTTCCCAATTTGGGGTTGCAGCACTGGATAGATAAGAAAGTGCATAATCTCTGGTATCCTAATATAGAGGTGGTTACAAATTATATTTATCCGTTTTTACCGCGGGAAAAACAACTTTATGCCCCGCCGGAGAGTTATACACGGCACAACAAAAAGATTATTGATTACAAACCGGATTGGGTGGTTAAGTGGTTTAAAGAGAAATTTGACAAATAAAAATACGCCCCGGTGATTGACCGGGGTATTTTTATTATTAGGCTATTTATACTCATTATAACTGACCATTTGTTCAAACGCTTCACGCGGCCTAGGAGCGGGTTCTTCAGCCGGATATCCTAGGGCGATGAGATGTTCAATCTTTTTACTTTTAGGAAGTTTAAAAAATTGGGCGGCTTTATCCGAGTTTAGCCATCCGATCCAGCAGGTCCCCAGTCCCAAGTCATGTGCCCGCAAAACCAAATGCTCGCCGGAAATGCCTTGGTCTACTAGGTAGAATTCCGTTCGTCGGAAAAAGTTGCCGATGCGGCTGGTGAAATTGCCCCGGTCCGATACGGCGGCAATCAGTACGGGCGCTTTTTCGGCAAATTGGGTCATATGATAAACGCCGGAAAAGGCTTCTTTACAAAAAGCCTCTTTTACTTTTGGGTCATCGATGACGATGTAATGCCACGGTTGCGAGTTGCAAGCTGAGGGAGCCAATCGGGCCGCTTCCAAACAAGCGTTAATTTTTTCCCGTTCCACCGGTTTATCCAGGTATTTGCGGATGCTGCGGCGGGATTTAATCACATCCATTAATTCCATAAAATTACCCCTGTTACTATTAAAGATAAAAATATATTACCAAATTGGCTGTTTGTTTTTATAAAATAACCTTATCATGCAATTTACAAAATATACAGGACTAGGAAATGATTTCGTTCTTTTGGACGGAGAAACCGCGCGCAGCGTGCAAGATCCCTGCGCGGCGGCCCAAAAAATCTGCGACCGCCACTTCGGCGTAGGCGCAGACGGATTGGTCTTGCTGTTGCCCTCCCAGCAAGCGGATATGCGGATGCAAATTATAAATTCGGACGGCAGCGAAGCGGAAATGTGCGGAAACGCCACGCGTTGTGTAGCGCTTCATCTATACCGACGGGGACTCGTACGCAAAAAACAAATTTCTTTGGAAACGTTGGCCGGGATTATCCGCACCGACATTGTGGATGAGCAGGCCGGTACCGTACGGGTGGATATGGGAGTTCCCCGTTTAACGCGGGGCGAAATTCCGATGACGGGTATTTCCGGTGACCGGGCGGTGAACGTACCGCTGCGCGCCTGCGGGACGGAATTTTGCGGCACGGCCGTTTCGATGGGAAATCCTCATTTTGTAGTTTTCGTGGAAAATGCGGAAAAAGCGCCTATAGAAATGTGGGGGCCTGCGTTGGAAACCCATGAAGCGTTTCCGCGTAAAACAAATGTGGAATTCGTACAAACGCTTAATGACCGTACCGTTCGTATGCGCGTATGGGAACGCGGCGCCGGTATTACAAAAGCCTGCGGAACGGGGGCTTGCGCAACAACGGTGGCGTGTGTGTTAAACCAAAAAACAACAGACAAAATAACGGTTAAATTAGACGGAGGCGATTTGTTAATAGAATGGCCTAACGGGAAGAATATTTTTATGACCGGACCCGCCGCCGAAGTTTTTACCGGAGATTATAAGGGGGAATTATGACGCTTCTCAACGACAATTATCTAAAACTGCCCGGCAGTTATCTTTTTTCAACCATTGCCCAACGTGTGGCTGCTTACAAGCAGGCTCATCCGCAGGCACAAGTGATCAGCCTGGGAATCGGAGACGTTTCCCGACCGTTGGTACCTGCCGTTATAGAGGCATTGCATAAAGCATCTGATGAAATGGGCCGTGCGGAAACTTTTCGCGGCTACGGACCGGAACAAGGATACGCTTTTTTACGCGAAGCTATTTTAAAACATGATTATTTGGACCGGAATATTCAACTGGAGGCGGATGAAATTTTTGTCAGTGACGGGGCCAAAAGCGATGTAGCTAATTTTCAAGAGTTGTTTGACGTCTCTTGCAAAGTTGCCTTACAGGATCCGGTTTATCCCGTCTATTTGGATACGAACGTGATGGCCGGGCGCACTGGAATATTTGAGAACGGACATTTTGGCGGCATTGTTTATTTACCCTGTACCGAAGAGAACGGTTTTATTCCGCAGCTTCCTAAAGAAAGAGTGGATTTAGTATATCTGTGCTCTCCTAATAATCCTACCGGCGCGGCTATGACGCGCAGCGAATTGAAAAAGTGGGTGCAGTGGGCGTCGGACAACAATAGTATTATCTTATATGATTCCGCCTATGAAGCTTTTATCTCCCAGCCGGATGTTCCGCATTCTATTTACGAAATTCCCGGTGCGCAGAAGGTAGCGGTAGAATTCCGTTCTTTCTCCAAAACGGCCGGTTTTACGGGTACGCGCTGTGCCTATACAGTGGTTCCCAAGTCGTTGGTTGTGTACGATGAAGGGGGAAAATCCCACCCGTTAAATGCTTTATGGCTGCGCCGCCAGACTACCAAATTTAATGGGGTGCCTTATATCGTGCAGCGCGCCGCGGAAGCGGTTTTTTCCCCGATGGGACAAGCCCAAATCCGGGAAGTTATCGGCGGTTATCAGCAAAACGCCCGCGTCATTTTGCAAGCTCTGCGGGAGGCCGGATTAACTGCTTTTGGCGGAGTGAATGCCCCCTATATTTGGCTGAAAACGCCGCAGGGAGTCGACTCCTGGGCATTTTTTGATAAACTTCTGCAAGAAGCTTGTGTCGTGGGTACTCCTGGCGTAGGATTTGGCGCTTGCGGAGAAGGGTATTTCCGCTTAACGGCGTTTAATACGCCGCAGCTTACACAAGAAGCGGCCCGCCGGATTGCCGGATTGTCTTTTTAAGATTTTTGGGCTTAAACAGAGGAGGATATGTATGAATCCAGAACAAAGAAGACGGCAAAGGGGATTTACCTTAATTGAATTGCTTACGGTCGTGCTGATTATCGGTGTTTTGACCGCGGTGGCGTTGCCCAACTATACCCGCTCTATTGAACGCGCCCGCGCAGTGGAGGCCATGGCGGGATTAAAAGCCTTAAACGACGCCGTATACGCTTATGCAGCCGGACGCACAGGGAATGATACTTGCCCGGTTTCATTCAGCAAATTGGCTATTTCCTATCCGGGCGAGATGAATGCGGATAAAACCAAAATTAGAACTAAAGATTTTGAGTTTACCCTAAACGATGCGACCAATGCCATTATTCCCGGAACCGACTGCCCCGGTGTAACCGCCTTACGGTTGGGCGGTGCGAAATATAATTATATTTTATGGAACCCGTATGTGCGCGGTTCGGGCGGAAAAGGAGCTTCTTTAGCGTGTACAGCGGAAAATGAATACAGTTTGGCTATTTGCCAGTCGCTGGATTTATATACGGAAGGGGCCTCCCCTTATTAAGTAGGATATAGATATTCAATTTGCCGGAGCGGAAAAATATTTCTGCTCCGGTTTTTGTTTTGAAAATCGATAGTTAATCTTGCGATATTTATTTGGAATTCTAAAAAACCCCGGTATTGATCCGGGGTTTTTTAATTGCTTATCCAAGGAAAACATTATTTTGCGGCGGGGCTTCCTCCCGTTAAGTCTTTAATGGCGGCCACTGCACCTAAAACGTTGGAAGCTTCATACGGCATATAGACGATTTTATTGTCTTTTCCGTCGGTCATTTTCGTTAACGCTTCAATGTATTTGAGCGAAATCATATAGCTGGCCGGATTAGAAGATTGAGCCACCGTCGAAGCCACTATTTTGACGGATTCCGCTTCGGCCTGTGCCACTTTTATTTTTGCTTCCGCCGTTCCTTCCGCCTGCAGAATAGCGGCTTGTTTTAGACCTTCGGCCTTTTTTATTTCCGATTCCCGCACTGCTTCAGCCTTTAAAATTTGGGCGGTTTTTGTACCTTCCGCTTCCGTTACCATAGCGCGGCGGTCGCGTTCGGCCTTCATTTGTTTTTCCATTGCTTCTCGGATGGCGGCGGGCGGAATGATGTCTTGCAATTCTACCCGGTTTACTTTGACGCCCCATTTATTGGTGGCTTCATCTAAAATCACTTGTAATTTGCTTTTGATGATTTCCCGTGAAGTGAGCGTTTGATCCAAGTCCATTTCCCCAATGATATTTCTTAACGTGGTTTGGGTTAGTTTTTCGATGGCGATCGGCAAAGATTCTACTTTATAGGCGGCGTTTACCGGATCGGTAATCTGAAAATACAGCAACGCGTTAATTTCGATTCCTACATTGTCCTTGGTAATTACGCTTTGACGGGGCAGATCATATACGGTTTCGCGCATATCAATCACATCGCGCATTTCCGTAAACGGCACTGAACGCGTGCGGCCGGTACCGTCCATATACTCGCGAGTTTCCCGCCATTCCATCAAGTGCGGCTTATCCATAATGGGAATAATCCAATTAATTCCCGGGGTAAGCGTTTCCAAATATTTTCCGAATCGTTCGATAATCACCACTTGCGCTTGCCGGACGATGACAATCCCCTTCGCAATGATGACTACGATAAAAAAGATGCATACAATCAGAAATAAGATGCCTAAGTCAGTCATTTTTTCTCCTTTTTAGCGAATATGTCTCTAAGACAGCATTATTTTTCGCGTACAGTCAGCGTTACTCCTTCTAATTTTTCTACAACACACTCCGCTCCGGCGGGCAGCGGTTTTTCGGCGTACGCTTTCCAGCTTTCCCCCGCTACTTTTACCCGTCCTTCTCCAGTCAGCGGGTTAATGGGCGTTTCGACGACGGCGTTTTTCCCGATGACTTCTTCTGCCGGAGTTTTTACGTGTTTTGCCTTATCATACAAATGTTTGCGCGCAAAAGGACGTATTCCCGCCCAAGCGATAGCCGATATTAAGGCAAAAACCGCGGTTTGAACCCAAATCCCGAATCCCAGCCAAGAGGCCAAAGACGCTCCGGCCAATCCCAGCCCCAGGCAGGAAAGCGAAAACTCCATGGTAAATAATTCTCCAACGAAACAACCCACCGCAAGGATGAGCCATACATAATAATTCATACCGCCTCCGGCAGCCGTCAATTTTTAATAATTTCGAGATATTCCCGCAAGTATTTTAAACGCCGTTCATCCCGCACTTTATTAAGCACGTAAATCATATTGGCAATAAACCGCCGGATGATTTGGCGCGAGGAAAGCGCCGTAAAGAATTCATCATTCCAAGCGATATTTCTTGCACGAATATAACGGCGGCAATCTTCTTCCGTTAAGATTTTTCCGCTGTCCAGCGGATCGATGAATAAGGATTCTCGTTGAGAAGCGTCACACATATGCACCAAAATCCGGCCTGCCAAATCTACCAGCGAAACATCTATTCCATAGCGTTGGCCTAAACAGACGTACAGACAGGCTACACATAAACTCGAACCGCTTTTTTTGCGCAGGAACCGGGCAAAAGAGATATCCTTGATATCGTTGTGGTTGGGAAGGGGGGTAAACCCTTGGATTTGGAAAAAGTAATGACCTAACAATGCGGCTATTTCTGCATAATTTTTGGCATTTAACAAGACAGATCGCAGTTGTACGGCCATTTGGTCCAGCCGGGCGGACAGATCGCCGCGTGCCGTGGCCGGAGAAGTAAATTTGGAAAGGAGAGTCAGTCCTTCTTCTAAATCCGGGTTAATTTTGGCGGAAAAACGGGCCAGTGAGAGCGCCAAATCTTCCCAGCAGATTTCTTCCAGCGTGTTGATTACCGCACGCGGAGCCGAAACGGTAAATTCCTCTTCCATGATGCGCTGCACTTGGACGGGATTTCTTTTAATGGCTTCGGCCAACGCACTCTTGAGTACCGGACCATAGGTTTCTGATTCGGTTTCCAAAAGTTTAATCAGCGCTTTGAGTTTTTCCTTCTCGATCATCTGCATATACTAAAGATAGCAAATTAATGTGTTTTTTTCCATACAGTTTTTGTAGTATTTTTTGACGTAGAAAAATGAAAAAAAAACGGGACCTGTATCAGGTCCCGTTTTAGATGCTTTGAAAAAGGTTTATTGTAAATCTTTTTCGTTTGCGGTAATCTGCAGTACGACGCGGCGGTTTTGAGCCCGTCCCGCTTCGGTAGCGTTGCTGGCAATCGGGTTGGAAGAACCGTAGCCTACATAGGTGATGCTCATGGTTTTTAAACCGCTTCCCAACAAAAAGTCGTAAACGGCTTTGGCGCGTTGGGTAGAGAGTTTGTTGTTGATGGCATCCGAACCGGTAGAGTCCGTATATCCTTGCACCACAATGCGGTTTTTCGGATATTTTTTAAGGACTCTGTTTAAGTCCGTAAGGGTTTGCATAGAAGCAGGCGTCAGTTCCGAGCTGCCCGTAGCAAACAGAATGTCGTTTTTCAAGAAAACTTGAATGCCGCTGTCCGATTTTACCACTTCGGCAATAGCGGCCAATTCTTTGGCCTGTTTGTCATAGTAGTTGCCTAATAATCCGCCAGCGGCTAAACCGGCTAACGCTCCGTAAATAGCGCCGGTTTCACTTTTTCCACCGGTATTATTGGCAATGATAGCCCCCGCGGCCGCGCCTACAGCGGCTCCGCCGGCTGCGCCCCAAGCGGTTCTTTTACCGGGGGTGGTGCAGGCAGTACCCAATAAAGATACCGCCATACAAAGCAAAATAACTTTTTTCATTCGGTTTTCTCTCCTTGTGAAATTAGATATCTACATTTTACTTTTTTTTTCCAAAAGGGGAAGCTCTATTTTGCCCAGCCGTGTGGAGTGCGGGGCAAACGGAGACCGTCATATCCGTATTTTTTTGGGATGTGGTTAAGTTAAAGAATAAAACAGTCGGGCTTTCCTTTTTTCTTCATGAGTTCGCGATAAAGGCGATAGACGGGTTTGCCCAATTTGGGGTGGACAAAATCAGACAAAATGTAAGAAAGCGGCTTGAGTACAAATTCCCGTTCCTGCAAACGTGGATGCGGGATAAAAAGAGGGTACTCTTCATCGTCTTGAAAAAGGACTTGGTCGTCATAAAATAAGATATCCAGATCAATCACGCGCGGGCCGTTTTTAAAGGTGGGTGTGCGCCCCAACTGGGTTTCCAACGCTTTTAATTTTTTAAGCAGCGGCATCGGTTCGTAAGGCGTACTCAGGATCAGAACCGTATTAATAAAGTCCGCCTGTTCGGTAAACCCTTCCGGTTTGGAAACGATGTAGGGGGCTATTTCTTTTACCGTACCCAAGACCGACAACGCTTCTACCGCACGGTCTATATTTTCTTTAGCGGGAGCAATATTGCTTCCCAAAGCAAGGACAGCCTGCGGCATTATTCTTCCCCGCGGTATTCAATCCAGCGGTCGGCTTCCTCACCCACTTTTACGCTGTATAGATGCGGAAGACGCTCTTTTAAGCGGTTGTACATCCACACGCACAACGCTTCGGTGGTGGGTTGAGGCAGAAAAGCCCCCAAGTCGCTGCCTTCCAAACGCGATTCCAATTCTTTTTTAAACGTGTCTGCCAGTTGACGGAAGTCAATAAGATAACCTTCGGCATTAGTCGGGCCGTAAAAAGTAATTTCATAATGAAAAGTATGCTCGTGTACTTCTTCAGATAAGGTGCCGTTGTGTCCGTGCCGGGCGCTAAAATGCCCGCATTGGGTTAAATAAACTTTGCTCATCGGGAAACCTCCAATTCTTGATAAAAATCCATTATTTTTCGGGTATCTTTTACGTCGTGAACGCGCAATATGTCCGCCCCGCCTTGCAACGCTACCAGATTGGCGGCTAAGGTTTGGGCCTTGCGCTTGGGGGGCAGTTCGCGTTTTTGGGCCAAAAACGTTTTGCGCGATAATCCCACCAACATACGTGCGCCTAAATCTTTAAAAAAAGAAAGATGCTTTAAAAGCTCGTAGTTTTGTTCGCGTGTTTTGGCAAAGCCAAATCCTACGTCTATAATGACGTTTTCTTTGGGCAGTCCGCAGTCAATCGCTTCTTGTATTTTGAGTGCCAAAAAGGATTTCACTTCTTCCAGTAAATTTTGGTAATCGGTCAGAGTTTGCATAGTCTGCGGCGTCCCGCGGGTGTGCATTACCACAATCTGTGCATTAAAATCACGCACCAATTTAAACATTTCTTTGTCCGGAGTACCGCTGACGTCGTTAATAATGGCGGCGCCGGCTTTTAAGCCTTCCAAGGCCACCGGAATTTTGACGGTGTCCAACGACACAGGAATTTGCGGCCATTGTTGGCGCGCCGCTTGGATAAGAGGCAAAACGCGTCGGATTTCCTCTTCCGCGCTGACGGGGGCGGCGTTAGGGCGGGTAGATTCGCCGCCGATGTCAAAAATATCCGCGCCCGATTGGGCATAATCCCTGCATTTGGCGAGCAGCGAGGCCAGATTGTTTTGCGGATCTCCGTCGTAGAACGAATCGGGCGTTGCGTTGATAATTCCCATCAAAAGCGGTTTTGGCATAGCGGTTTTCCTACTAGGACGCATTATTTAATCATTTCTAAAAATTCGTTGCGCACTTCCATTTTTTTGAACGCGCCGCGGATGGCACTCGTTACCATAACGGCGTTGTGTTTTTCAATGCCGCGCGAGCTGATGCACATGTGCTTGGCTTTGCACACCACCATTACGCCGTGCGGCTGGAGCGTTTCCATTAAACTGTCGGCAATTTGGGCCACCAGTTTTTCTTGGATTTGCAGGCGGCGGGCAAACACTTCCACCAGCCGCGCCAGCTTGGAAATGCCCAATACGCGGCCTTTGGGCAGATATCCGATGCTGATTGTACCAAAGAACGGCTGCAAGTGATGTTCGCAGGTAGAATAAAATTCAATGTCTTTGAGTACTACCATTTCTTCGCAAGATCCTTCCGTAAAAGTTTTTAATACGTCTTGCGGTTTCATCTGGTAGCCGCCGAAAAGTTTTTTCCAGCTTCTTAAAATGCGGTGGGGGGTTTCCATCAATCCTTCGCGTGTGGGATCATCGCCGATATAGGCTAAGATTTCGCGCAGATTTTCTAAGATTTTTTCTTCGCTTAGCGGATGTTTGCCAGTTTGTGCGTTTGCAGGCTGAGCCGCGCGGACGGATGATTTTTTAATAGTTTTACGCATAAGTCGATATTCTCCTGTTTATTGCTTTCGGGCTGCAGATAAATTTGGGTTTTGGCGTTTTCATACGCATAGTACTTTTCCAGATCTTTTAAATCGGTGTCTTGTCCTACGACAATTTTGATCACGTCCGCCTTTTTTAACATTTCCGAACTGACGTATTTTTTGGGCGATACGCATATAAAATCCGCTCGGCTGACGTCCGTGTCAATAGAACCGTTGGTTTCCAAATGCACCTGGTAGCCGGCGTCTTTTAATAGGGCGATTAAAGCCGGCAGATCTTGTTCGCTGGGTTCGCCGCCGGTAATAATAACAGCTTTGGCGGGCCAGGCGGATAACTCTTGGAGTAGGGTTGGACCGTCTGTTTGGTTGCCTTCGCGGGCGGCGTATTTCGTGTCGCAAAACGGGCAGTTCATAGAACATCCCGCCAACCGCACAAATACAGCAGGCATACCGGTGTGTTTGCCTTCGCCTTGGATAGAATAAAAAATTTCGTTAACCTTCCACGACGGCTGCAGCATTGTCGCTCTCCCAGATTTCCAGCGTTTTTAATTTTAAATTTTGTTTTTTGAGTTCCGCGCCTATTTTTTGAAACAAGTATTGGGCCAGATTTTCGGCGGTTGGATTTTCCACCCAATCGTTTAACAATTGATGGTCGGGCAGATTGTCGTCCAATAATTTTTTAACCACTTTAAAATCGCATACCATTCCGTCTTCCCGGATATTCCCTTCAATCACAAAGACGGCTTTCCAAGTGTGTCCGTGCAAATTGTGGCAAGGGCCGTCATAATGCGGAAGCCGGTGGGCGGAACTGAACGAGCGGATGAGTTTAATGAACATTTATTTCTCCTCGGGCAATGTGTTGAAAATCTGCTGCATATAGATAATGCATAAAATCACTTGAGCCAGCGTAAAAAGCGGAATGTTAAACCACAGCCGTAAATACCATAAGGCACTTAGCGGCCCCAGCATAAAAAACGCCCATTTCAGCACTACAGCCCGCGGAACATAAGAACGGCGGATGAGTTTAAAGAAAAAGCCTATGGCTCCAGCGGTACAGAAGCCGAATAACATTACCAGCGGAATGGCAAAAAGTGAAGTGAACAGGGCAAACGCGCTTAATGTAGCGGCCAGTACTTCTTTTTGCTTTTCCAGGTTTTCCTGTGACGTAATGAAATTCAACGTTTCGGGCAGTTCGGTCTGATCCAGGCCGTTGGCGGAAGGAACATAAATTTTATTGCCTGTAATCAGCCCCAGCGTATTATTTTTAAGCATTTCTTCGGCAGAAGGAGGCGTTTTTAAAGAAGCGTCAAACACCAGTTTTAAATCACTTTGCGGAAGGGAAACGGATACCGCCTGCTGCGGTTGGGTAAGCACACCTTTTTCAAAAGTTACTTGCGGAAAGTTTTTAAGCAGCAACGGCAGATTTTGATTAATGTATCCGTTGGAAAAGAAATAAAACACAATACTGGAGAGCATAAACAGATAAATGCCAAAAACCGCCATCTGTCGGCCTGTTGCGAAAGACAGATAGTGGTAAAAGCGAAACGAAAAGATAGTTTTTAAATGAGCCCACAACATATTCTTATTATAGCAATTTGGATTTAATCACATCTTGATAAAAGAGAATAATTTAGAATTGCGTTTTTTTGGAAGAGGTTTGTTTGTCTTGGCAGGAAATTTCCGCGCCTAAAAAGAAAATTTGGTTTTTCTTATAGACGCAGGAAAGTTTTTCGGAACGGGGAGCCCCGTCTTGGGCGGCAGATAACGGCTTTAAACAGGCGATGCGCGTACAAGAATAGGTTTCGCCGCACTGAGGAAAGGAAGAGGACGGAAAATTGGAAATAAACCAAGAGAAATCCAAATTATAATTAAGTGACTTTAAGAAATTATCACAAGTCATTTCTCCTTCAAACGTGCAAAGCGGTTCGGCGGAAGAGTTTTCTACGGTAAGGCTTTGGTCCAACAAGGTGTAACGTTCCGCATCAATAGGGGATCCTTGAACTATATATACGTCAAAACAGGAATATCCAGGCGTTTGTCTTTTGGTGCAGTTAAACGTATGTAGAATATCGTGTCCGGGACAAGTATCTTCCACTAAGGCAGGATCCGTGGAAAGATATTGAGGCGTTTGTCGTACGGTTTGGGGCTTGTAATCGCTTTCCGCGGCGAACAAACCGTTGTTTAGGAAAGCTGCCACGATAAAATACATTGCAAATCGTCTCATAATTAGAAATCCCCTGTTTTTAAAATACTAGCAAATTTTAAAATTGCTTTTGTCTTTTTTAAACTTTAAAAAAAGGTTAGAAAAATAACGTTCCGCACGCGGTTATGCGCGTACAGCGGCCGGTTGCAACTCCGGACTGAATTTATTAAGATATAACCGTGCTGTTCCATTTTATGCCGGACAGAGGGTTTATGTCCAATACATTTTTTTCATTCTTTTCTAAAAAAGAAAATGCAGATTCCCAAGCGATTAAAACACTTTCTCCAGAAATGTTTGCCTTTTTACAACAGTTTCCAACGGCAATTTTACTATTAAATGCCCTCGGGAAGATTGTTTTTGCTAATGCGGCTTCCGCTTCTATTTTGCAGGTAGAAGAAAAAGTTTTAAAAGGAGAAGGCGTAGAGCGTTTCGGCCTGACTATGCCTCAAGTGCGCGCTATGGCCGATTCCAAAGATTTGCAAAAAACAGTGATTCAGCTCGTAAACCCTAAGGCGGATGTCGTCTATGTAAGTGCTGGGGCGAGCTTTTTGGCTTCTACTCCTTTTATCATGCTTACGTTGGAGGAGGTGCCTCATTTTAAACAGCTGAATGCAGAAAAAAGCTTTTTGCGTTCTGTAATTGACGGATATCCTGTTCCCGTTACAGTGCAGAATTTAACCGCCGGATGTGTGTTGTGGAACTTACAAGCTGAAAAACTATTCGGGTTTAAGGCTTCCCAAACGCTGGGGAATCCGGTATATAATTTCTTGCCAAAGGAAATAGTGCCCTCTTTGCAGCGGTTGGATGAAGAAATTCTTAAACAGAAACAAACACGGGAGAAGGTGTCGTTATCTTATAAAAATGCCAAAGGGGAAGAACGGATCCTCTCTGTCAGTAAATTGTTTTTATTATCGGAAAAGAATAAAATCCAGGCCATTATCACTATATACGAAGATGTTACCAGCCGCCAGCATTATGAACAGGATTTGCTGCAAAACCGCAATTTGCTGCGAGCCGTATTGGATAATGTTCCGCTGGGATTGTATACCCGTGATTGTGATAATGAAATGACTTTTTTCAACCGCAAAAGTATGGAAGTGTTGGGAGAAACGGATGTAAAGTGCGTGAACAAACCTCACCCACACCAGAACTCTCAGGATGTGGACTTTCACCGTATGCGGGAAGAGCAGGTGTTGAGGGAAGGCAAAATAAAAGAATTCCCGCAAGAAGAATACATTGACCATGAAGGAAATAAAAAGATTTTACACCTCATTAAGATTCCTCTGATGGATGCGGGACCTAAGCCGTTGGTGTTGTCGATTGTCGAGGATATCACAGAACGGATGGGACAGCAGCAGGAAGTTTCCCGCGCCAATAGTTTCTTAACCGCCATTTTGCAAAATGCGCCCATTGGCTTATATGTGCGTGCGGCGAATGGACGCATGCTATTGCGCAATAAACAGTGTGAGCGGATTTTTGGAGAAGTTTCAGATTCTTCTTTTGATTCGAGAGGTTCTCTGCCGCATGAAACGCCGGAACAGGTACAAGAATATATTGCCCGGGAGCGTGTTTTATTGGATAGCGGAGAGACGTTGGATATCCCGGAAGAAGAATATGTCACCGGTTCCGGCAAGAAAAAGCGGCTGCATATGATTAAAGTGCCTGTGAAGGGAGAGAAAGAGGAAGAACAGTTTGTCGTTACTTTGGTGGAAGATATAACGGATAAAAAAGAACAGGAAAGTACGTTAATTGAAACGAAAAATTTCTTGCAGACCCTGTTAGACCAAGTGCCTGTAGCTATTTATGCGCGCGGACTGAATGATAAAATTTCATTTATTAACCGTCGAGCGCATGAATTGTTTCCGGATGAACAGGAGTACCAAGCCAAAGATGATTTTTACGGACAGCGTGAAAAAGCTATTTTTAAAGACGGTAAAATCGTTGAAATACCCGAAGAATGGTATACTACGTTTCGCGGCAAAAAGATTTTGTTGCATCTGATAAAAGCGCCCGTATTTGATAAAGAAGGAAAGCCCTTTATGGTGCTGACGGTGGCGGAGGATATTACGGAAAAGAAGGCGCAGGAGAAAGCGGTGATAGACGCCAAGAACTTCTTACAGACGGTAATTAATAACCTGCCGGTATCACTTTCCGTTAAAGATTATGACGGTAAATATATTTTGTGGAATAAGAAGAGCGAAGATTTATTTGGCGTTATGGCGGAATCTGTTATTGGACGCACTTCCTATCGGGCGGATATTAATAAAGACCAAGCGGAATTTTTGCGCGAGTCGGATTTACGGGTATTTGAAAGCAAAAAAGAAGTGGATATTCCGCAGGAGCTTATTTCCACCGCCAGCGAAGGCGTAAAAATTATGCATACCGTTAAAACGCCTGTATTTAACGTTGACGGAACGCCTAACTGTCTGTTGGTGGTATCGGAAGATATTACTGCAAAAACAAAGATGGAGAAACAAATTCGGGAAGCCAGCGATAAGAATACGCTTTTGGTGGAAAATGCCCGGGAAGGGATTGTTATTTTAGAGGACGGCAAAATTATCTATGCTAACCGGGCGTTGTGTAAAATTTTGGATTATGAGGAAGTAAAGGAACTTGTAGGCAAAAATATTTTGGATATGGCGGTTGAAGACCATCGGCCGTTTTTAAAGGATAAATATGATGCAGTTTTGGCTGGTGCGGATGACGCTTCTTCCGCGATTGATGTGCATTTTCTCAACCGCAGCGGATTAGAGGTGGAGACGGAATTTGCGGCGATATCTTCCAAATACTTAGGCCGCCGGATAGTGTTATGTTTCGTGCGTGACGTTACGAAAGCCAACCGGATGTTGCGGGAAGTCAAAACCGAACGATCATATTTCCGCTCCGCTTTTGAAAAGAGCCTTACTCCAGCTTTTTTACTCTCATACAAGGGGTATATCAGTGCGATGAATGAATCGTGCCGGAAGCTGTTTGGTTTTACGGAGGCGGATAGGAATTTTTATCGCAATGTGTATATGAAACCCGCCCTTTCTTGGGCGGTACGCAGCCAATTAAAATCGGGTCATTCTGCGCATATGGAATATGTGTTTGATTTTGACCGTGCAGCTAAGATGTTCCCGGGCCGTATTGTGGGAACGGGCAAGATGCCTTTTTCGGTTAGTTTTGTGCCTATTAATAAGCGTGATGCAAAAGACGGTACTGTAGAAGCGGATTATGTGGTATTTTTAGAAAAACAAGATAAAGCGGTCGTTGCGCCGTTACCTCCGGCTGCTCCTGCTATGGCGGAGAAGAAAATGCAGGAACCTTCTCAGCCGCCTGCTCCGCCGGCAATGGTTATCAGCAAAACGGCGCAGGAAATGTTGGTGTTGCCTAACAGCGAACCTTATGTGTTATGTTCGGAGAATTGGAAAATTGAAGTTTGCAACGATTTATTCTGTTCGTTGTGTCAATTAACGGAAGAAGAATTAATTGGACAAAATTTACAAAACCTGTTTACCGCTGAATCCTTGCCGCGTTTGGAGGAAGATTTAAAAACGCTTCATCTGGATGGGGCTTTGTCTAACCGCGAATACCATATCAATTTGGGAAGCGGATTAGAGAATACGGCGATTCGGTTGACGGCGATTAAAGAAGCGGATGGGCGTTATCTGTTTGTCTTGCGAAATATGGCCTTTCACCGCCAAATAATGCGGATTTTAGAGGAACGTTCCGCCCAGTTAAATGCGTTATTAGAGGCAACGGAAGGGGTGGTTTTCTCGGTACTATTTGAAAACGGCCGTTTTGGCCATATTGAGCAGGCAAATAAATTTTTATCGCGGAAGTTGGGATATTCGCATGATGAACTGGTGCATATGCCGTTTAAAGATCTTTTCTTTGACCGGGATCATAATTCCGTCCGGTGTAAAGAAGTGTTGGCGCAGGCAGAAGAAAAGCTGGCTTTGGAAGGCAAAACGGTCTTTAAGCTTTCCATTCGCCGAAAAGACGGATCTTTTTTCGCCGCCCAAGTGGTGGTTACGGCGTTGGATTTGCCCAATAAGGATGCGGCTTTAGTGGTGGTGCGGGATTTGGCGGAAGAGTGGGAAGACGTTTCAAAAGAATCCAAAGAAGCCCAGGAACTGAAAAGTGTTCGGCAAGCGTTGCCGGGACTGTATTTAAAAACAAATAGTGACGGACGGGTGTTGGAAGTATATTCAAACTTGGATTATCTGGACAATAAACTTGCGGCGGACATTTTCTTGAATAAGACGCCTGGAAAATATTGGCCGGAAGAGGCATCTTCCCGTGCGTTATTTGCTATTAAAGAGGCCGTTTCGATTAATGTCAGCACCCATTTCGAATTTGAGTGGACGGTATCAGAGAAGGTGCGTTACTTTGAAGCCACGGTTACGCCCATCACGGGCCGAGCCGAAGCGGTGCTATGGATAAAAGATGTTTCGGAACGCCGGGCATATGATGCTAAAATACATGAACTGTATCGTTTAGCCAGCGGACCGGGTTTATCTATTACGGAACAAGTGGACAAAATTTTAGCTTTTGGCTTAAAAACTTTCCAAGTAGATGCCGGCTTAGTCATTCGGTTTGACCAAGGAAATAATGGGTTGGAAAGCCATGTTGTGTATGCAACGGAAAACGATCTTCAAATAGAGCGGTATATGAGTTTTCCGGTAGAGGAATGCTTGGTGGATGTATTGGATGGGAATGTGGTGATATTTTCGGATTTAGAAGAGACCTCTTGTTGTCATTGTTTGCATAAAGAAAAAGGAATAAAATCATTGTTGGCGGCACCTCTTTATGTTTCTGGCAAACCTCAAGGCGCGTTGTGTTTTGTTTCCAAAACCGGCCGCCGGAATTTTGGACAGGGCGCCGAAGAATTAATGGGTATTATGTCCCGGTTGTTAAGCTTGCGTATTGAGCTGCGTGAAACGGGAAAGATGCTTAGCGAGGCGTCACGGTCTCTTTCGCGCACGCTTGAATATGTGGAAATGCCGGCTGTAATGTTGGATTTGGATTACCGGGTGAGTTTTGCCAACAAGGCATTTTTGGATGTTACAGGTCGAAGGATAAGCAATATTACGGGGAGAGATTTTTTCGCAGAAGTGATTCGAAACGAAGATATTTCCAAGCGGATGTTTAAGTCCGCTGAAAAATCTTCTTCGGGGAATGCTTTCCAAGTAAGGTTAGATCTTTTGCATGAAAATGGGTTATATGAGGATACGGTTTGGGACGTGTTTGCCTGTAAAAATGCAGAAGGGAAAATAGATGGATATGCTTTGGTGGTTTCGGCATCCTAGAAGCATAAGATAGAGCATGGAATTCAACTGTTTTAAGGAGGAACAAGTGAATAGAGGGTTTACATTGATCGAGTTATTGGTAGTGGTGTTGATTATCGGGATTTTATCGGCGATTGCTTTGCCTAAATATGATGTGGCAGTAGAGAAGAGCCGTGCTTCGGAAGCATTTGTGAACGGGCGGTCTATTTTAGACTCCATGAACCGGGCCATTAATGAACGGCCGAATGAATATCCTAATACCCGTGCGTCGTTGGATATTCGTTTATCCGGAGGAGAATGGAACGAAGAGGCAAATCAGTATACGACCCAGCTTTTTGTTTATGATCTGTCTCGCGGAGACAGACTAGAGGTTACCCGGGACTTAGGAGACGGTGAACAATATGTTTTGAGTTTTTACAATAATCTAAGCGAGGCACCGGAAAAGCGGGAATGTACTCCTACTGGAAGTTTGGCGCAAGATTTATGTAAATCGTTTAAGGCCTCTGGCTTTGACGAGTAAATATTTGTGTTTATGAATTAAATAGACTTGAAATTTTGGGAAATTAATCTTATCCTTAGAATAAAGCTTTAGAAGTAAATAGAGGGAAAAATGATGAAAAAAATATTTGTGATAGTTTGTATGCTGACGGGAGCGTGGGGGATTGGATATTCGGAAAATGCCATTAAAATGGTAACCTATTTTCCGGTTCCGTATGTAGCGTACAGCAATATCAATGCCAGTAAACAATTGGATATCGGTTTGGTGTCCAGTTCAGTGATGAGTTTAGGAGGGGAGGAGAGTGCTGAGGCGGGGCTCATTTCTTTAAACGTTACCAATGCATATTTAAGGACGGGGAAGCTGGATTTGGATATGACAGCAGTGTTAGGCAATCGTATATTGGCAGGAAATAGACATGCATCGGGAACCGCGGAATTAGATTTTGAACAGGACTTGCGCATTAATAAACTGAACGACGGATATAGTATAGAAGCCGATCAAATGACTACGAACGTACTTAATTTGTTTCCGGAGAGAATTAGCAATGCATTTCCCAGCTGTGCTGCTACCGCTGCGGAAGGGGCTCCCCAGGTTTCTTGGCAGCAATTATCTATAGCGGGAGAACCTGAAACTTTCCTAGTATGCGGAAGGAGTTATGTGGGCACAGGCGTTGAGGATTGTTCGAAGCTGTCCTATAGAAAGAACCATAAAGAGGAATGTTGCCCTTGTTCTGATACGTCAGATTCTATTTGTTATTCTCCGGAAGAAAGTTATATGGTAAAACAAGGTGGTACTATGAATGGTACAAGGCCCTACATGGAATATTATTGTCGAATATCTTCCATAGACAATGAGGATTATGTGAGTTATGTGGGGGGGCGTAACATTGCTTCTAATATGTGTGCCAATCAAGACTTCACAGGCTTAAAATCGGAATGTAGACAGAATGAGGTTTTCTTGACTAAAAGTGGAAATACGACGAATAAATGCTATATTATAAATAAGGTGTCTTGCAGTTCAGCTGGCATGACTGTTAATTACACGGCCTACACTTGCGAACTAGGGACTTCTTACGTTCCCAATGGCTGGAGTGGGACTGGAACTTGTACCCAATAGTTTTATCTCATTGTGATAAAAAGTGAAGGAATGAAAGAACCTCCGGGCAGAAGCATCGGAGGTTCTTTCCTGTTTAGGTTTGCAAATAGGCGATTTATTTCTATTCGGAATTGTTTAAATAAGACTTTTCGAAATCTAGTTATGGAAAGGTAACAGAAAAAGAACCTGTTTAATCATTCTAAATGAGGAGGAATTATTCTCATCCTTTTCAAGACATTTCACAATAAATCCTAGGCGTTGGCCAACGAGGATTTTCATTGTTTTTGAAGATGGTATATTTCTTTTTCCAACTCTGAAGGAGGTATATTCCCTGCTTGCAATAATAAGTTATGAAAATCAGCCAAACTGAATTTTTTTCCTTGTTTTTTTGCGTATTTTTTTCGAATTTTTTCTATGGTTTGTAATCCGTATATATAACTGACCGCTTCCCCGGGCTGAGATGCAATTCCCTTTAAGATGCGTTCTGCTTCCTCTTGTTTAAAACCGTTTTCCGCGACCAAAAAGTCAATTGCATTTGTATAGGAATATTGTTTAGTGTGCAGCCTTAAATCTGCCAGCGAAGCTGCCGCCCGGCGATATTCTGTCCATGCCAGGAACAGGATGTCTTCCTTGGTGTTAATATAGCCGCGTTCTTTTGCCAAACGCTGGGAGTAAGCGCTCCATCCGTGAGCGGTTGTTATGGAAGGGTATAAACGGCGTATGGAGGATAATCCGCTTGCAGCGGCGGTTTGGTAGTAACGGCCGGGGACCAACTCTCCGCTTAATAACAGTTTGCGTACAGGCATATTAAAATCCCGATTAAGCTGTTCTTTCCGCGCTAGTTTATTACCCGAAGGCAGCCGTAAAAATAAATCAGCAGACGCGGTTCCTTGGTCCCCATAAGGGGGAACGAACAAATGTGCTGTTGTATAGGAGTAGAAAGAAGGCAGTTGTTTTACGGAGAAATGAATTGATCCCGTGGAGAGGGTTCCGTCTTGTTCAAAATAAGAAAGCAAATCTTCCGCATCCTCAGAAATGCTGTTAAGCAAATTACCGCTGCTAGGTACCGATTCAATGCGGCTGGCTATTTTATAAAAATCCTGTGCGGGGCGAGCAATTTCTTTTTGGTTTTTCTTTCGGTTTCCTTTTCCTTTTTTCTTCTCCAACGGCTCAATAGTAGGCAAGTCGTTTAAGCCGTCCACCACAGTTACTTCTTCCTCTGCTGTCTCCCAGATGAAGGGGTTCAATGCTTCTGATAGATTTTGTTTGGCGGAATTAAAATTTTTTTCCAGTTGTTTCTCCAGTTTGGATAAATTTTCTTCTATTTGATAGCGGTTTTTTAAGAGTTGCTGATATCTTTCTGTGCCTAAGCGAAAATCCGGTCCGTTTTTCTCTTGAGCCAATTTTTTGAATAAATCAAACATTTGTTTAACGGCACGCTTGGCTTGTTGGGCGTCCTGTTTGGTTTGGGAAATTGAAATATCGTCTTCTACCCCCTGAAGAAGAAGGTCGGTAATTTCATCAAAAGATAAGTAAGCGTAATAAGCCCGTTCCATCGCTAATTCGCAAAGATAAGGAGCAGGCTGGGTAAGATTTTTGTGGGCTTGTTTTGCTACATCCGGCAAAGCTTTTATGCGGGAGTACAGCGCTTTTTGCAGGCGGATTGGGGAAGCGTTTTTCTTTAATAAAATATCATATATTGCATCAAATGCTTCCGTATAATAAAGAGGGTCTTCCGCCAGGCGGTTTTGTGCTAAGGTCCAGATGTTATCATGGATAGAACTTTCCAGCAGGATGAGGTCTGTTTGTTTGCCGTCAGACAGCTTAGAGGGGGTAATTGCTTTTAGATTTTCTTGGAGACTTCGCAAGGCGCTTAACGCCGCTGTATGACGGAATTCAGAACGGTCATTAAGCAAAAAATCGGCGGAGGAAAAACCAAGCCGGTCGGCGCGTTCTGGGAAGAAAGACAACAACACCGATGAATAACGGCTGGCAGTTTCTTCTACTTTATTGTCTTCTAATAAAGTATCAATGTCTTTAAAAGCGCCTTGGGAATACCCTATATTAGGTAATATAAGGATTCCCAAGCTGAGTATTCCTGTTCCTATACGGAGCAAATTTTTATTTATAACCATTCCCTTCTAAAAAATGAATTTC